>CAYTDI010000021.1:0-40265 GCA_964436595.1 uncultured Eubacterium sp.
AACGACCTGCACCCTTTCCAGGGGTGTCCCTTCGGCCAGCTTGGGTACTTCTCCATAATTGGCTGAATATCTATCCAGTATTCTTTTGGTGGCTTGCGCCACTGTCTGCGTTAGCGGAAATGATTCCTTTTAAACGGAGAAGGTGGGATTCGAACCCACGGTCCCTTTCGGAATCACTGGTTTTCAAGACCAGCTCCTTAAACCACTCGGACACCTCTCCGGATTGTCCCGCTTTTCACAGCGCAGATATGATTCTATCAAAATAATTTGCAACTGTCAATAGATTTTTTGAATTTTTTCTACTTTTTTCTTTCTTTAATATTATATAGTACACTTTTAGTAGACTTTCTACTGCTTTCTATCGCAGAATACCTGCGCAATTTCTAAATCCTCCGGCGTGGTTATTTTAATGTTTTCATAAGATCCTAATACCATTTTTACTTTATGCTCTGTCATTATTTCTACTACCATGGCATCATCTGTTACGGAAATTGCTTTTCCTGACTGTTCTTCTGCTATTATTGTTTTATATGCTTTCCATATCAATTCTCTTTCAAATGTCTGTGGTGTCTGGACCATCCATACGTTATTTCTGTCTGGGGTTTGAATGGCAAATAGGTCTTTATCTGCTATTTTCATCGTATCTTTTACCGGCATTCCTGCGACACATGCCTTATACTCTTCTACCCCTTTTGCGCATCGCTTAATAATGTCATTATCTACAAATGGTCTTGCACCATCATGAATCATTACATATCGTGCCGCACTCTTTTCTTTTTCTAACTCCTGCAACCCACAAAAAACAGAATGATAGCGTTCTTTTCCCCCAGGTATAATTGCTTTTACTTTCTTTAGGTTGTATTTTTCTACTATTTCTTTTTGACAATAAGAAACTTCTTCTTTTCCTGTCACTAATATTATTTCGTCTACCATACTCTTTTCAAATGCCATAAGAGAATAATACAGCACCGGTTTTCCATTTAGCAATAGATATTGCTTTGGTACGGTGCTGTTCATACGTTTTCCTCTTCCGGCAGAAAGAACTATGGCTGCATATTTTGACTCTGCCATATTGCCTCCTATCGCTCTCCTAATTTTAAGTTAGGAACGGCATTTAAATCCCATCCGTCTCTTTTTCCCGCTATATATTCATAATACGCTGCTGCACCTATCATTGCTGCATTGTCAGTACAAAAAATAGGTGACGGATGATAAAACTCTACTCCTTTTTTCTCGCAGGCTTCTTTCATTCCATTGCGCAATGTTCCGTTGGATGCTACTCCTCCTGCAATAGCAAACTTCTTTATACCAAATTCGTCTACTGCCATCATTGCATGCTCTATTAACACATCGGTTACTGCCTTTTGGAAAGAGGCTGCTATATCCGCCTGTACAATAGGAATATCCTTCATTTTACAGCCGTTAATGTAGTTTAATACCGCTGACTTCACGCCACTGAAGCTAAAATCATACGGTTCTTCTGCTACTTTTGCTCTTGGAAATGCAATTGCCTCCGGATTTCCTTCTTTGGATACTTTTTCAATCTTTGGTCCACCTGGATAACCTAGTCCGATTGCACGAGCTACTTTGTCAAATGCTTCTCCTGCTGCATCGTCTCTGGTTCTTCCTAATATTTCATATTTTCCATAATCTGCAACTTTTACAAGATGTGTATGTCCACCTGATACTACAAGACATAAAAATGGTGGTTCTAATTCTTTGTTCTCAATATAGTTCGCACTGATATGTCCCTCAATATGGTGTACACCAATTAAAGGTTTTTTAGCTGCATACGCAATTGCCTTTGCCTCTGCTACTCCAACTAAAAGTGCACCTACCAACCCCGGTCCGTAGGTGACTGCTATGGCATCCATTTCTTCTAATGTCATATCTGCTTCTTTTAGCGCTTCTTCTATTACCTGATTTATTTTTTCAATATGCTTTCTGGATGCAATTTCCGGCACTACACCGCCATACAATGTATGTAATGCAATTTGAGAGGATATTACGTTAGACAACACCTCTCTTCCATTGCGTACCACTGCCGCTGCTGTTTCATCGCATGAACTTTCGATTGCCAGTATTGTTACATCCTGTTTACTGCTTGTCATGTTTCTTTCCTTCCTATAACTTCTTCCTTACTTATTGATAAAATCCTAATATTCTCCATTTTCCATCTGTGTCTTTTCTAAGCACATAGGTTTGGCTTGCCCTACTGGCACCCGCTTTTTCCTGTACGAAATAGGATACGTCTACATAGGCGCATTCCTGTCCATTTACAGTTTTGTATTCTACTTCATTGGTGCTGTCTATTGTAAAACTGGTAATGGTTTTTTCTGCATCTGCATAAGACTTTACATCCGCTTTTACTGCTGCAAGATAGTCATTTTCCGGATTTTTCTCCTGAAGCTCCTTATCCATTAATTTTCTTGCCTGTTTTGTCAGTTGTTCTAATTCCTTTTCAGTATGTTCTTCGTTATAATAACATTTTAAAATTCGATTGTAGAACTTTACCACTTCTCTTGCTGTCTTTGGGTAGGATTTATCCAAATCTTTTGTAATTACCTGCTCTACCTCTGTAAGCGTTGTTTCTTTCCCCGTATCTCGATTGGTCAGATAATAAAAGTATCCAATGCATAACCCTGCACATAATACCACAACAATAATTGTACGCAGATTCTTTTTCATAGAATCCCCTCCTTCATCCTTTGCTTCTACTGAAAATCCAATTCTACTGTTTTTCCATCTTTTCCCAATTGAGCGTTATGATAAATCTTTCGCACTTCATCCATATACTCTTCTGCTCGTACCAAAGATGGACTAAAATGTGTCAACCACATTTCTGACACTTCTGCATCTTTTGCAATTTGCGCCGCCTCATAGAAAGTCATGTGCTTGTATTGTTTTGCTTTTACCAGCTTTTCTTTTTCCGCATACATACCTTCTATAATTAATAAATCGGCATTTTTTGCTTGTTCCGTAATAGCCTGTGTTGGTCTTGTATCTGTGCAATAGGTTACTTTGATTCCTTTTCTTTGTTCTCCTAATACCATATCCGGCGTATAGGTCTTTCCTTCTATTTCTATGGAAGCACCCTTTTGCAGTTTATTCCAATAATTCTTTGGAATCCCAAGTTCCTGTGCCTTTTCCACCTGAAACTGCCCGGCTCTTGGTATCTCCACGGTATATCCATAACAGGTAATCTTGTGATTTACCTTAAATGCTGTAATATGATATCCTTTTATCTCTATTTTTTCTAAGGGTTCTGTTAATTCAATAAATTCTAACGGAAAAGGCAAATCCGGTGCTATTACACGAAGGGCATTTACTACTTTTTCCAGTCCTTTTGGTCCTATCATGGTTAATGGCTCTGTTCTATCTGCATTTCCCATGCTGAGCAAAAGCCCCGGCAGTCCGCTGATATGGTCTGCATGATAATGGGTGAAACACATCACATCGATTGGCTTTGTGCTCCATCCTTTTTCTTTTATGGCTATTTGCGTTCCTTCTCCGCAGTCAATAAGTAAACTGCTTCCGTTATATCTAGTCATCAATGACGTAAGCCATCGATAAGGAAGAGGCATCATCCCGCCTGTCCCTAATAAACATATATCTAGCATAATATTTCCTTTCAAACAAATTCTGTCACTTCTTGTTTTTGCACGGGAATCTGAAAAGAAGCTGTCCATTTATCGTAACATTCTTCACAAATGTCAAATTCCTGCTTTTCTCCATCCTTGTTTGAGAAATACCCCCATTGTTTTTCTGCATGAAAAAATTCTTCTACCGGTATTTCTCCGTTTTTCTGTATCATTTTTTTACAACAATTACATATAATTTCTCTGCTTTCCGTTCTCATCTGTCATCCTCCTAATCTACCTCTATTATAGGCGGCACAGTATCTTATTGGAAAGAGGGAATGTGTTCCAATACCATAATCATGGCATCTTCCCGTGGCTTTTCGTAAAATCCTTTTCGAATCCCTACACTTTGAAATCCAAATGTTTCATATAATTGGATTGCAGGCCGATTAGATACTCGAACTTCTAATACAATGCGAGTAATTTTCTTTTCTTGTGCCACCTTCAGCAATCCTGAAATTATCTTTTTTCCAATTCCTTGTTTTTGGAATTTGGGACTTACTGCAACATTGGTAATTTCTCCCTCTTCAAAGGAACAATACATACCGCAGTAACCTAACACTTTTTGCTGATACTTCGCCACCACAAATATGGTGTCTTGGTCTAATGCATCTGAAAATCCTTGTTTTGACCATGGCATCGAAAATACCTGTGCTTCGATTTCAGCTACTTGCTCTATATCTTCCTTTTTCATTCTTGTTACAATCACGCTAGGCTTTTCCATTTTCTTGTTCTTTCTCCATACGTTCCCGCTCCGCCTGTGAAAGTCTTAAATAATCCGGTCGATGTTCTTCTGCTGTCTGTACCTTGCCTGTTTGATAATATATTTCTCCTAAGGCTGCTATGGCACCTGCCCGTTGTTTATTCATGTGTGCCGGTGCAAAGGTATACGGTACTTTACAGTTTTCTCTGATATAATCACGAAATACCGGTACGCCATCTCCTAAAAAAACTACCGCTTTTCCCAAATCATTTACCTTGGCAATTATTTCATCAATCCCTACTGCACACTGTGGTTCTAGCACACACATTCCTTCTGTATCAAACTGATAAAGTCCTGTGTAGGTCTGATTTCTTCTTGCGTCCATTAACGGGCACACAATATCCTTGCATCCATACAAATTATATGCCAGTCCATCTACAGTAGGAATCTGGATTAATGGCTTTTTCAAGGCAAGTCCCAGTCCCTTGGCTGTTGCTGAACCGATACGAAGTCCGGTAAAAGAACCTGGTCCTCCGGAAATGGCAATAGCATCTATGGTATTTAAGTCTAATTCTATCATTTTTGCTATTTCGTCTAACATAGGCAGCAATGTCTGGGAATGTGTTTTTTTGTAATTTACTGTATATTCCGCCAACATATTATCATCCTCTACCAGCGCAACACTTGCGACCAGTCCAGAACTGTCTAATCCTAATATTCTCATTTTTCTACCTCATTTATTGTAATTCTGCGATAATCAAAGCCTTTTTCCAAGTCTTTTTCTATTTTTATTTCTTTATAATGCTCTGGCAAAATCTCTTCTATCAAGTTTGCCCATTCTATCATGGTAAGTCCCTTACCATAAAAATAGTCTTCGTAACCAATCTCGTCCATTTCTTCGATATCGCCAATTCGGTATACATCAAAGTGATAAAAGGGCATTCTGCCCTCCTCATATACCTGAACTATTGTAAAGGTGGGACTATTGATTGGCTCGTCTATTTGAAGTCCTTTTGCAATTCCCTGAGTAAGTACCGTTTTTCCTACACCTAAGTCTCCTATCAAGGTATATACGTCTCCCGGTTTTGCTTTTTCACCTAATTCTTTTCCAAATAAAAATGTCTCTTCCGGGGAAAATGTTTCCTTTATCATATTTTTCTCCTATTTTAACTTCAGACGATATTTTTCTAAATGCTCTTTCGCAAGACTTGCTACTTTTTCATATTCTGCACCTATTACATTTCTCGGAATAACGTAAGCATTTACCCTGCTGCTGTAAATTAGCAAATTGCTCTTTGTTGAAACAATCTTATAAATCTGATTCCACAAAAGGTCTGCGGTCTGATCATTTTGAGATACATGTATTCCTGCTTGGTCCACTTTATAGTGAAGTGACTGCTTCAGTACATCTGACAGCAATATCTGCTGCTTGGAACGAATGTACAAGCTTCCCGGTACATATACTAAAAATACAACTCCAAAAACGGCATACAACACGGTATACATAGTATCTATTTTTCCTGCAGTTAATCCTGCTACTACCAGCACTAAAATTCCTATTACTGCTGCAAATATTCCTTGAAATCCGTGGTAGGCATGATACAGATTAAATCGGTACATATCCTTCCAAGTGATTGTCACATCAAATTCTGTGCTCATGCGTATCTCTCCATTTCTATATTTCTTCGTCATATAGTATAACCTTTTTCTAAAAATAGGTCAACGGAAGATTAAAAGTGTATGATTTTCCTATGACATGAAAAGCCCGACTGTCAAACAACCTTTCTGTTTCACAACCGGGCTTTTTACTGAAATTATTTTTCTTTTTTGTTTTCTTACATATGTTTCATTAAATTTACCATTTCAATGGCTGTACACGCTGCGTCATATCCTTTGTTTCCTGCTTTTGTACCTGCACGTTCAATTGCCTGCTCAATGTTATCGGTTGTCAGCACACCAAATGTTACCGGTATCTCTGTCTTTAATCCTACTGTTGCAATTCCCTTGCTGACCTCTGCACATACATAATCATAATGGCTGGTAGAACCTTTGATAACTGCCCCTACACAAACAATGGCATCGTATTTCCCGCTTTCTGCCATTTTCTGTGCAACCACCGGAATTTCAAAGGCTCCCGGTACCCATGCTAATGTAATATCGTCATCCGCAACTCCATGACGAATGAAAGCATCCTGTGCTCCTCCAATTAACTTTGATACAATAAATTCGTTAAATCTTGCTGCTACAATTCCTACTTTGATTCCCTGTGCTACTACGTTTCCTTCTAATACTTTCATTTTTTTCCTCTTTTCCTTTTTTATTTTTATCATGTTCTTCATATGAAAATGCTTTTATATTTTGTGATTTTTTTAACGATTTTTCTAATATGTGGTCATATGCTGCATTTTATCCTGCTTTGTTTTTAGATAAAACAAATCTGTTTTCTTTGCCGGCATCTGAATGGGCACCCGTTCTTCTATGGTAATACCATAGCCTGACAATCCACTGATTTTCTTTGGATTGTTGGTTAAAAGGCGTAACTTATGCGCGCCTAAATCGCTCAATATCTGCGCCCCGATTCCATAATCTCGAAGGTCTGGTGCAAATCCTAACCGAATATTGGCTTCTACTGTATCTAATCCCTGTTCCTGTAATTCATATGCTTTTAGCTTGTTAATAAGCCCGATTCCTCTTCCTTCCTGCCGCATATAAAGCAATATACCTCTTCCTTCTTTTGCTATGATTTTCATTGCTGTATCTAGCTGTTCTCCACAATCACATCTGCCTGAGCCGAAAACATCTCCGGTAAGACACTCGGAATGTACCCGACACAGCACCGGTGCTCCATCTGAAATATCTCCCATAACTAACGCTACATGATGTTCTCCGTTTAACTTATTTTCATAACCATATATTTCAAATTCTCCATATTTTGTAGGAAGTTTTGCGTGTGCTTCACGGTGTACTAAGCTATCTCGTTCCATGCGATACCGTACTAAATCCGCAATGGTAATGACAGTTAATTGAAACTTTTCTGCTAACTGCAATAGTTCTGTGGTTCGCATCATGGTTCCATCTTCTCTCATAATCTCACAGCAAAGTCCACAGGGTTTTAATCCTGCAAGTACTGCTAAGTCTACGGTTGCCTCTGTGTGCCCTGTTCGTTTTAATACTCCTCCTTCTCTGGCTTCTAGCGGAAACATATGTCCCGGTCTGCGAAAATCTTCCGGCTTTGCTCCCTCTTTTACTGTGGCTATGGCTGTTTTTGACCGTTCATATGCTGAAATTCCTGTATCTGTATCAACTTCATCAATAGATACGGTAAATGCCGTCTGGTGGTTGTCTGTATTCTGCTCTACCATCTGCTTTAATCCCAATTGCCGGCATAATTCTTTACTCATTGGCATACAAATCAAGCCTTTTCCATGTGTTGCCATGAAATTTACATTTTCCGGCGTGGCAAATTCTGCTGCACAAATAAAATCTCCTTCGTTTTCTCTGTCCGGATCATCAATGACCATTATAATTTTTCCTTGGCGAATGTCTTCTAATGCCTGTTCGATACTGTCTGTTGTGTTTTTCATTTTTTCTCCTCCTAACTACTCTTTTAACAAAATCCATATTTTTCTAAAAATTCTTCTGTAATCTTACTTTCTTGCTGCTTTTTTGCACCACCTACAAAACGCTCCACATATTTTCCCAGAATGTCACATTCTAAATTTACGAAATTTCCTGTCTGCTTTTCTGACAATGTGGTTTCTTGTCTGGTATGGGGAATGATTGAAACTTGAAAGTTTTTCTCCGATACGCTTGCTACCGTAAGACTAATGCCGTCTATGGCAACAGAACCTTTTTCAACTATGTAACGCAACAACTCCGGCATTGCTTCTATGGTGTACCAGACCGCATTTTCTTCCGAGCGAATCTGAGTAATAGTTCCTATGCCATCGATATGTCCGGAAACCATATGACCTCCAAATCTCCCATCTGCTGCCATAGCACGCTCTAAATTCACATGGTCTTTTTCTTTTATCTTTGACAAATTACTGCGATGCATGGTTTCTGTCATAACATCTGCCCAAAAAACGTTTTCTTCTATCTTCACCACGGTAAGGCATACGCCGTTGACTGCAATACTGTCTCCTAACTTTGTGCTTTTTAACACTTTACTGCATCTAATACAAAGCTCTGCCGAAATGCCCTGTTTTTGAATGACTTCTATTGTCCCTATTTCTTCTACTATTCCAGTAAACACGTTTTCTCACCTACCTTTCCTGTTACACAAATATCTTCTCCATATGTTATGGTTTGCACATTTTGAAGCTTGACTGCATCTTGCATTTTCTCTATTCCATCCCCCTCTATCGGTGACTTTGCATTTGCCCCTGCTACTAATTTAGGTGCAATGAATGCATATACTCTTTGTATCAACTGTTCTGATAACATGGAGGCATTTAAGGTTCCGCCACCTTCTAATAAAATACTGTCTATCTTTTGTTCTGCTAATTTTTTCATTAGCTCTACTAAATTCACCTGCCCCTGATTTGTTTCTGAAACAGGTAACATTTGGATTCCCTGCTGCTTCAAACGCTCTATTTTTTCTAAATCTCCTTGGCAATACGCTAAAATAGTTTCTTGTTCTTTGGCCGTTGTTACAATCTGACACGTCTCCGGGATTTGCACATGGGAGTCACAGATAATACGAATAGGATTCCTGCCCTCTGGCATACGACAATTCAGCATAGGGTCATCTGCTAAAACGGTTCCGATTCCTGTCATAATTCCACGATATTGATTTCGTAACTGCTGCACTTTATCTCTTGCCGGTTCTCCTGTCACCCATTTAGAATCTCCTGTTTCACAAGCAATTTTCCCATCTAATGTCATGGCATATTTCATTGCCACAAAGGGCATTCCGGTTTCCATATAGTGAAAAAACACTTCGTTTAATGCCCGACACTCTTTTTCTAAAATTCCGGTTTCTACCATGATTCCATGTTCTTCTAAAATTTTAATTCCTTTTCCTGCTACTAATGGGTTAGAATCCAGACATCCTACGAATACACGCTTTATCTTTTTTTCTATAATAATGTCTGTACATGGTGGTGTCTTTCCCTGATGGCAACAAGGTTCTAAATTTACATATAAATCTGCTCCCTCAGCTTCTTTTCCACACTTTTGTAATGCATTGCGTTCTGCATGTAAACCACCATATCGTTCATGAAATCCTTCGGAAATCACCTTTCCATCCTTTACTACCACACATCCCACCATGGGATTGGGCGAGGTCTTTCCTATTCCCCTCTTTGCAATTGCTAAAACTTGCCTCATATATTTTTCTTTTTCCTGCATTTTTATTCTCCTATAATTATAATTAGAATAATAGAATAACAAAAGTGTGCTTCGCACACTCTCGCGACCTAGTTTCTGATATAGCACACCTTTTGTTCCGCGCGCGAGCAGTGCCATTTATGGTGCTCTTCCACTTTGCGAGCTGCGCATCCCTGCTCGGAGAGCTGCTTTATAGGAAATTGCAGCGAAATTTCCTATAAAGTAAAAACCCTGAGACTGGTTAAAACCAAATCTCAGGGTAAGCAAAAACACGCATGCGTTTTCATGCCTGTCATCTTCTTTCATCCAGACTATACTGTCGGCTTCGGAGTTGCCTTGTAGCTCACCGAATCTGCACCGTAGTGCTCGCGGGCTTTACCGCCGGTAGGGAATTGCACCCTGCCCTGAAGATATGTATATTCTCTTTTTTATTTCATTTTCTATTTTTTATAATTTCCCTTTAAAAATGGGGATAATGGTTTATAAATTACTAACGTAATAATCACACTAAATACTCCTTTTGCAAAGGTAAACGGAACATTGAAAAGAACCAAACACTCTAATATATTATCTACTCCTGAAAAAATCTTTTGGTATGCTGCTAAGATTGCTTCCTTTGGTAAAAAGTTGTAATACACCGGATATACAATAAAATAGTTGGATGCAATACTAATCAATGCCATCAAAACTGCTCCAAGCAACGCCCCAAGAACTGCGCTCTTTTTCCCTTTCCATTTCTTGTAAATCAATCCTGCCGGAAGTACGAATGCTGCTCCTAAAATAAAATTAGAAAGTTCTCCTACGCCTGCTGTACTTGTCATAAACAGATGAAGTATATTCTTAATTAAACAAATCACTACGCCGCTGACAGGTCCCATTGCAAAAGTTCCTACCAATGCCGGAAGCTCTGATAAATCCATTTTTATAAAACTAGGCATAAATGGGGTAGAAAAGTCTAAAAACATTAAAATGAATGCGATTGCTGACAACATGGCTGTCATCGTCATTTTCCAAACATTCACCTTTTTTTCATTTCTTACGGTTGTTGTGTTTACAGTATCCATTTTTATCGCTCCTTTTTACCGATTATTTTTGCATATAAAAAGCCCTGAGAATTAATCTTCTCAGGGCTTGTATCTACATCTACATATTATTTCTAATATTGCTTCTTCTCTCATCCAGACTGTACTGTCGGTTTTGGATTCGCACCAATATCCTGCCGTTATGGCTCACGGACTTGCCCACATTGTGGTATCACCGTCGGTCGGGAATTCTTTTTTAAAGTCACCCTGCCCTGAAGAACATTTATTTTGTTTTCTAACGTGTATTGTACTCGCACTTTTCTATTCTGTCAACTACTCAATGATAATTCCATCAAAGAAATTGTTTCCTTTGCGTACTCTGTCATTGTTTCTACGATTGCGCTGACCGTTTCTTCCTTCTTTCATGCCTTTTGCATTTTTCGGCTTTTGTGTTGACTGTGCCGGCTTTTCTTTGCGTTCCTCTTTCTTCTGCGCTTCTGACTTGCCACCGCCAATTTTCATGGTAAGCTGAATACGCTGTTTTTTCTCATCTACGGAAAGCACCTGTACGTCTACAATATCTCCTACACTGACTGCCTCTAATGGATGTTTGATAAATCGGTCACAGATTTCTGAAAGATGTACCAGTCCATCCTGATGAACTCCAATGTCTACAAAAGCACCGAAGTCTATTACATTTCGAACTGTTCCTTTTAAAATCATTCCCGGCTTCAAATCCTTGATTTCTAAAACATCACTTCGCAAAATCGGCTTTGGCATATCCTCACGAGGGTCACGCGCCGGTTTTTCTAATTCTCTTACAATATCCTGTAAGGTAAGCACACCAATACCTAATTCTTCTGCTAACGCATCATAATCTGCAATTTTCTTTGAAATCCCCTCTACGCTACGACTCTTAACATCTTCCATGGTATAGCCTAATTTTTCTAACAGTTTCTTTGTTGCATCATAGCTTTCCGGATGGACACTGGTTCCGTCTAATGGATTCTTGCCATCTGCAATTCGCATAAATCCTGCACATTGTTCATATGCTTTTGGTCCTAATTTTGCTACCTTTAATAATTGTGTGCGTGTTAAGAAACGTCCGTTTTCTTCACGATATGCCACAATATTTTTTGCAATTGCCTTGCTTATTCCAGAAATATATTCCAATAAGGAGGCAGATGCTGTATTAAGGTCTACTCCAACCTTGTTTACACAATCTTCTACCACACCGCCTAATGTCTCACTCAACTTCTTTTGGTTCATATCATGCTGATACTGTCCCACTCCGATGGATTTTGGATCAATCTTTACTAATTCTGCCAACGGGTCTTGCAGACGTCTTGCAATGGAAGCAGCACTTCTTTGTCCTACATCAAAATTAGGAAATTCTTCTGTTGCTAACTTGCTTGCAGAATATACAGAAGCTCCGGCTTCGTTTACAATTACATACTGTACCGGCTTTGGAATCTCTTTTAATAAGTCCACAATCACCATTTCAGATTCACGAGAGGCTGTTCCATTTCCTACGGAAATAAGGGAAATATCGTATTTTTGAATCAATTGCTTTAATATCTTTTTGGATTCTTCTACTTTATTCTGAGGAGCAGTTGGATAAATCACTACGGTATCTAACACTTTTCCGGTGGAATCTACCACAGCAAGCTTACATCCTGTACGGAATGCCGGATCCCATCCAAGTACTACTTTTCCTGCAATTGGCGGCTGCATTAAAAGCTGTTCTAAGTTCTTACCAAATACTTTAATTGCTCCATCTTCTGCCTTTTCTGTCAATTCGTTGCGAATCTCACGTTCAATGGCCGGAGCAATTAAACGCTTATAGCTGTCTTCTACAACTGCTTTCAAGATTGGAGTTGTATTTGGATTGTCTTTTTCAATCACTTTCTTTTCTAAATATCTTAAAATATCGTCAGCCGGTGCCTCGATTTTTACATTGAGAACCTTTTCTGTCTCTCCACGGTTCAATGCAAGTATACGATGTCCTGCCAGCTTTGCAAGACCTTCTTCAAATTCATAATACATCTCATATACGGACTCTGCCTTTGGGTCTTTGACTGTGGAAGTGATTTTTCCTTTTTCCATGGTAACTTTTCGGATATGTTTTCGATAATCTGCTTCATCGGAAATACTTTCTGCGATAATATCCATTGCGCCATTAATAGCATCTTGTGTTGTATTTACTTCTTTTTCCGGATTTAAGAAAGCTTTCGCCTCTTCTTCTAATGTCTTTTCTGTTTCCTGCTGCATAATGATATTTGCAAGAGGTTCTATTCCTTTTTCTTTAGCAATGGTTGCACGAGTACGACGTTTTGGTCGATATGGGCGATATAAGTCCTCTACGACTACCAGTGTCTCTGCTGCTAAAATCTGACTTTTTAGTTCTTCTGTCAGCTTGCCCTGTTCTTCTATACTTGCTAATACCTGTCCTTTTTTATCTTCCAAATTACGCAGATAATTCAATCTCTCATACAGATTACGAAGTACCTCGTCATTTAATGCACCGGTAACTTCTTTACGGTATCTGGAAATAAAAGGTATTGTATTTCCTTCGTCAATTAATTTTACGGCAGCTTCTGCCTGATTCTTACGAATACTCAATTCTTCTGCCAGTTTTGCAATTATATCCATTCTAGTTCTCCCTTGCTTTTCAATTCTGTGCAAATGCACTCTTTTTTCATTATAGCGGATTTAGAAATCGGTTTCAAGAAGTACCTTTTTGACAAATAAAAAAAGAACCGTTATACTGCATAAGTAATAACGATTAAAGGATGAATTTATATGAAACGTGAACGCAAAAAAGAAGAAACTGCCCTTTTTTACATTGGCTGGTCTTCTGTTGTCATTCTATTTATTATTTATATACTTTTGAATAAAGTTCCTTCGCTTTTTCGTGCAAATGGTCCATGCCTTATCCATGCGCTTTTTGGCATATACTGTCCGGGCTGCGGCGGCACTCGTGCTATTTCCGCTTTTTTCCATGGGCATCTGTGGATTTCTTTTGTATGTCACCCACTAGTGCCTTACACTTTTATTCTTGGCGGGTGGTTTCTCATTAGCCAGACCATAGAACGTGTTTCCAAACATAAGTTGAAAATAGGGCTTCATTATCGTGAGGTGTATCTGTGGATTGCTCTTGCCATTGTTGTTCTAAACTTTATAATAAAAAATGTCCTGCTGGTTGTATGCCAAATCGACCTTCTTTCCAATTATACTCTCTAGCCAAAATACTCGTAGTATTTTCCAAACTATGAGAAACACGCTTTGGGAGTTTTTCGCACAAACAAAGCCTGCATACACACTCCGAGATTTTACACCTTCTCTCTGTGCTTGCAGACTTTGCAGCGCTAAATTTAATATGCAGTACATTTTCTTAACAAATTCGTGCGCATCATAAGGCTTCTGTTTTTATTCTTCCATAAATTTATCGTGTACCGCACGCATTGCCTTTTCCACATCTTCTTCATTGATTAATACTGTGATACGAATCTCAGATGTCACAATCATTCGAATATTGATTCCCACATTATATAGGGCTTCAAACATCTGAGCTGCCACACCCGGATTTGACTGCACACCTGCACCTACGATAGATACCTTGGCAACGGTATCGTCAAACTTAATTTCTTTGGCTGTAATACGGTTTTTATTTTCTTCTAAAATAGAAACTGCCTCTTTTAAATCATCTCTTGCTACGGTAAAAGAAATATCTTTACTTCCATCACGTCCAATGGACTGAAGAATAACATCCACATTAATATTGTGCTTTGCCAGTAAATCAAATATCTTAAATGCGATTCCCGGTGCATCTTCTACTCCGATTATTGCAATTCGTGCAGCATTCTTATCTACTGCCACACCACTAATCAGCATACTTTCCACGTCTGTTTCCTCCTTCACAATAGTTCCTTCTGCATTATTCAAACTGGAACGAACCACCAGCTTGACACCATACTTCTTTGCCATTTCCACAGAACGATTGTGCAGAACCTTTGCTCCAAGTGTTGCCAATTCTAACATCTCATCATAAGTAATCTCTTTTAATTTTTTGGCTTTTGGCACAATTCTTGGATCTGCCGTATAAACGCCTTCCACATCGGTATAAATCTCACATGCATCTGCATGAAGGGCTGCTGCAAGAGCAACCGCCGTGGTATCGGAACCACCTCGTCCTAATGTGGTAATATCATCATACTTATTGATTCCCTGAAATCCGGTTACGATTACAATTTTTCGTGATTCCAACTCATGTCGAATTCGCTCCGTATCTATCCGCTTAAAACGAGCATTTCCGTAACCAGATGATGTATGCATAACAACCTGAAATGCATTTAAGGACACGGATGGCACTCCTAATGCAGACATCGCCATCGACATTAATGCCACCGATGTCTGTTCTCCTGTGGCAAGTAACATATCCAATTCCCGCTTGGAGGGGGTAGGATTAATGTCTTTTGCCATTTGGATTAAATAATCTGTGGTTTTGCCCATTGCAGACAAAACCACTACCACATCATTTCCCTTTTGATATTCTTCGATACATCTTTTTGCAACATGAAAAATTCTTTCTTTGTCGGCGACTGAACTTCCACCGAACTTTTTTACAATCAGCATATCTCTCTCCCGAATTTCTTACTTTAATAGCATTTATGATATAGACTACTCTATCATTTTATGCCTTTTTGTAATCTGAAATTCATTTTTTCAATTCTACTCTACACGAATGCGTTGACGCATATTTTTGAGTTTTGCTGACTTTTCTTCAAACTCTTCTTCCGTCAATGCATCTGTTAAAAATCCAACTTCGTCTGTAATTTCCGGAACTTTAACAAATTCTACATTTCCAAATACTGCTTTTATCTCTTCTTCACTGTCAGTTGCTCTTACGAAGAAACGACTATTTGCTTTTTTACAATCTACTAATTCTAACTTCTTAGAACTCCATGAAATCATAATATTTCTATGTAAATGCTTTGCAATATCTACAATATCTGCTACTACCGCACTTGCAGTTGGAAGTTTTCCTGCTCCACTTCCATAAAACATTGCATCTCCTAATACATTTCCATGTACAAAAATTGCATTAAACACATCGTTTACACTGTACAATGGATGCTGCTGAGATAACATAAATGGAGCTACCATTGCGTAATAGCTGTCTCCTACTTTCTTGCTGGTAGCTAACAGCTTAATGATTCTGCCCATTGCTTTTGCATATTTAATATCCGTTGCTGTAATCTTGGTAATTCCTTCAGTATAAATCTCTTCAAAATCTACCTGCTGTCCGCATACTAAGGATGTCAAAATAGCAATCTTACGGCAAGCATCATAACCTTCGATATCTGCTGTCGGGTCTGCTTCTGCATATCCTCTGGACTGCGCATCCTTTAATACATCGTCAAACTCAAGCCCTTCAAAGGTCATCTTGCTTAACATATAGTTCGTTGTTCCATTTAAAATTCCAGTGATTTCTTCAATTTCATCTGCTGTCAAAGAAGAATTTAACGGACGGATAATCGGAATACCGCCTCCTACACTTGCTTCAAATAAGAAGTTGATATCTTTTTCTTTTGCAATTGCAAGAAGCTCTGCTCCGTGTTTTGCCACTAATGCTTTGTTAGAGGTAGTTACATTCTTGCCTGCCATTAAAGCACGTTTTACAAAAGTATATGCCGGCTCTACGCCACCCATTGCTTCTACCACAACCTGTACTTCCTCGTCATTGGCAATCACATCGTAATCGTGAACTACTTTATCTGCCATTGGATCTCCCGGGAAATCCCGTAAATCTAATATGTACTTTACTTCAATTTCATCGCCGGCACGCTTGGCAATGCTTTCTTTGTTTGTGTTTAATACTTCTACTACTCCGGAACCAATTGTTCCATAACCTAAAATTGCTATCTTGATCATGTCGTCACTCCCTGGCTAAAATTTTTAAATAATGTATGCCTTCCTGTTGCTCAATGCTTTCCACCATCTGGGACACATTCTTTGTATCCGGCAGCACATCAACGCTTAAGGTCAGCGAAGCAATTCCATTAACGGGTATACTCTGATGAATGGTAAGAATGTTCGCATGGAAATCTGCCACGATTCTAAGAACTACCGACAAAAGTCCCGGTTCATCATCCATCTGTATCACCATGGTAATCGTCTTTCCCTTGGCATTGTCATGAAATGGAAAGATGTCATCTTTATACTTATAAAACGAACTTCTGCTGATTCCAACCATATCGGTTGCTTCTTGTACAGATTCAGCCCGTTCTGACTCTAAAAGTCTCTTTGCTTCAACCACCTTCAACAATACCTCAGGAACAGCTTTTTTCTTCAGAACAAAATATTTTGTCTTTTCTTCCATTTTGCCCTCCTGCGTGTTTGTCTGTGAAATACATTTGTGCTCATAGGAAAGATGTTAGCATATTTATGAATGCAATGCAACACCTTTTTCTATTTTATTGCTAAAATTTTCTACTTCCGCCACCTGATACTCTTCCTCCGGCACCGGTATGTGTGGTTGTTTTTCCTCCGCCACCGTTTCCATCTGACTTGGGAATATGTCTGTGAGTAACAAACTGATTTACAAAAGCATCTTCTTTTTTTCTTAACTTTACACTTCCGTTTTTCTCAATTGGATATTTATAACCACCAAACTTTAAGCGATAGGAACCAACAATGCATCCAATGGTCATTCCCCCTGCTGCAATCGCTATTATAAATGCAATTCCAGCTTCTACCGGAGTAATCTGACGATATGTATACTTTGCTGTTTTTTTCATCATTACTTCAAACGCTTTTCCATACTCTTCATCACTTACTGCTTCATAACCGACGTCTAAAATGTTATCCACTTTCTCGTCATTAAGAGAACTAATAGCTTCTCCAAAAGTTCGCATGACAAGCTCCCGATTATCCATATCAATGAAAAAGATAATTCCATCATCACAAGTAGTATAATCATCAAACCACTTTTCTGCATAATAAGTTGCATCCATACTTTCTGCGTCATTGGTGGTAACTGCCATTATATCCCAACCGGTTTTGTCTTCCATCTTTTCTATCCGGTCTTCTATTTCCTCTATTTCAGACTGACTTAGTAATCCTGCCTGATCGGTTACCTGATAGTTGTCAATCGAACTTTCCACTTCATGATTAGAAAGATTGATTGCCATTTTTTTATCAGTACTATAACTTTCACCTGCTGCATCTACTTCCTCGGTATCATAATACGGTAAGTTAGCAGCCTCATTTTCTATAATGTTTGCTGCATTTACTGCCAATCCATTTCCCATTGCAAAGATACTTGTAAGCAGAGCTGTCAGTATTAATTTTCTATGGAAAAAATATGTTTTTTGATCTTTTTTCATTCTCATAGCAGATACCCTCCAATCAATGCCAAAATCAATACTACCACGAAAACAATTCCGCCTAGTATCCATACTTTTTTGTAATCAATGGGAAGTTCGCCATATACTTTTCCATTTTGTCCATTCATGGAATAATAATACATTTTTCCATTTTTTCCTTTATAGGTAACTGTCCAGACAGGAAGCATAATATAATCCCAATTTTCCTGTATTTGGTTTAAATGACAACTTTTCACCGATACAGAGGAATATCCTTTTACTGTTCCACGCAAGATTTTTTCTCCATATTCGTTGGCCTCCTGCTGTACCTGACTATTTAGTTCTGTCCTTTCAATATCACGCTTTTCTGCCAAAAATCCAGACAGAAATCCCATGTGAAATTTCTGCACTTTGCTGACATCATAAGGAAGTACACCTTCTGCCAGTTTTGCGTTGGATTTCTTTAATGCATTCTTGGTAATATCCTCTAAATGAACATCCCCTTCTCGCTCCACACGATAAACTTTTGTCTCGGTATACTCTGTATCTCCGCTTCTCCATATACGGACATTTCTTCCTTCTGCCTGCATAGCTCCTTCCATATCCATATCTACCATCCAATATGGAAAATATACACCGGAAATTTTCTCAATCTGCTGCTTATTGAAAAATGCCTTTGGTACGAATTTTTTACTATGTACATATTCTAAAAACTTCTCTGTTGCCTGCTTTTTCTCAATGGCAAATGGAATAATCTTATCGGGTAAAAATTCACCTGACACTCTTCCCGACAACACCACCGGATTATGACAATAATAGCAAAAAGTCGCTGCTGTTGTCTCGTCTGTTACAATCTCTGCTCCACAGCTTGGGCAGTGATAAATTACTGCCTCTTCCGTTTCTGTATTTTCTTCTTGGGTATCTTCCTCAAAATTTACTGCTTTTTCTTCACTGCCTTCTTCTGGTTCTAATGTCTCTAATTCCTCCTGGGAAAAATCAGAAAGACAATATTCGCATTTGTATTTCTGCGTAGCCGGACTAAAAATCAACTCACCGCCACAGTGAGGACACTTATAGCTTACTACTGCCATTGGTACTCTCCCTTACCTTTCTCTTATGCTCTTGGTTTTCCACACTCAGAACAGAATTTTCCGCTATTTACTGCTCCACACGCACATGTCCACTCACCACTCTCTTCCGGCTTTGGTTTTCCACATTCAGAACAGAACTTTCCACTATTAACTGTTCCGCATGCACATGTCCACTCTGTCTGGATAATTGGCTTTGGTTTTCCACACTCAGAGCAGAACTTTCCACTATTAGCTGCGCCACATTCACATGTCCATTCGCTTCCTGATGTGCTTTGTGTTGGTGCCTGCGTTGGAACAGCTCCACCTACATGAAAATCATTGGGATTCTGTTGCTGCGGCTGGTTTGGTGTCTGCGGCTGTCCATTTGGATTCATTTGCGAAAATCCATTCATCATACCACTCATGGCATTTGCGCCCATACCAACTCCCATAAATCCAGTCATTGCTCCTGCACTATTAGAGCCTGCATCTTTTACACCCTGAGAAAGATTTTTCACCATATATCCCTGTGCAATTGCCGGATCACTTAACATTGCACCTTCATTTCTACTATTAATCAATTCTTTTGATTCATCATCATAAGAAATACTTGCAATACCTACTGCCTGAACTTCTATACCACGCATCTGATTCCAGTCTTCATCCAAAATCTGAGACATATATTTACTTAATTCACGTCCCTTGGATGGTACAAAAGAAATGCGCATACCATCGGCAGACAACTGATTGATTGCTGTCTGTAATGCTTCTAAAAATTCAGAAATATACTGTTCATTGATATCGGTAATTTCTACACGGTCTTTATTTCTTGGAATTGCTTCTGCATAAAAACGAAGCGGATCTACGATTTTAATGGAATATGTTCCATGGGCACGTAAAAACAATTCTGCATTATAAAAACTATCGAAATAATTAATCGGATTTCTTGTTCCAAACTTAATTCCCTTAATTTCCTGCAAATTAATATAAAATACCTTCTGCTGGGTAGGTGTCTGTCCACCAAACTTAATTCTGGAAAAAGATTCTTTTAAAGTATCCTTTAACTGTCCATTAAATAAAGATGGCAAGGAAGAATTATCTACCTTGTAATATCCCGGTTCTGCAGTATAATCTACGATTTTACCACCGTCTACCAACATCATAAACTGATTGTCATATACATGAATCACAGAACCATTTGACACTGTATTATCTGTTCCTTTTTTATTTTCACCTTTTCGAATCATTACTCCTCTGGTGAAAACAGTCTGATCTCCCATGTCATCCGGTTCATAAACCTCTAACCACTGATCTGCTAAAGCTCCTCCAACTGCCTGTACTGCTGCCTTAATTAATCCCATAACGAACCTCCTGATTTTCTTGTTTTATTTATACATTACACCCTTTGGTATGTAACTTCATAAAAATGCTGCAAAGACCAAACCTGCATATTAATCGGTACTACTTCACTGCCGCAATATTCACAATGTTTGATTCCAAGGGTCTGAATAGGTGCCCCACAATTTGGACAGGTAAGTCCTACTCCATGACTGTTATTTGCTATGCTTTCATTTTGAATATACATTAGCTCCATATTATATTTAGTTTGTTCTAATAAATCTTTTTTTCCTGACAGAAGCTTTGCTCCCTTTTCCTTATAATGAATATGCTCCACAGCACTTTGCAGAGTAACAATACAACGCCCATTCTTTTTTTCATACTTAGCAATCTCTGTCTGATGAATGCCAATTCGGTCATACACTTCCCGCACACCTGCTGTCTGATTTTCTAAAATTCTGCCTTGCACCTGTTCCTTTAATGCTTCTGAAGTCTCTGACATTTGTTCCATACTTTGTGTTGTAATTGCCAACAATGATACTCGCAACACTTCTTCTGCCTTATTTTTAAACTGAACCCAATTAAATTCCGGAAAATCTTTTTGTATTTGCGGTTCAAATATGCGTGTCATTCCAGATACGGATGCCGGAGTTACAGAAAGTTCTTCTTCCTGTTTTCTCAAGCCCTCCATAAGTGAATCTGTTCCGAATATTTCTCTGGAAAATCCACGCACTTTTTTCTTAAGGTATTCTACTAATACTAACAATGCAATAATTACACAGAATAAAATTCCTCCGGCTAGTGCAAACTCTCTCATCAATTTTCTCCCATTTTTTCCGGACATCCAAGACTCTTCCATTTCAAATATGTGTTAATGAACAAGTCAATATTTCCATCCATAACACTATCTACATTTCCAGTCTCTGCGTTTGTCCTATGGTCTTTTACCATGGTATATGGCTGCATAACATAGGAACGAATCTGATTACCCCAGCCAATTTCTGTTACTTCACCTCGAATGTCCGCTGCCTTTTTTTCGTTTTCTTCCTGCTTTAACAAATACAGCTTTGCCTTTAACATCTGCATTGCCTTATCCTTGTTCATATGCTGGGAACGCTCATTCTGACACTGCACCACGATTCCGGTAGGAAGATGAGTAATTCGAATAGCCGATGATGTCTTGTTGATATGCTGTCCTCCTGCTCCACTGGAACGATAAGTATCAATTCTCAGCTCATCATCTTTAATTTCAATATCCAATTCCTTTTCAATATCAGGCATAACATCACAGGACGCAAAGGAAGTCTGACGTTTTCCTGCTGCATTAAATGGAGAAATACGCACCAGACGATGTACACCTTTTTCCGACTTTAAATAGCCGTAAGCATTTTCTCCACATACTTCAAAAGTAATGGATTTTATTCCTGCTTCATCACCATCTAAGGAGTCTAATACTTCCACTGTGAAGCCTTTATCCTCTGCCCAACGCTTATACATACGATACAGCATGGCATTCCAGTCACAGGATTCTGTTCCGCCTGCTCCGGCATGCAATGATACAATGGCATTTTCTCCATCGTATTCTCCTGACAATAATGTCTTAATTCTAATATTTTCAAGGGTCTGCTGAAATTCCTCTAATGCTTCTTGAATCTCAGGTATCAATGATGTATCCTCTTCTTCATATCCCATTTCCAGCAGTATTTCAATATCTTCATACTGCTGAGCCAAATGTGCATAGGTTTCTACATCATCTTTCAAATTTTTTAACTCCTTCATTTTCTGTTGGGAGACTTCTGTATTATCCCAAAAATCAGGAGCTTCCATTTCTCTTTCTAATTCCTGGATTTTCTTTTCTTTGTTAGCCAGGTCAAAGTGAATCCCTCACTTCAACTAACGGTTCTTTGTATGTGTTCAATGTTGTTTTGAACTGGTCTAATTCAACCATTATGTCACCTCTTTCTGATGGGGCAAAATCCCCAATATTAGTTCTATTATAAAGTTTTCCGAAACACTCGTCAATGTAATTATCGTTTCAAGCTTCGAATGTATGCTTTTTGCTCCTTGCTGACTTTCAGTGATTCTGTTATTTTCTGCAATGCTTTATTATGAATAAAATCATTTAAATGATTCTGTTTCAAAAAAGGTTCTGTTTCTTTGGGAAACTCACGATAACAAATAGACACTGCCCATGCCTGTGCCATTTCCACATAATATGCCTTGCTGGAAATTTTATCAATTTCTGCTAATACACGTTGTAAATATTCTTCATTGACATAGTAATTTAAGAACTGTACCAGCGCAAAACGGATTTCAAATTCCTTTTCGGAATGTAGATATTCCTGCAAAAACTCCCACATTTCTTCCGGTTGTTCCTTCGCTATTTTTATACTGTTGCAGCAACTATCGCATACAGACCAGTTATCAATTTTCGCAATAAATATTCGCAAAAACTCCTCTTTGTCCTGCAAATTTCCCTTTGCATATCCCAAAGTCATTCCTTGCAGCATGATTTCCTCCATAGAATCATCTTTTGCTTCTTTTAAGTATTCTTTCCAATCATCTTTTGCAAGTTTTTTTGCAATCTGACGAAGCTTTGGAAGTCGCACTCCTAAAATAGATTCCACTCCCGGTAAAAGGCTTGCCGTAAATTTCTGATATTCTGATTCTTTTAATGTTTCTAATTGTTCTTTTATCCACTGATTATCGTATGTTCTCATGTTTTTCTCCATTATTTTCTCTTTCGCACCAAGCTGTGTCGCTTATGACTAATTTGATTTTCTATGATACGAAAAAGGCAGCCTTTTTACCAGACTGCCTTTCTTATGATTTAATTTCCGAAATATGCATCAATTCCATCTGCGATTCCTTGTGCCATTTTCTGCTGATAACTATCCGTTGCCATATTCTGATCCTCTGTTGGATTTGTCATAAATCCCATTTCTACGATGGTAACCGGCACGGTACACCAATTGATTCCACTCATGGTATCGGTTTCCCAAACATATTTTTTATTAGCCCCAGTGGCATTTACTGCTCCATTTAACACACAGTCTGAAAGTGAACGGCTTTCACGATAGAGATTTCCCATATATGGATTTGAAGCAGTCGGACAAATAGTTAAAATTCCATTTTCGCTGCTATTCTCAGAACCATTTGCATGAATGCGAATAAAAGCCTCTGCGCCGGCATTATTTGCGATTGCTGCCCGTTCACTATTGCTAATATTTACATCATTGGTAGTGCGAACCATCATAACTTCATACCCTCTGGCTTCTAGTTCTGCCTGTAACTTCAATGCTACCTGCAAATTCAACTCATATTCCGTAAGTCCTGTGGTAGTTCCTGTTGTTCCACTGGCTACTTTCGCTTTTGTCTCTGATGCTCCGGGTCCTATGGGTTCTTGCTCACTATTTCCTTTCGCCTGATGTCCCGCATCAATCACAACCAGATGTCCTCCTGTTGTCATTTCTGACTCCAGTTTTAAATATTCTGATGCAATATAGTATTCCTGATTTTCAATCCGTACTGCACTCCATGTTCCATCATTTGCTGTCCGTAAAAACTTTGTTCTTCTTCCTGCAACTTCATATACATCACTATCTTTTGACGGAAGTGTACGCACATTAACCTTATCAGTAGTCAAAACTTCCTCTTCCATATAAACCACGGTATCAGGGTTCAATGTAGGCAAAGGTGCAACATTTTCCTGTTGTTGATTCGACTGTACAATACTTTCTGTTTTCTTATCTTCTTCCTCTTTGGATTCCGTAGTTTCCTTGGATTCCTCTTTTTTCTGAATTTCTTCCTGCTTCTGATTTGTTTCTTCTACCTTTTTCTCTTTTCCACAACCTACGGATAATACTGCTGCAATTATCAACAGTACTAAGAAGCCTCTTTTTTTCATTTGCTCTTCCCCTTTATTTTATGAAATTCATGGCATAGGAAATTACATTCGCTATACCGGCAACTGCAACATATCCTGTAATTACCGATTGCAGTTTATTATTTTTTACCTTTGTAAACAATATGCCTGTCAAAAGCCACAATAGTACCGCTGTTACAAACATGACTCTTGCTCCGGAAACATACATTGTAGGTGAAAAATACATAACGGCTGCACTTGCAAGAGATGCTAATAGTATCAGCACCATTACACATTTTTCTAATAAAGTCTCTCCTGTTTTCCATAAAAAAATGCCTAATAAAATTATTATTGCAATCTGCCAAATACATGCAAATATCTGCCTACCACTTAGAGACGACAATGTAGCTGTTTTTTCTACGGGTATCATTCCTTCTGAAATTCCCATACCCAGTTCTGAAAACACGTTACTTCCAAAAATACTTGTCCATGTGCTAAAAATACCTGCTCCCGTCAAAATGCTAAAAATAATTTTATGTGTGGTATCTTTTTCTTTCTGTAAATAATATACCAATGCAATGACTAAGATTGCACTTACCAATACCTTGTGGTAAGTGGCAAATCCACTTAGTATCCATTGCAAGGTAATAAATATATGATGCGGTACACTCATGGTATCAAATTCCGGCATCCATTCCAATTCTTGTCCGCCACGGGCACTTGTCCCAGGTGAAACAAAAAGCAAAAGTAATCCAATTATCATTATGACAGTTTCTATAGTTGTCAATACATGAATCTTTTTCTCTTTCCAGAAATGGTATCCTACTGCCAATACTCCAAAGGTGATTACCACTGCTGCTATCTGTTCTAATCCCATAGAGGCAATAAATCCGCAAGGGATTGCATATAAATAACTCTTCCAATTCACTGTTTTGTGAGAAAATGCCAGTTCTGCTATGGGAATTGCTGCCCAGATACCTACCACAACAGACCATAGGTAAAAGGTAGAACCAGTAATCCAAAATCCTGCATATCCAATCACTGGCACTCCCATCATCAAAATTCCTGTACACATAAAAAAAGTCAATGCACATTCCTTTTGTGGCTCCATTGCACCGCTAATTTTCTTCGTAATCTTTACCAGTCCTGCCACTAACAACGTAAGCATTCCTGCATTTGCTATGTTCCAAAATGTTTTTCCCAAATACATGGAAATATAGGTCATAGCTTCGGAGGTCATTCTTCCCTCCCATGTAATATAGCGCATCTTCAGGTATTCAAAAAATCCCATACTGTGCGCCATCTGATAAAAATAGGCATCATCGCCATCACTATATTTAATTATTCTGCATAAAAAAAATGCTGCCAGAAAGAACACACCATAGCATGTTCTTTCTAGCCACTCACATTTTTTCTGGTCACTTATTCGTTGCAAACAATTACTCCTTCGCCTTTTCGGCTCTATTATTAGTCTGCTACACGCACTTTAATCATGTTAGTTGTTCCAGATACTCCAAGTGGAACACCTGCTGTTAAAACTGCAATGTCACCTTTTTCAATAACTCCTGCATTTTCAGCAGTTTCAAGTGCATGATCAAATAATTCATCAATATCATCTTTTTCATCAACTAATACTGGAACAACGCCCCAAGCAAGGTTCAGCTGACGGCAAACTTTTTCGGAAGTACTTCCTCCGATGATTGGGCAAGCCGGACGATACTTAGAAACATCCTGTACTGTTCTACCAGACTTAGATACAGTAATGATAGCTGCTGCATTTAAGTCATGTGCTGTTGTACATGTTGCATGAGAGATTGCATTTGTAATATCTGGGTTGTCCAAAGATTCTCTCTGTTTGAATCTGGATCTGTAATTAATATCCTGCTCTGTGCGGACTGCAATACGAACCATTGTCTTAACAGCTTCTACCGGATAATCACCAGCAGCAGTTTCTCCGGAAAGCATGATTGCACTTGTTCCGTCATAAATAGCGTTTGCAACGTCTGTTGCTTCTGCTCTTGTAGGTCTTGGATTCTTAATCATAGAATCTAACATCTGTGTTGCAGTGATAACCTGCTTTCCAGCCTTAGTTGCTTTCTTAATAATCATTTTCTGAATAACAGGTACATCTTCTAATGGAATTTCAACACCCATGTCTCCACGAGCTACCATGATTCCGTCAGATACTTCGATGATTTCATCGATGTTCTTTACACCCTGCATATTTTCAATCTTGGAAATGATTTTGATTGTATCATTACCATTATCTTTTAAAATCTTACGAATCTGAAGTACGTCATCTGCTGTACGAACGAAAGATGCTGCGATGAAATCATAATCCTGCTCTACTGCAAATACGATATCAGAGTGGTCTTTTTCACTGATGAAAGGCATTGTAAGGTCTACGTTTGGTACGTTAACACCTTTCTTATTAGAAACTTTTCCACCATTTTCAACTTCACAAACGATGTCTGTATCTGTTAAAGCTGTTATTTTTAATTCAATTAAACCATCATCGATTAAGATAGTATCTCCTACCTTAACATCGTTTACTAATTCTTTATAGCTGATAGAAACTCTTGTCTCATCACCCTGGATTTCCTCAGAAGTTAAAGTAAAGGTCTGTCCCTTTACTAAGTTTACTTTTCCTTCTTTGAACTCTCTTAAACGGATTTCTGGTCCCTTTGTATCCAGCAGTGCAGCAACTGGAAGTCCCAACTTCTCACGAAGTCTTCTTAATTCAACCAGACGTCCCATCTGTTCATCATGATCACCATGTGAAAAGTTAAATCTTGCAACGTTCATACCAGCAAGCATTAACTGCTCTAAAACGCCATCCTTTTCCGTAGAAGGTCCCATTGTGCAGACAATTTTTGTTTTTCTCAGATTTTCTTTTTTCATCTTTCTACCTCTCTTTGCTTTTGCATAATTGCAATCTATCTATCAAAATTTGATAACTGATTTAGAATACTCCTAAAATCCAAATTTTGCAACGTATTATTTAACGTGTCAAAAGGGCATACTGCAAAGCAGTATTGCCATATTGCACCAAATTGCATCTGAAAAACATGTTTTTCAAGTGCAATTATGTGCAATAATCGCACATCACTCTGTGATGTGTGCCTTTTGACACTTTCATATTCTACACTGCAAACCCTTGAATTTCAAGGAATATTGCCCTATTCGTAATGTCCCAGAGACACTACAATCCATATTATAACAAATAAATCAAAAAAAAGAAACCGTAAGTTTTAATTTTCTACGGTTTCTTAACTTTTTATTTATGGATTAGAGTTCCATGATTCTCTCCAGATGCCTCATCCAACTTCGTAATCAGGACTTTTCTGACTGCAGAATTACCAATAAATTCAATTGCAGTCTCAATCTTCGGAAGCATGGTTCCTTCTTCAAACTGACCTTCTGTCATATATTTCTTAGCTTCATCTACGGTCAGCTCATCTAACTGCTGTTCTTCACTTGTACCAAAATTCAAGCAGACTTTGTCTACTCCTGTTAAAATAACTAACATTTCAGCATCTACCATATCTGCTAATTTGCCTGCTGCAGAATCTTTCTCAATAACAGCACTGGCACCTTTCAGGTTATTGTCCTGTGCAAGTACCGGGATTCCGCCGCCACCACAAGCAATAACAATCTGGTCTGCATCTATTAATGCACGAATTGCATCTATTTCTACAATATCCATTGGCTTTGGAGCAGCTACAATTCTGCGATAGCCTTCTTCTGTCTTGACTACATGATTGCCTTTCTTTTCTTCTGCTTCTGCCTCCGCTTCATTCATAACACGACCTACTACCTTAGTCGGATGATAAAAAGCTTCGTCATAAGGATCTACACATACCTGTGTCAAAATCGTAGAAACAGGCTTATAAATTCCCCTGTTTAAAAGTTCTGTACGAATTGCATTCTGTAAGTCATATCCAATATATCCCTGACTCATAGCAGAACACACAGACATTGGAGTTGCTGTGTACTCCGGATAGATTCTACAAAATTCTGCCATTGCAGTATGAATCATTCCAACCTGTGGTCCATTGCTATGAGAAATTACTACCTGATAATCATCTTTTATAAAATCCACTACCGCCTTTGCTGTTTTCTTTGTTGCACTCTTCTGTTCCGGTAATGTGGTTCCTAATGCATCATGTCCTAATGCAATTACAATTTTTTTCTTTCTCATGAAAATCCCTCCTGCATATATTCTTATCCTACCACACTTTGAGGGATTTTAAAAGAAAAATTTAGCCATTTTTCTTGCCAAGTGTTACAGATATGGTGTATTCCTGCCATTCACCGTTCTGATTCTTCTGAATTACTACTTCTACCGTGGTTCCTGCTGCGTAATACTGCATATTATCTCTCAGTGCTTCCATTGAGCTTACTTTCTTGCCGTCAAATTCTGTGATAATATCACCTTTTTGAATACCTGCTGTCTCTGCTGCTGTTCCTTCCTTTACTTGTGTAACATAAACACCTTCAGGCATTCCATAAGCTTTCGCTATATCAGAAGTAACATCCTGACCTGCCACTCCTAAGTATGCAGAATTAGATGCATCTACTACTTCTCGATTAATCAAATCATTGATAATCGGCTCTGCCTGTGAAATCGGAATTGCAAATCCCATTCCTTCTACATCTTCATCGGAATACTTTACAGAATTGATGCCGATGACTTCACCTTTCATATTTAACAATGCACCACCACTATTTCCCGGATTGATTGCTGCACTGGTCTGAATCAATTCATTTGTAACAGATGCCCCTGTATTTTCATCCTGTACCGTTACTTCACGGTTCAATGCACTGATAACACCTGTTGTTACTGACTGTCCGTATCCTAACGCATTTCCAATTGCTACGGTACCTTCCCCAACTTTAAGCTCATCTGAGTCTCCGAGGGTTGCTACCTTTATTTTATTAAGTGTATCTTTGGGAATATCACTAACTGCCACTGAAATTACCGCAAGGTCTGTACTGGTGTCTGTTCCTTTAATCTCTGCTGCAACGCTTTGGTCATCAATAAAGTTTACCGTCAACTGTGTAGAATTTGCTACTACATGGTTATTTGTTGCAATGTATATTGCCTCATCAGTTTGTCCAATAATAATACCACTTCCTGCTCCTTCTACATCTTGTGTTACCTGCTGACCAAAGAAGTTTACGGTCTGTTGTCCCATATTGGTAATGGAAACAATCGACGGCATTACATTTTCCGCAATATCAGAAACATCATTTATCGTTGTGGCTGTACTTACATTAGTTGCAGAAAGGTTTCCACTATCCTTCGTATCGCTGCCTGTCTGTGTCACAGTCTGCTCTTTTGCTGTGATTACTTTTCCATTGGCATAATCAATTGCATATCCTGTTCCATAAAATGCACCACCGGATACCATTCCAAATACTAACGCAACCGCTGCTGCCTTTCCTAAAGTTGCTCCAAATCCATGTTTCTTTTTTATTTTTGCCTTTTTCGGTTTCTTTGTCTGTTGCTGATTTGTGTATGCATTTCCCTGTGCATAAGTATTTGTATAAGCACCGGAATTGGTATAGTTTTGATTTTCAGCCTCTTTCCTTTCATAATAGTTTGGATTTCTTTCTTGATTATCCTCGTTGATATAACTATATGAATATAAAGAATCTGAAGTATTGTTATTGTTGCTGTTGTTATTATTATTTTGTTCCATAATGCAACTCTCCTTTCCTCTTTTGCTCTTCGTTTATATTAAGGAGTTTACGGTAGATTTGTGACAAATTTGTGATAAATACTTTAAAAATATATGTTTTTATTAATCGAAACAGAAAAAGAGTCCTTAACGGACTCTCTTTCTACACTCTAACGGCCACGCAATAACTCTTGTCTTCTGGCAAAAAGTCTTTCCTTCACGCCGTCTTCTAAAAATATTTTTCTTGATACAAAATTCCAGATGGAAACAATTACTGCTGAGAATAATTTAGCTAACATATAATGAAACTCCATATTCTCTACTAATGTCTTCATCAACATAGAATTTAATAAAAGTCCACATGCACTTAACAGCAAAAATACAGTAAACTGTCCTGCCTTACCCTGTTCTTCCCTACATTCAAATACATATTTTGTACTATATATGTAATTAAATACTGTTGCCACAGAAAATGACAACATGGAAGATGCCAGATAATGCATGTGTAATAAATCTGTAAACGCAAACAGCAAACCATAATCTATCAGGAACGCTACTACGCCTACCATGCTAAACTTGCAAAACTGCATTAAAATCTTTTTCATAATATCCTCTCTCATTTATCCTTTTGAAACTCAGGAAAGTCGATGTTTCCCCACACCGACTTTCCTATTCTACCGTATTTCGTTTTTTTTTGCAAGCTTTTTACTCAACAGTCACGGATTTTGCCAGATTTCTAGGCTTATCTACGTCACATCCTCTGCCTACTGCTACATAATAACTGAACAACTGCAACGGTATAATTGCTAAGGAGTTGGTGAAATATTTGTTCGTCTGCGGAATATAAATCACATAATCTGCAGAATTTTCCATCTCGGTATGTCCGGTATTGGTTACTGCTAATACAAACGCACCTCTGGATTTCAATTCTACAATATTGCTAATGGTTTTTTTGTACAAATCTTCCTGTGTTACCACTGCTGCAACTAAAGTTCCATCTTCTATCAGGGAAATTGTTCCATGCTTTAATTCTCCTGCGGCATAAGCCTCAGAATGAATATAAGATATTTCCTTTAACTTTAAAGAACCTTCCATAGAAATCGCATAATCAATTCCTCTTCCTACGAAAAATACATCCTTTGCAGCCACATATCTATTGGCAAAACGCTGAATCTTTTCCTTGTTATTCAAAAGCATTTCAATCTGTTCCGGAAGCTTTTGTAAATCACAAAGCATACTCTGAATCTGTTCTTCGTTTATAGTGCCTCGTACCTGTGCAAATTTGATTGCTAACAAATATTCTGCTACCAACTGTGCACTATAAGCCTTTGTGGTTGCTACTGCAATTTCCGGTCCTGCCCAAGTATACATAACGCTATCTGCTTCTCTGGCAATGGAACTTCCTACTACATTTACAATACCAAGTGTTTTCACTCCACGCTTTTTCGCTTCACGAAGTGCTGCCAAAGAGTCTGCAGTTTCTCCTGACTGGCTTATAATAATCACCAAAGAATCTTCTTCTAATATCGGGTTACGATATCTAAACTCAGATGCAACATCTACTTCCACCGGAATTCTTGCCATATCCTCTATCACATATCTTGCTGTAACACCTGTATGATATGCAGAGCCACAAGCTACAATATGGATTCGCTTGATTCGACGAATTTCATCGTCAGTCATTCCCAGTTCTTCAATCACAATATTTCCATCTTTAATTCTCGGACTGATGGTATCTCGGATTGTTTTCGGCTGCTCATACATTTCCTTTAACATGAAATGCTCATATCCACCCTTTTCAGCGGCATTGATATCCCATTCAATTTTACTTGCTTCTTTTTGAATCTCTTCTCCATCAATATTAAAAAATGTAACTGCTTCTTCTGTTAATGCGGCAATCTCTTCGTTTTGAATAAAATATACTTCTCTGGTATATTTCAATACTGCCGGTACGTCAGATGCAATAAAGTTACCTTCTTTTCCTTTTCCGACAATCAGTGGACTGTCTTTTCGCACTGCATATACCGTATCGGAAAAATCTTTGAAAATAATTCCCAAAGCATAGGAACCTTCTACTCTATGCATTACCTTTGTAATGGTTTCAATAGGATTTCCGGTATAATAATAATCTAAAAGATGTGCTAATACCTCGGTATCTGTTTCCGAAACAAAGGTATAACCTTTTTGTTCCAAACGTGTCTTTAATTTAATATAGTTTTCGATAATTCCATTATGCACAACTGCAATTGTTTTGTCTTTATTGTAGTGAGGATGTGCATTCACATCGGATGGTGCTCCATGAGTTGCCCATCTGGTATGACCAATTCCTACCGTTCCCGGCATAGTAGTTCCATCATGTGTCAACTCACTTAATACTTTCAGTCGTCCTGTTGCCTTTTGTACCTGAATGTTCTCTCCGTCAAATACTGCAATTCCTGCGGAGTCATATCCTCTGTATTCCAGCTTTGACAATCCATCCAGTAGAATCGGAGCTGCTTGGGACTCCCCTATATATCCTACAATTCCACACATATTATTTCCTCCTGCAATTTCTTTTCACTGCCCTTGTTCTAGTTATCACTTGTATCTGTTTTTGATTCTTCTTTTTTCGGAGCTTCTACACCAGTTCTTTCTTCAATTTCATCACTGATATTCTGTACACTATCTGTTACTACATAATCGGTTGTTCCATATAAGAACTCATGTAACTGCTTTACATTGCTTGCAAGGTCTGCCGGTATTACACAGCTTGCTTTTTTACTCTGGTAACTTACTTTAAAGCTTCCTGTCTCTTGGTCAAATGGGAATCCGGTATTTTCGCCCATAGAATAATTCATGGCATCTTTTGCAAGGCTTAATATCTGTGTCTTTGAAAGACTGGTCTTAATCTGTGGGAATACGGTATCTATTACTTCATTTATCGTTCCCATATCTGATTTCAATGCCTTTTCTACCATTTTATTCACAATCAGACGTTGGCGTTCCGTTCTCTGGAAATCACCATTTCCCACATAACGCAGTCTTGCATAAGAAACTGCCTGTACACCGTCTAAATTATAGGTCCCTCCAACATTTAATTTCTTGGACTTTTTACCGGTCATCTCTGTAACTTCATCCTGATACCCCTGCATTGCTACTGCTTCCTCTGTGCTGATTTCTACTTCAACGCCACCTAATAAATCAACGGCTTCTGCTACTGCATTAAAGTCAAAAGCAACATATTCCTTGATATCTAAATCCAAGTTCACATTCAGCATACGGACTGCCTGATCCGGACCACCCATATTAAATGCTGCGTTTGCCTTACTATATGCATCTTCATCATCATTATCCATCATATTCAGCATAGTGTCACGATATACAGATACCAGTTTTACTTCCTTTGTGTCATTGTCAATTCGTGCAAGCATAATAACGTCACTATTACCGCTGTTATAATTACCATTAGAACGATTATCTAAACCAAATAAAGCAATGGTTGTGTATTCTCCTAAGATATCCTTTGTATCAGCCGTCAAATCTTTATTGGCTACATCTTTTCCAAAATTATCATCTGTTTCAATCTTATCTAACTTTGACCATGCCCATAATGCCGCTAAAACTACAACTAATATAATCAGCTCTGCCACAAGCAAAGCTACTTTTCTCTTTTTCTTTCTTTTTCTCATTGCTTTTTTACTCATTTTTGGCTGTTGACGTCTTGGATCTACTTTTCCATTTCTTGTGTTTTTTCTATTATCTGACATATCTTCACCTTTCTCACTCTTACACTCATCCCTATAATTCCCTTATTTTTACAATATACATGACCTATCTTATAATATTTTTTTTCATTTAACAACTGTAATTTTTCTTAAAATTTTATTAAATGTTTTCTCTATTTCTAGCAAATATGGAGAATCCTTCCGAAAAAGCGCAATAAAAAAACAATGCGATTGCGTATCATTCTTGGAATTTTATAGTGTTTCATAGACGAACTGTTTTCCCCATGCCTGCGATAACTCAACAGTGGTTCTTTCCAAAATATGGATTTTCCGAAATAAAAGTCACTCAATATTCCTATCCACTGATCATGCATTTCTATGGTATTGGGAATTGGAAGCACCTTTTCCAATACCTCTTTGCGAAATGCCATACAGCAGCCTATATATCCGTTTTTCCATATGTTTTTCCATACACCTGCTTTGGCATTTCGAAATGTTAAAAAAGATTCCATGGAAATCTCTTTCAGACTTTCGTGAAATACTTCCGCATCATGGACTACCAGCATACTTTTTTGTTCTTCCATGACCTGTAAAACCCGCTCTACTTTATTGGGTTTCCAAATATCATCCTGATCTGCCAAAAAAATGATGTCTCCCTGACAATGTTTTAATGCATTTTCCACATTTTTTTTAATTCCGGTTCGAGGTCCTGATACTACCCGCAGTCGTTCCTCACTTTTCTGATATTCTTCTAATATCTCAAGTGTTTTATCGTCAGAACCGTCATCCGAAACAATTACTTCATCCTGCGCTTCTAATTGTGGAAAAATGGAATCCAGTTGTTCTTTTATGTATTTTTCTCCGTTGTAGCTCACCATTGCAACAGACAATTTTTCTGTTCTTACCATAACTTCCACCCCCATTTACCAAAATATCGGAGCATGGACGCTATATGAATCCTGCGTAACTTTCCATTTTTCTTGGAGGCTCGTTCCCACTTATGAATCACCGTGGTATCCGGACAATAATACAAACTGCTGCAGTCATTGACTTGTCTGCATAAATCTGCGTCTTCCATATACATAAAGTATCTGGTATCAAATCCTCCAAATTGTCGAAACAGCTCTGTTTGAATTACTAAAAAACTTCCCTGCGCAAACGGTACTTGAAACGGCTTTGTATAATCCATACCCTGCATGTTATGATATGCTTGTCTTTTTTTGAAATGGGATGATAAAAACATACGAATCCCCATGTCAAGTACCGTGAGCTCCCGACGATATACTGCTTGAAAATTCCCATGTTCGTCTGTCATTCGTGGAACTGCCATACCAATTTGACGTTTTTCCATAAATTTCATAAGAATCTGAAGACTATCTTCCGTCAAAAGAATATCCGGATTTACAATTGCATGATATTTTGAATCCAGTTCCGGAAGCACATAATTATGCCCTTTCCCAAACCCAAGATTTTCTTGCGGTCTTCGATAATAAACTTCTTCCCATTGGTTACAGAAGCTTTCCAGTTCGTTTTTGTCGGTACTATTGTCTACAATATAAATTTTCTTTTGAATAGTTACAGCGGTATGTTCCATAATAGAACATACCGCATTTCTTACATCTTCTTCGTCATTATACGCAACAATGGTAATTGAAATATCTGTCATACGGATCCTTTCCCAGTCAATACTACCAAAACTGTGCGGAACAAAATACGAATATCCACACCTAATGACCAGTTTGATATATATTGTGTATCCAATGCTACAATTTCTTCAAAATTCTTAATATCACTTCTTCCACTTACCTGCCACATTCCGGTAAGTCCCGGCTTTATACCTAAACGTGCTTTATGATGTAACTCATACTGCTCAAATTCTTCTTCTGTTGGAGGTCTTGTCCCAACCAAGCTCATTTCACCCTTTAACACATTCCAAAACTGCGGCAACTCATCAATGGAAAACTTACGCATAAATCTTCCGATTCCAAAAATTCTTGGATCATTTTCCATTTTAAACATCAGACCTTCCATTTCGTTTTGTTCCATCAGGTCTTTTTTCATGGCATCTGCTCCTACTACCATAGTTCGAAACTTATAAAACTTAAATCTGCGTCCATTTTTTCCAATTCTAATCTGTGAATAGAAGATAGGTCCGGGAGACTGAATCTTAATAATTGGAGCAAAAATAATAAATGCAATTCCTGTAAATAATAATCCTATCAGGCTTCCTATGATATCAATGGCACGTTTTACAAACAACTGTCTGGTTGATGCAATCTTCATACTGGAAGTAAGCACCATATATCTGCCGCAACGCTCTACCATTTTATTTGGCATAAGCTGTGATTCGTGTACCAAACTAAAGTGTACCGTAACCCCCAGCTCTAACAGTTCGTTTGCCAATGCCTCACTGCTTTCTCTGGTATTTCCATTGATAAATACCTCATCTACTACATTGGCTCTTACATATTCTAAGCAGGTGTCAGCATCTGCCACAACCGGAACACCATAAATATCCTCTCCGGTTCGGTTTTTATCAACTACAATAACCCCAGCAACTTCAAATTCTTTGTATCGGTCCCGCTGAAATTCACGGACACATTCTGCTGCATATCTGTCTTCTGTAATTACAATAAGCTGCGAGAAACGTTTTCCCCGTATCATTTTCTGACGAATATAAATCTTCCATGCACATCTTACAAAATATTCAAAGAAGATAGCCAATCCCCAGAACACCATAATAACCTGTCTGGAATAAATTTCTGACTGCTTTGTTCCCCATAGGTATACCGTAACTGCGGCAAAAACAATACTGCAATGTACAACTACTGCCCGCAATTCCTGTACTTTATTTCTTCTCAGGATTCCGGTATATGCCTCAATTAAAAATACAATACACAAATCCATCAGTAACAATACAATTGCCAATCTGATATAATATTCTTTTATAATAGAGGATACAAGTGCTCTATCTCCAAACTTTATCCCAAAAGATGCTAAAAATGCCATCTCCAGACAAACAAGGTCTATGATGAGAAAGTCCAGATGTTTCACCCATCCTGTCTTCTGTTTCTTATACATAGTATATCCCTCAACAATCTTCCATCTTATTTTATACTAAGAAGATTCTCAAAACATTTGAAATATCTTAATTTTTCCTTAACTCGTCATCCGTTTGCCGATAAATATCACGGATAATATACTGTGGTGTATTGTTAATACTTAAATTCATTCGACCGACATATTCACCCAGCAAACCTAGCATAATCAATATAATTCCACCTATCAGTAATAGTGCTACCATAAGAGAACTCCAGCCAACTACCGGTTCGGAAAAGCAAACTGCTCTTATTACTACATAAATTCCATATAAGAATCCCAGCAAAGCAACTAATGCTCCTACCAAAGCGGAAAATCGCAGAGGCTTTACTGAAAAAGCCACAAAACCATTAAACCATACTTTTAAACATTTCATCAATGTAAAATTGGACTTTCCTTCTTCTCTTATCCGATGTTCAATATAAACGTTGGTCATTTTATTGGTAGAACGCAAAATCAATCCCCAGATATAAGGGAAAGAATTTCTGTCCATTAACATCTGCTCTACTACAAAACGATCCATGGCAAAATAACTGCACAGTCTCAAGTCCTTGGGTTTATCTAAAAGCGCATCTGCCATAAGATCATTTACCTTGCTTCCAAAGTTTTTAAACCAACTGTGCTTTTTTACTTTATATTTTCCAAAGACAACATCCCAGCCCTCTTCCATCTTATCTAAAAGTTTCCATGCTTCTTTTGCCGGATTTTGTCCATCATCATCCAGGGAAACAATATAATCTCCCTTTGCAATGGAATATCCTGCCATAAGGGCACTGTCCTGTCCAAAGTTTTTGGATAAATTTACTGCAATTACTCTTGGATTTTCTTTGGCAATCTTTCGAATTGCTCCAATGGTGTCATCCTTTGGAGACGCATCATTTACCAAAATAATCTCATACTCGTATCTGTCATTTCCCTGAAATGCTTCTTCTATCTCATTTACTACATGTCCTACCGTGTGTTCTGAATTGTAACACGGAATTACAAATGAAAGTTTTTTCATGCTTAGCCTCTTTTATAAAACTCTTTAATTTGTTTGCATACATAATGTACATCTTCTTCGCTTACATTATAGTGAAGTGGCAATCTCAACAACCGTTCACTTTCACAGGTAGTATAACGGTCTTCTCCATGAAATTCACCATACTTTTTCCCGGCTGCCACAGTGTGCAGAGGAATGTAGTGAAATACTGCTCCTACGCCTCTTTCTTTTAAAAATGCAATCAAGTCACTACGCTGTTCAATATCGTCTGTTTTTATATAAAACATATGTGCATTATGTTTACATTCCTTTGGCACTACGGGAAGTTCTATCTTTCCTTCCTCTGCCAATTCGATCAGTTCTTTGTAATAAGTATCCCACAAATGCAGTCTTTTATCATTTATTTCATCCGCCAATTCTAACTGTGCCCACAGATATGCTGCATTCATATCACTTGGAAGATAGGACGAACCAAAATCTACCCAAGTATACTTGTCCACTTCCCCACGCCAGAATTTGCTGCGATCTGTTCCTTTTTCACGAATAATCTCTGCTTTATCTCGATTTTCAATGTCACGGATGAGGATTGCTCCACCTTCTCCCATGGAGTAGTTCTTTGTCTCATGGAAAGAATAGCAGCCATAATCTCCGATGCTTCCCAATGGTCTTCCCTTATAACTACTCATAACTGCCTGAGCAGCGTCTTCTACCACTGCCAAATGATGACGATTGGCAATCTCCATAATGGTATCCATCTCACAGGCTACTCCTGCATAATGCATAGCACAAATTGCTTTTGTTTTATCTGTAATGGCATCTTCTATCAATGTTTCATCAATATTCATGGTATCTGGTCGAATATCTACAAATACAATTTTCGCTCCTCGCATAACAAAAGCATCTGCCGTAGATGCAAATGTATAGGATGGCATAATCACTTCATCCCCCGGCTTTATTCCAATTAAAAGCGCCGCCATCTCCAATGCATGTGTACAAGACGTAGTCAGCAATACCTTTGGACTTTGCATCCGTTCTTCTAACCATGCATGACATTTCTTAGTAAATACCCCATCTCCACAAATATGTGCATTCTCTATGGTCTGCTTCATATATTCAAATTCCTTCCCTGTAAAGGGAGGCTCATTAAAGTGTATCATTTTCTACTCCTTTTTCTCACTTTTTATTACGCTCACGAATATACAACCAACTTTGGGCATAATCCTGCCGCTGTTGTTCATTCATTTCACTATATTGGGCAAAGCTTAACTTTGAAGGCACCATTTTGATTCCTTCGCATTTATAGCATGTCACTTCTTTTCTTCTGGATACTGTTGTCATACTGCCGCATCCAGGGCAGATAAATACTTTCATCATCCGTCTTTCTCACATCCTGCCTTACAATTTATAATCCGTCTTCCTATTGTAGCATTGAATTACAAAAAGGGCAAGTTTTTGAGGCTTAGCTTCATTTTAGCTTTTTTTAAATGGATTTTTCCAAATTATTTCACGGATTTAGGGTATTTTCTTTTGGGAAAGCGCGAAAAAATTGCGTATGGTATTCCTTAAAATTGTATTAATTTTCTTTGGTTGTGTTTCATCTTGCAACGATACTTTCTACCACTCTCTACACTCTTGACTATAAAATTTATCAACCGCTACCGCTGCATTATACAAAGAGTCTATATTAGCAAGATTGTCATCCTCAAGTATTACTCTTCTAAATCCTAATGTTCCACCATCTGACGTATCCATTTCATTTAAATCCAACTTACTTTTATAATCCTCTATAATTTTTTCCAATTTATTAAGATACTCTCTTGTATAATCATCAACACCATCTTGAATTTTTCTTATTTCACATTGTAAATCATTTAACTTTTTCTTCATAATTTCTCTTTTCATAATTTTAAACACCTATTCCTTTATATTCCTTACTTCCGTAATCCAATTTGAATCAAACTTACTAAATAAAATTTGTTTACCATTTCTAGGTCTAGGATCACAAATTTTAATTTGCGCTTTTGCTGTTCCAATAGCATGAGTAACTTCAGTTCCCTTCTTCACTCTAGCAACTTTTACAACATTTCGATTTCCCCATTCTTTTGATAACGCCATTTTATCCATATATTCTTCAATTGTAGAAATTCCATTAGCCTCATCAATTGTTGTCCAATACCTAAGCGATGCATTAGGCGCATCTGAACTAAATTGAACCAAAATCATATCTTCTTTTACAACATCTCTAACTTCAACACCCGGATTAAAATCATCTGCCAAACTATCCGCAAATCTATTTGAGTAATCCATTATTGATGATTCACTAGCACTCTTTACTTTTCCTTTTACTCCTATATTGTTCCTATCTGTGCTTTTGTTTCTTCTACATTTTTTACCGCCCAGTCCAGTGGTTCACTCCCCATTCCCTTATTTACCAATACTACACATTCGGAGATTGCAAA
>CAYTDI010000022.1:0-39936 GCA_964436595.1 uncultured Eubacterium sp.
GCAAAAAAGAAGCTGTCGCTTCACGAATTTTCATTCGTTAAAGCGACAGCCCCATAGTTTTATTTCTGTGTTGTATCTGTACTATCCGTTGTTTCCTGCTTAATAGTAAATAAATCATCAAACTTTACTTTCTTCCATTCTGACTCATTTACCTCATACTTCGCATCTTCTTTATATCCATCACACACTTCTTTATAGTGGTCTGTTTTTCTCTGACTTACAATTTCTTCCTTTTTACTTGCGGTAGCCTGCTCATCAAATGTGCTATCCATACGAATAATATAATAGTAGTTATCATCCTCTAACACATCGCTGATGTCTCCGTTCTGCATCTTATCTGCCGCCGCAATAACATCTTCAGCAAAGCTACTCTCATCAGAACCATAAGAATAAGTAGATACTGTATATCCTGCCTTCTGTGCCGCACCATCAAAATCTTCCTGTGCTTTTTTTGCATATTCGCTTACGGTGTTTTTCAACTCTTCTTTTTGCTCATCAGTATATTCAACGGTATTTCCATCTGCATCGGTGGTAGATGTCTTACTTACTCTGACATAGCTAAATGTCTTTTGTGCGGCTTCTTCATCCGAAACCTCAGTATCTACCTCTGCACCTATGGCATTGTTCATTTTCGTCTGAATAGTATCTAAACGAAGCATTTCTTTTACATACTCCTTTGTTGCTCCAATCTGCTCAATTGCAGCCTTACTGTTATCAGACATAAACTTATCCGCAGCCTCATCTATGGCTGACAACTCATCCTCTGTAAGCTCTACACCATAATCTGCCATATGATCTTCTAACAGGTATAACAGCTCTACATTCTCTGCCACCTGATCCTTTACCGTAGTTTCCATATCAGAGCCATTACCGCTCAAATCCTGTGACCAGTAATCGCTTGTTCCATACATTGAACCTAAATATCCATCATATACTGCCTGTTGGAATTTTGCCATAAAATTCATAAATCCAAGAGAAATTTCCTCTCCGTTTAAGGTAGCTCCCACTGCATCCGCCTTAATCTCATTACATCCTGTCAACACGGATGCTCCCATAGCTGCCGCCAAAAGCAGGGACAGTAATTTTTTTGCCTTCATAGTTTCCTCCTACGCATTCTTTCTTTTTACATACTGATGATATTATAGTTCTTTTCCTTTTGTGTATCAACTGTTTTTAAGGGATTTAACAGTTTTTTCACTTTTCCTTTTCTAACAATAAGTTCTGAGTATCTTCTAATATCTGCTCTGCAATCTCTAATGCACTTCGACCTTTCTGTCTGGTATTGTGTGTCCTTACATATTCAAAATACGGAGCTTTGGCATCTCGGATAAACTGAAGTGCCCCTTCATATTTTTCTGCCATGGCTGCAATATTTACGGGATTGATTTTTGCCTGCTGGTAAAAAGTAAATCTGATTTTATCACCATTTTCCTTAATCTCTGTATAGTAACAGCTATGTGCCTTTGCCTTTAACTGTGCAATGGTAAGGAGATTTTCCACAGACTTTGGCGGTTCTCCAAATCGGTCAAGCAGCTCTTCCAACATTTCTTCGCTTTCCTCCTGATTCTCAATTCCGGTAATTCGCTTATAAATATCCAGCTTTTGAAATTCATTTGGTATATAAGTAGGCGGAATAAATGCGTCCATATCCAGTTCAATGGTTGTCTCAAACTGCTCCGGTGTCTCAATTCCCTTTAAGGTCTTAACCGCTTCATTCAACATCTTGCAGTACAAGTCATATCCTACTGCTTCCATGTGACCATGCTGTTTTGCTCCCAAAAGGTTGCCTGCCCCACGGATTTCCAAGTCTCGCATTGCAATTTTAAAGCCACTTCCTAACTCGGTAAATTCCTTAATTGCAGACAAACGCTTTTCTGCAATCTCTTTTAGCATCTTATTTTGCTTATACATTAAAAATGCATATGCAGTACGATTAGAACGTCCCACTCTTCCCCGCAACTGATAGAGCTGAGACAATCCCATATTATCAGCATCATGGATAATCATGGTATTTACATTAGAAATATCCAATCCTGTTTCAATGATTGTAGTAGATACCAGTACATCAATTTCTCCATTAATAAACTGATACATGATATCCTCAAGTTCTCGCTCTTTCATCTGTCCATGGGCAAAAGCCACATTCGCATCCGGTACTAACTCGGCAATCTTCGCCGCCACTTCTGCAATTTGGTTTACTCTGTTAAAAACGTAGTATACCTGTCCGTTTCTTGCCAATTCCCGATTGATTGCTTCTCGTACAATCTCCTCGTTAAACTCCATAACATAAGTCTGAATCGGCATTCTGTCCATAGGCGGTTCTTCTAATACACTCATATCCCGAATCCCAATCAAGCTCATATGAAGCGTTCTTGGAATTGGGGTTGCCGTCAAAGTCAACACATCTACATTTTTCTTTATCTGCTTGATTTTTTCCTTATGTGCAACTCCAAAACGCTGTTCTTCATCAATAATTAGCAGTCCTAAATCCTTAAATTCTACATCCTTAGAAAGTACCCGATGTGTTCCGATTACAATATCTACCATACCCTTTTTTAAGCCTTCTACGGTCTTTTTTATCTGTCCGCTGGTACAGAACCGACACATTAAGTCTACTTGAACCGGAAAATCTTTCATTCGCTGTACAAAATTATTGTAATGCTGCTGTGCTAAAATGGTAGTAGGCACAAGATAAACTACCTGTTTTCCCTCCTGTACCGCTTTAAATGCCGCTCGTATTGCAACCTCCGTCTTACCATATCCTACATCACCACAAATAAGACGATCCATAATCTTGGTGCTCTCCATATCCTTTTTTGTGGCTTCAATGGCAAGCTCCTGATCTTCTGTTTCCTCAAATGGAAACATTTCTTCAAACTCTCGCTGCCATACCGTATCCGGTCCGTATTGAAAGCCCTCGGTCTGCTGACGAATGGCATAAAGCTCTACCAGCTCTTTGGCAATCTCCTTGACTGCACCCTTTACCCTGCTCTTCGTCTTATTCCATTCCTGACCATCTAAGCGGTTAATCTTGGGCTTCTTTGCATCTGCTCCTGCATACTTTTGAATTGCCTCTAACTGGGTTGCCAAAATATACAATGTGCTGCCCTTATCATATTCAATCTTAATATAATCCTTTACGGTCTTTTGAATCTCTACCTTTTCGATTCCACGATAAATTCCTACACCGTACCGCTCATGTACCACATAGTCTCCCACATTTAAGTCTGTAAAGCTTTGGATTTTCTCTCCCTCGTAAATCTTCCGCTTTTTTTTGCGTTTCTTCTCTCCTCCGAAAATATCGCTTTCCGAAATCACCACAAACTTAATGTCGGGATATTCAAAGCCCTTGTTTAACTTTCCGTAGGCAACCATCACTTCTCCCGGCTGAACCTCATGGTTAAAATCCTCACTATAAAAACAGCTCAATCCTTCGTTTTGCAAATCCTCTGTCAAATGAGCTGCACGGGTTTTTGAACCTGACAGCAAAATCACACGGTATTTATTTTTCTTATACCGCTGCAGATCCTTAATGAGTATCTCAAAACTTCGGTTATAAGGATTTACTGCCTTGGTCTTTATACTGTACCGTTCCCCAATCCCCAGTTCATTCACTTTCATTTCAAGCGTTGTGACTGCCACACATTTCCGTTGCTCTAATGCAGCAAAAATTTCTGTTCCGGTATACAATGCATTCATTTGTCCCGGCAAAATATATCCCTTTTCCAGACGATGCTTCATGCTTTCAGAAAACTCCTGCTCTACTACACGTCCTTTCTCCCCAATGCGGGCAGGCTCATCCAAAAATATCAAAGTATCTTCTTTAGGAAAATAATCCAGAAATGATACCGTTTCCTCTAAAAAATAGCTCAGATAACTGTCTAAATTATCTACACGTCCAAGCTCTGTCAATTCTTCTTTTAATGCATCTAACGTCTTACGAATCCGGTGTGCTTCTTCTGTTTTCATTTCCTTTCGGAATGTGTCATAGAGCAGTTCTGCTTCTTTTTCGATTTTTTCCAATCCCTGTGCTATCTGTTCCTTAGACAACACAACTTCACATGACGGATAAATTTCTACGCATTCTAAATTTTCAATGGAACGCTGGCTTTCTACCTCAAAACTACGAATAGAATCAATCTCATCTCCCCACAATTCAATACGATACGGTACTTCCTCTGTTAATGGGAAAATATCTAAGATTCCACCACGAACTGCAAACTGCCCTGCACCTTCGATTTGATAATTGCGCTCATATCCTAACTGCACCAGTTTTTCTTTCATTTTCTCCATATCCATGGAATCTCCCACAGAATAGGTCAAAATCCCTTTCTTTACATTGGCAATAGGCGCAATTTTATCCATCAAAGCGTCAAATGTGGTAATGATGGTTACCTGTTCGTTTTCTATAATTGCCCGGACTGCCTGCAAACGTTCTGCAGTTAATGCGTTTCCTCGAATATCCGACTGATAAAACAGTACGTCTTTTGCCGGATAATATACAGCCTGTCTGTCGTAAAAGCGGTAATTATCGTATAATTCCCTTGCCTTTTGTTCGTTAAACGTTACAATCAGTTTTTTCTTTTTTTCCTTGGATAAACTGTAAATCAAATGAGGCTTCTGGACATCAATGCATCCAGAAACCTGTATGATTCCTTTCTCTTTCGAAAGTGTTGTTTTTAGTTCTTCGTATTCCTTTAACCCTGATAGAGGTTCCGTAAAACTTTTCATTTCTTCCCACCTCAACTTCAAGTTCCTATTAGTTAAACAGATTCATTGCTTTATCTGCTTCTCCTTTTATCATATAACTTACTGCTTCCACTGCACGGTCAAAGGCATCTTCCACTTTTTCCCTGTCTTCCTTGGAAAAACGTCCCAGTACATAATCTGCCAAGTCCCAGCCCTGCGGCTTTTCTCCAACTCCTACCTTAATCCGCAAAAACTCCTGTGTTCCGGCATGCGCAATGATATTCTTAATTCCGTTATGCCCTCCGGCACTGCCTTTCTTACGAATCCGGAGTCTTCCCGGCTCTAAACTAATATCATCATAAATAACAATGAGATTGGTTTCCGGTTCTACTTTATAAAAGTTAAGAATTGCACCTATGCTTTCTCCGCTTAAATTCATAAAGGTCTGAGGCTTTACCAGCAACACTTTCTCTCCCTCTATGATTCCGGTTCCGCAAAGTGCCTTGTGTCGGTTGTCGGACACTCTTATATTATATTTCTCTGCCAGCCGGTCAATGACATCGAATCCTACATTGTGTCTTGTTTTTTCATACTTTGCGGTAGGATTTCCCAAGCCTGCAATTATATACATAATCTTTTCCTCTTTCCGTTTCTTTTTTCTCATCCATTTTAACATCATATCCTTAGCACTCCACTAACGGATAACACCGAAGTACAACAGCACAATCGCACCTAAGATAATACGATACCAACCAAATATTTTGAAGTCATGCTTTTTGATATATCCCATCAGGAAACGAATGACAATGACAGATACAACAAATGACACAATCATTCCTGTCAAAAGTATTCCCAATTCCATTCCACTAAATGCAAGCCCAAACTTTACAAGCTTCAAAAGACTTGCTCCAAACATAACCGGAATTGCCAGATAAAAGGTAAACTCTGCTGCTGCAGTACGAGATACTCCAATCATCAGTGCTCCGATAATGGTCGCACCGGAACGGGAAGTTCCCGGAAGAACTGCTGCAACGAGCTGAAATATCCCTATCATAGCTGCTGCCCGATATGTGATGGCATCGGTATTTTTCATGATTGCCCGATGTCCTTTATTGTGATTTTCCACAATAATAAATACCAGACCTACCACCATCAACATAATAGATACTACCCAGTAATTATACAAGTGTTCATCCAACCAGTCATCAAATAGTACACCTACCACACCAGCCGGTATACACGCAACTAAAATCTTGCCCCATAGGTTCATAATGTTCATATCTATGATATTTTTTTCTTTGGGCTTAAATGGAAAAATTTTATTCCAAAACAAAAGTACCACTGCTAAAATTGCACCTAACTGTACCACTACCAAAAACATATTCCAAAAGTCCTTGGATACATCCATTGGCATAATTTCTTCTAATAAAATCATATGTCCCGTACTGCTGACCGGAAGCCACTCTGTAATTCCCTCTACGATTCCGTAGATGACTGCTTTTAAAATCTCTAACATATCTTATCCTTTCTATTTTTATTATCCTTTAAAACAAGATAAATCCGTTATAATCATGTATACTGCATTGCCTTGTACAGTATATCACATTATAACGGATTTTTAATAGAAATATCTTCAAATTTTTCTTAAGTTTTTCTTACAATGTGGAACAGATTGCTTTTAAGTTCCCTTCTACTTCAACAGTTCCCATTCCGGCAGGAAGAATCAAATGATCTCCCTTCTTTACCAATTCTCCATTGAGCAATCCATCCCCTTCTAATATGCTTACCAGCATAAATGGATATTTCTGCTCAAATACAGCTTTCTTTTCCACTTCTAACTTAAATACCTTATAGAACTGGCACTGATATACCTGATGCAACCGCTCTTTTGGCATGGTGGTAGTGTCAATCACACTATCTGCTACCGCTTTTGCCGGAACTGTAATTACATCAATACTCTTATCAATATGAAGCTCTCTTGGCTTTCCATTGGAAAGACGGTCATAATCATATACACGATAAGTAATATCACTGTTCTGCTGTGTTTCCAATATCAAGATACCCCCCTTGATTGCATGAACAGTACCAGGGTCTATCTGGATAAAATCGCCCTTTTTCACCGGAATCTCACGGATGAACTCACTCCATCTTCCCTGATGAATCATATCCGCAAGTTCTTCTTTTGTCTTTGCATTGTGTCCGATTACCAAGGTTGCATCTTCATCACAATCTAAAATATACCAACACTCTGTTTTTCCTAAAGAACCATTTTCGTTTACTTTTGCATAAGCGTCATTCGGATGTACCTGAATACTCAAATCTGCCTTTGCATCAATAATCTTTATTAACAATGGAAAACGGTCCATATCCACATTTCCAAAAAGCTGCGGCTCTTCTTTCCACAATTCAGAGAGCTTCTTTCCACCAAAAGCTCCGCCCTCTACGGTACAATCTCCATTTGGATGAGCTGCAATACCCCAGCACTCACCAATGTCATCACCCGCTACCGGATAATGAAAATCTTCTCTTAATCTGGTTCCACCCCAAATATTATGTGTGAATACCGGATTTAAATGTATAATTTCTTTTTTTGCCTGATTCATGGATAAACAACCTCCATTTGTTTCTATTACTTTTTGATACCAATATGCCGAATCCTTTACCCGACGTTTCTGCGTGGTAAAATCCACATGTACAATCCCAAATCGCTCACTGTAACCCTTTTCCCATTCAAAATTGTCTAAGAATGTCCACAGAAAATATCCTCGTACATCTATGCCCTCTGCACACGCCCGTGCTACATTTCCCAGATATGCATCTAAGAAATCAATACGGTTCTGGTCATGGACTCTGCCATCTGCTGATACTGCATCGTGACACGCCATTCCATTTTCTGTAATATAAATTGGTAAATGATAACGCTCATACAAAAATCTCATCCCCCAGTACAGGCACTTCGGGGTTACCGGCCACTGTGCCGCTGTTTTCGCAATACCTACTTCACGGCTTACATATTCCGGTTCTCCATCTGCACCTGCCTGAATGGCATAGCCGTTGTAAATATTTTGTCCCATGAAATCCAACGGCTGTGAAATCAGCTCCATATCTTCTTCTGTGATTTCCGGTAAATAAGGAGCAAACTTTTTCAATCCCTCTTCCGGATATTTTCCTAAAAATACAGGATCGGAAAACCAGCTTACATTCCAAGTCCAGTTATCCATTGGATTCTGAAATCCAAAGTAAACCTTTCTTGCCGCCTCAATATCTTCCTGTTTTTCGCTTGCCGGATAAGCTACTCCACAAGTAGGTGCATATCCTACTTTTATCTCCTGTTTTGCGTTTGCACGAAGTACCTTTACCGCTGTACCATGCGCCCGCAGCATATTATGTACCATCTGGAATGTATCTTTATAGGACATTTTAAGCCCCGGTGCGTGTATACCGGACAGATTTCCTAATCCGATAAAACACTGTGGTTCATTAAAAGTAATAAAGTATTCACAAAGGTCGGAAAAATTCTCCGCTACCACCTTTGCATACTCTGCAAACCACTGAATGGATGCTTCATTGAGCCATCCGCCCTGATTCTGTAATGCCTGCGGCAATTCCCAGTGATACATGGTGATATATGGTATAATGCCATTCTTTTTCATTTCTTGAATCATATCCCAATACAATGCGATTCCTTTTTCGTTGACCTCTCCTATTCCCTGCGGCAGCAAACGTGACCAACTGATAGAAAAACGATAATGTTTGATTCCCAGAAGACGCATCATGGCAAAATCTTCTTTATAGCGATGTATATGGTCACAGCTTACAAATGCATCCTGTCCTTCATATACCTTACCTTCTCTGCAAAATTCATCCCAGATGCAGGCTCCTGCTCCATCCTTTTCATCTCTTCCTTCTATTTGATAGGCGCTGCTTGCAACACCCCACGCAAAATCTTTTGGAAACATAATAAACCTCCCTTTTTTTATTTTAGTAAGAACCAATGACTGATACTAAATAAAACGGTACTGCATCGTTCTCATGTGTCTCTGTAATCTCTATTTCTACCTTGTGCATCCGATTTTTCATATGTTCTGCTACCGTTTCTAAATACAGGCAATCTCCCCAATCTTCTTCAAAATTGGCATCTAAGGTAATTGTATGTTCCCTGTCACCGTCTACAATAATTTGTGCAACAGGTGCGGGTTTTTTTACGGATTTTCGATATTGAACTCCGATACAAGTGCCTGATACAGAAAAAGTAATTTTTGCCCCTTTTTCTTTGGCAGTCCAGCCTTTACGGAAACACTGGGTAATATGCTCTTGTACTTCTTTGTCTGCCGCAAATCCCTCGCACACAGGGTCACTGTTATCATTCTGCATACGAACAGAATTTTCATACTGGTTCATGGTAAAAGGTTCCGGCATTTCAAATGGTGTGTACTCCGCCTTTTCTTCGTTCTTTTGTATTTTTTCCAAAAACCAAGTGATAACAGATGCCACCAGTTCATGTCCCTTATCATTTGGATGTAAATCATCCGGTGTAATCTCTCTATTTGGAATCTCTCCTGATACTACATGGGGATAAATGGTGCTTTGCATACTTACTGACGGCAGATGGTAATGTCTTGCCACCTTTCCATGCTGTACCTGTGCATTGCCGCCGTCATCATAGCGTACATTGTGGACTAACAGCATGGCAGGCTTTTCTTTTGAACCATAAATTTTTCTTATCAAGCCCTCATAGGTCTCACAAAAATGCTGGGTACTATCATCATTTACGCTAAACTCTACAATCACAAAATCAGGATGATATGCCAATAAATCACTCTCCACTCTTGCCACACCAAACTGAGAGGTTGTTCCGCCGATTCCGGCATTTATATAAGTAAACTCTGCCTGCGGAAATGTTTTCTTCCACCATTCATATACATGATATGCGTAACAGGTCTGTGGGGTAGATGACAGACTTCCCTGTGTAATAGAGCCACCTAAAAATCCAACCGTAATCTTTTCTCCTGCCGCAGCTCGTTCCATCACCTTTTGGATACGATACCAATTTCCATAATTTGCAATTCCTTTTTCATATTCTATTTGAACGCTCATTTTTTCTCCTTTATTCCTCATCCCAGATTTTTTCTCCAAGGGATTCGATATAACTTACTAATTCTTCTGACATTTGTTCTGCCTCCGGAATACGGATATGCCCCGGAGTTCCACAACCGTTTTGTGTATACATAAAGTGATGAATCTTTTCATCCTTTATTTCTCTGCATACTTCTTCGATAGAAGCATCCCAATTTTTATCATGGCATAAAATGGTTGTTGTCAAAATAATCTCTGCCTTTGGATAACGGTTTCTTATTTCTAATACAAATTCCTTGTATTTTTTACGCCAATAAACTGCCTTTTCACAGTGATAATCTTCTGCCATATAATCATGGGGATGATTATCATTTTGTCCTATGGCTATGATTACCAAATGAGGACAATACTTTGAAAAATCCCACTGCTTTGTAACACCGAATGCCGGTTGATATTCTATCTTGTCGTAACAGCTTTCCATTCCCTTATAATCCGGCTCGGAAAACCATCCGGTATGGTCTAATAAGGCAATTCCTCCCTGTGCAATGTCATGGATTCTTGCACCTAATTTTCTGGCTGTCATCCAGCTATAAGAATACCAGCTATTGGAAAACTCTCCTTGATGTTCTGGGTCTGTTTTTCCTACATAATCCACTGCTTCCGACACTTCACCTGCGGAAACGCTGTCTCCATATACCTCAATTCTTCGTTTTGGCAATGGTGCTGTTTCTCCAAGCTTCGCATTATCTTCTATTTCAAAGCCATAAAAAGTAACTGTATGACAGGAATCCATTCTTTTAAAGAACAATAATTCATGTTCTTTGTCTTCTAATCCCTCTGCCAGTATCAGCGTAACTTTTCCCGATTGCGGAAGCTCTATTTTTTTCTGCTCCCCATCTAATATATATCCCATGTAATTATTCCAATAGGCATGATGATTTTCTAAAGTAACCTTTAAAAATGTTCCTGTAAATCTCATTCTGATACTGGTACATGGAAATACAAATATCGGTGCTAATGGCTGCTCAAAGTCAATCCGTCCTTCATATTGTAATGCCGGGTTATCCGGTAAAATCTGCATACAAAATACCTCCTGTAAAAAGCTTTTAATACGACAAGGGAGCCTGTAAAACAGGCTCCCCCACCGTGTATATCATATCATAATTTAAGGAGTTTCTTGGGAGGGAAACCCTTACCGAATTATAGAGTATGTCGTTTTTATCTTCTTCCGATTTCTGTATCGGTTTCATTTACTACACTGTGGTCTTTGATGTAGTCAATGATTTCATCTAACTGAGTAAATGCTAATGCTACATAGCTGTCTGCCGCTCCGTAATATACTGCAATCTTTCCAGATTCAGAATCATGAATAGTCGCACATGGGAAGCATACGTTTGGAACGAATCCACGTTCTTCATACCATTCTTCCGGTGTTAAGATGAAGTTTTCACATCTGTATTTTACGATAGATGGATTATCAATATCTAAAATTGCTCCACCGATAGAATATACATAACCATTACATGTTCCACTTACACCGTGATAGAATAATAACCATCCCTCGGAGGTTTCAATCGGTGCTGCACCGCCTCCGATTTTCAGAGACTGCCACCATTCATTTCCTTTAGACATTACATGTCTGTGTTTTCCCCAGAACTGCATATCCGGACTTTCACTTACGAAAACATCACCAAATGGTGTATGACCGCTGTCTGACGGTCTGCTTAACATCATAAAGTTTCCATTGATTTTTCTTGGGAACAATACTGCATTACGGTTAAATGGTAAGAATGGATTTTCAATTCTTGTAAAGGTCTTGAAATCTGTTGTCTTTGCCACACCGATAGCTGCTCCATAGAAATCCTGACACCAAATTACATAATAGGTATCTTCTACTTTTACTAAACGTGGATCATATGCGTAAATTGGCATAAATGGCTTTCCATCTTCATCCACAAAGTTAATCTTTTCTTTGTCAAATTCCCAATGAATTGCATCCTTGCTTCTTCCCATATAGATATAAGGAATACCGTTTGTCTGCTCTCCACGGAATACACCGATAAATTCTCCTTCATATGGAATTACGGCACTGTTAAAAATTCTTGCAACACCTTCTACCGGATTTCTTCCGATAATCGGATTTTCTGTATATCTCCAGATAGGAGCTCCTTTCAGTCCTTCTGGTTTTTCCTGCCATGGCACGTTTGGAACTGCCGGGCTAATCATCTTATATTTTCCCATTTTTCTTACCTCACTTATTTATTATTGGATAAAAATTCCAGGTTCTTTTTAATCAATTCACAACGCTGTGCTACACACTCCACACTTCTTCCCGGATCTTGTGGACTATTGAATACATAATCAACCAGCTTATCTACGGTAGTTGTTGCTACATGCATTCTTGTATCACTAGATGCATAATAGATAAATACTTCATTGTTTTCATTTACAATTGCACCGTTGGTAAATACTACGTTAGAAACATCCCCGACTCTTTCTTCACCTCTCGGTCCGATAAGAAGTCCGGATGGCTCTGCAATTACCTTAGACGGGTCATTTAAATCTGTTGCAAATGCATAGATTACATAACGAAGTCCTGCTGCGGTATTACGCACACCATGGGCAATATGAATCCATCCTCTGTCTGTTTTAATTGGAGTAGCACCTGCACCGTTCTTTGCTTCCGTAATGGTGTGGTACTTACGCAAAGAAGTCATTCTCTCTTCATCAATTACTGCATGAGTAATATCTTCGCAAAGTCCAAATCCAATTCCTCCGCCGCTTCCTGTTTCAATGAAATCATCCATTGGTCTGGTATAAAATGCATATTTTCCATCTACAAATTCCGGATGAAGTACGACGTTTCTCTGCTGTGGAGAACGTAATGTTATTAAGTTATCCAGTCTTTCCCAATTCTTTAAATCCTTGGTACGAACAATTCCCGCTGCTGCAACTGCTGCGGATAAATCATTTACGGAAGTATCTTTACTTTCGGAGCAGAACACTCCGTAAATATATCCGTCTTCATGCTTGGTTAAACGCATATCATATACGTTTGTCTCTTCCGGACAGGTATCCTCTAATAAGATTGGATAATCCCAAAAACGGAATCCATCCACACCGTTGTCACTTTCTGCTACACCGAAGAAAGACTTTCTATCGTTTCCTTCAATACGGGCAACTAAATAGTATTTTCCGTTCAGTTCAATTGCACCGGAATTCATAACTGCGTTAATTCCTAAACGTTCCATAAAATATGGATTTGTTTCCGGATTTAAATCATAACGCCATGTTAACGGAATATGTTCTCTGGTAAGTACCGGATATTCGTAACGGTCAAATACACCGTTGTAAAAATCTGATTTCTTATTTTTCCGGCTCAGGAACTGCTCCTGTTTCTCCAATTCTTCATAATATTTTTTATGTAACATAAAAATTATCTCCTTATATACATTCTGCTCTCTTTATTACTTCAAAGCACATTCTTCCGTTGTGATATGGGCATTTCCATGGTTCCACAATCGGACGATTTTCAATCGGGGTTCCATCCGGATTTACTTCCCAGAACCATTCCGAACCATTTCTCTTATCAATTACATATTCTTTAATAAACTGCCATTGACTTTGAGCTGCCTCTAAATACTTGGTCTGACTCTTATCTTTTTGATAGCCATTTAAGAAACCTACCACAGTTTCCGCCTGTACCCACCATACACGGTTCTGATTTACCACTCCTTTTTCACATTCATTTGCAAGGGAATGTCCATCAAAAGCCACCTTGTATATTTGTTCGGTCAATACTTTTGTAATCGGCTCCATCTTTTGCTTGTAGCTCTCTTCATCCAGCACTTCCACTCCACGGTCGATGAGCCACGCCGTTTCTATATCATGACCATAGGAATGTAAGTCAATGAGGCTATGATAATCATTATCAAAGAATACCTCCTGACGGTGAAGTGCTGGGTTATAAATGTGTTTCTCAATGGTATCCATTATCCATTCCAGACGCTTCTTCGCCCTTTCATCCTTTGAAACCCGATAAAGCTCGGTATAGGCTTCAAATACATGAAGAAGTGTATTCATTGTCTTTTCTGCAATGACTCCATTTTCGGAAAGCTTGTCGTTTTCCTCTGGTTTAAAATCCCGAGTAAACGCTTCCATATAACCGTTTTCATTGGTACATTTTTCTTCAATGAGCTCTAACAATTGTTTTGCTAAAACCAATGCCTCTTCGTCACCGGACGCCTCATAATAGGAAGAAAGTGCATAAATGGAAAACGCCTGATTATATGTGTGTTTGGTAGTATCCTCCGGCTTGCCATCATACGTTAAAGACCAGAAGACACCGCCATTTTCCTTGTCTACACAATAATTTTTCAAAAACTCATAGCCATGCTTGGCATATTCTAATAAGGTTTCATCTTTAAGGAGTGTATAGGCATTTGCAAAGAACCATGTGATTCTGCTGTTTAAGATACATCCCTTTACTGCTTTCTTATCCACCTTAAGATCATATCCCATATAGCCGTAAAATCCACCATAGTTGTCATCCTTTAGTGCTTCCCAGAAAGGGATAATATCTGAGGTCAGATGTTCTTTTATTTCATTTACCATGTTTGGCATATGCTACCTCCTAACCTTTTACTGCTCCTTGTGTAATACCACTATAAATCTGTTTCTGACAGAGAATAAATACAATCAATGCCGGAAGAAGGGAAATAATAACACCTGCACAAATCAAGTTGAACTGGCTTCCCATTGGTCCTACGAACTTGTAAAGAGATGTAGAAATAGTTCCTAATAAGTCCTTATTCTGTAAATACAGGTTCGCATTATAGTATTCGTTGTAAGTACCAACACCTTTTAATACCATAACCGTTACGATTGCCGGTTTTAACAATGGAAGAATTATCTTCCAATAAATCTTAAAGTAAGATGCACCGTCTACGATTGCAGATTCATCCAAGGATACCGGAATATTTTCCATAAACTGAATGAATATGTATACGGAAATAATATCCGTTCCGCACATCATAATGATGTAACCATATAAGTGGTTAATAAATCCTAAATTTCCCATAATTTCGTATACCGATACCTGCATTGCAATTCCCGGAAGAAGTGTTGCAAATAAGAACAGGTTACGAATCAATGCATTACCCGGAAATTTAAAACGATTTAATACATATGCTAACTGTGTTCCGATAATAATTGATACAATTAATACACAAACTAATACAATTCCTGAATTGATAAACGCTTTTCCCATACCTGCCTTTGTAAATGCTTCTACAAAGTTGTCAAAATTGAGCCAGTTTTCCGGCATAGTCATAACGTTTGTACTTTGATATTCTTCCTTTGTCTTAAGCGCTGTAATAACACAAGATACTACCGGAAGTACTGCTACAATTGAGAAGAACACCAATGACACATATTTTACGATAGTCCAGACAATCTGTCCGATACTATAATGTTTTCTTCTTTTTACCTGCTGAGCCATCTTACACCGCTCCCTTCTGCTGAAGTTTCAATTGCTTTTTCTTTTGCTTCTCCAGCTTCTTTCTTGCTTTCTTTGCATCATAAGTTTCATCATCTGCATCCGCATTTCGGAATACATATTTAAAGAACAGATTCTGCAAGATTGTACATACAAAGATAATCAGGAATAAGATTATCGCCATTGCAGATGCCAAACCAACCTTCTGACTGGTATGAGCAATCTTATCCATAACTACGAAGTATGTTCCCGTTCCATTTGCTCCCTTTGTAATAACGTATGGTGGATCAAATGCACTTAAGGATCCGGTAATGGATAAAATAACATTCAATGTTACGATTGTCTTAATGCTTGGTAAAATAATATGTCTAAATTGTTGAAATTTATTTGCACCGTCCAGTTCTGCTGCCTCGTACATTTCTGCATCAACTGACATTATGGCTCCAATGAAAAGTACCATATTCTGTCCGAAATAACGCCATACGGAGGATGCAACCAAAGCCCAGTTATTTACGCCCTGGTCTTTTAACCAATACGGAAGATTGTCCAAATTAAATCCACACCACTGTAATACTGTGTCAAACACATATCCTCTGGTGTAAAAGAATTTCCAAATCAAACCTACTGCAATACCATTGACCAAATATGGGAAAAACATAAATCCTTTGAAAATATTTCCTCCCTTAGTCTTAAAGCTCAACAGTGTTGCCAAATATAATGCTATTGCAAGCTGTACTAAAGAACCTAACATATAGTAAAGACTTAACTTTAATGCTCCAAAGCAGTCTTTTCTGGTAAATACGTCAATATAATTCTGCCATCCTACAAACTCTCTTTTGTCTACCGGAGTGGCATATTTCATTTTGTAAAAACTATACTTAAACATTTCCCCGAAAGGAAGATAGGTGAAAGTAAAAAGTAAAATCAACGGAATTATCATAAATGCGACGCAAATGAGTACCTGTTGTCCCTTTCTACTCTTCAACCATTTCATAAAATTAAATGATTTTTTATTTGTTGCTGTCATGCGTGGCCTCCATACCTTGTCAGCACGAGGCGGCATATGTAACCAAACCGCCGCCTCGCCTCAAGGATTTTTAAACTTTTTCTACATTAACTATTCTGCTTCAATGCCATTTGCATCCTGGGCATCAGACCAAGCCTGATTCCAGCTTTCCATAATTTCATCAAATGTCATATCGTTGTTAGCTGCATGTTCTACGATTTCCATAATCTTCTGATCTCCACCAGAGTTGATGTTTAACTCAGATTCAGAGTTCAATACGTTACCAAAATCAGCTTCTCCCTCTAATGCCTTATCATCAGATACATAATCAATACCATCAAATACGGCGTAAGTATCCGGATAGTTGTTGTCATCCATAGCGATTGGGATACCGCCCTCGTTAAAGGAGAATCCAGACTTCTCTGTCATGAATTTAACGAAGCACATTGCTGCTGCTTTGTTTTCATCAGAAGAATCTACGTTGATACCATAGCAGTAGTCAGGACCGGAAGATGCATACTGTTTTCCATCAATAGTGATTGGGAATGGCATATATCCGATATCTGCTCCGTTCTCTCCTGCTTCCTGCATCTGAGGAACTGCCCAAGAACCAAGTACCATACATCCGATTTCACCGTTGTTAATCATACCCTTGCAGCCTTCCCAGTCTGTTGTAGAGTAATCTTCTTCAGTTAAACCTTCAGCTACTGCATCATATAAAATCTTATATACATTGTAAGCACCTGTTCCATCTCCCGGATCAGCAAATGGTGCTTTAGAATGAACTAATTCCTGATTCATGAATGTGCTCTTTCCTGTTGCACTTCCACCAATGTAAGCATCCCATGCTCCCATTGTCCATCCTGCTGCATAGTTTGTATACAGAGGAATTGCACTTGTGTTATCTTTGATAGCTTTTAAAGCTGTCATAAACTCTTCCGGAGTTTTTGGAATAGAAGTAACTCCTGCTTCTTCAAATACTTTCTTATTGTAAACAATACCCTGTGCATTACCGGTAGAAGGTACACCATATACTAAACCAGCGTATTCCCACTGTGTTGCGAAACGAATTTCTTCTTTCATTGTGTCTAAGTCACCATATGGCTGGAAGTATGTACTTAAGTCTGCTGCGTCAACTGCAGGAATCATCATAACATCTCCCCAGTCACCACCCTGAAGACGAAGTAATGCATCATCTGCATAGTTGGTATCACTTTCGATTTCAACAGTAATGTTTGGATACAACTCGTTGAATGCTTCGATGTATTCAGAGTATGGATGTTTTACACTTCCATCTGTAACATCAAGGTCTGTTCTGTGTGTTAAGAACTTAATGGTTGTTGTGATGTCTGTGTAATCCTCCCCTAACTTAATGTCTGCATAGTTTAAATCACCAATTGCTTCCTTTGCAGCATCTGTGTTTCCGCTCTGCTTTTTGTCATCAGTTCCGGAATTGTTATTGTTATTGTTGTTGCTGTTACCGCAGGCAACCATTCCTACGGACATTGCTGCTACCATTAAGATAGCTGTGAGCTTTTTCAGTTTCATAATAAAAACATCCTCCTTTACTTTTTTGTTACTTATTTGTAACTTAATTTTATTATACTTTTTTACCTTAATTAGTCATCACCTATTATTGTTTTAAATCACTGTTTATTGTTTTCATGGGTAAATATATCAATATACACAATTTCATCCCTCTGTTTTTGTGCACTTTAACATATAGTTTTTGGTTTATTTTACCATTTTTAATTCTTTTTCTCTCGTTTATTAAGTTATTTTACCTTACTATTTTTTACCTTTTTTTCTTTATCATTGTATTTTCATAAGAAATAAGATAAAATATAGCTATTAAAAAGTTTTTGAAAGGAGTGTCCTTATGCGTTCTGACAATATAGAATCCCTTTCCGGTTTTATTCGTATTTTATCTGGAATACAGGTTTTACCGTTTTCTAAAGCCCCTTTACCCGACTTAAATACAGATGCTTATTATCTTCTTTATTGTCTTGACGGCAAAGGACGTGTTTCTCTTGGTAAAGAACATGGTACTCTTTTATTTTCCGCAGGTCACGTTGCATTATTTTATTCAAGTTCTCCTCTCTTCCTAATCAGCGAGACAGAAACTTTTTCCTTTTATTTATATGAATTGTGCGGCGGCACTGTGGATTCCTACCATACCCTGTTTGGAAATCGCACTCTTTCGCTCTTAGATTTTCCACAACAAAAGAGTGTTCTTCCTATGTTTCAAACCCTGCAAAGAGTTTCTACACATTCAGGAGCAGTTCATCCCATTATTTCCAATAAACTGTTCACTGACTTTTTTACAGAATTATTCTTTTGGCTAAATCAAACAAAGGACTCCCTTGTGGGCGTCCCTTCTCATGTTGCTGACTTAAAGATTTGGTGCGATACACATTATACAGAAAAGTTTTCTTTAGACGAGCTTGCGGAATCTTTCCGTATCAGTAAATACAAGCTTTGCCGAGACTTTTCTTCTTATTTCCATGTGTCACCGCTGCAATATCTCAATGGTCTGCGTATTGATTATGCAAAAAAATTATTACTTTCTACGAATGACCGGATTTATGAAATCGGAAATGCTGTTGGAATTGAAAACACGAATCATTTTATTAATTTATTTAAAAAATATACCGGAACTACACCAAATGAGTTCCGGCATTCTCATCCGTTCTTCTGATTATCTCGGAAGAACGGATTCTTTATAGACTGGATGACCTTCCACCACAAAGACTCCCTTGCGGTAATTGTCCCCTGAAATTTTTCTTACAATGGTATGAATGACTCTTCTTGCCATTTCTTTCATATCTACTTCATAAGTAGTGATGGCTATATCAGACAATCCCGGATAAAGGTAATTATCATAGCCTACCACAGAAATATCCTCTGGTACACGATATCCTGCCGCCTTTAACTTCTTAATAATCTCATGGGCAGTAAAATCACAGTTGCAGGCAAATGCTGTTGGCATATCCTTTGGTAACTGAAGCAGATTTTCCCTGTCAAGCTTTCCAGTCTCGATTCTTCTGTCATCAATAATCCAATCTTCTCTTACCCTTTGTCCATGCTCCATCAAGGACTTTGCATATCCAAAATAACGGTCTGTGATACTTCCGGTAGAAAGCAATGTTCCTACATATGCAATCTTTTCATGTCCCATCTCGAATAAGTAATTCACCATTCGGTACATACCATAAAAACTGTCTGAAATAACTGCGTCACAATCCTTCGTTTCATCATAGAAATCCATATATACACTTGGAATTTTAGTATTCTCATCCAGCGCAGATAAATATTCTGTATTCATTCGTCCGATTACCACAATACCATCTACCTTTTGTTCCTGTATCAGCTTTGGCATATTCAGTTCTGTTTCATCCTGCTTACTGATTACTTCTAACATGGTAAAACAACCCTTTGAAACTGCCTTTGTAGTTACCATCTGGTACATCTGCCAATAAAAGGATTCTCCTGTATCTAAAAATTGTTCTGCAATAATAACTCCTATATTATAACTCTTCTGTTCTTTTGCTTTACGTCCTGCGGAAGGAGGAACATATCCCAGTTCATCTGCTAATTGTTTAATCTTTGCTCTCATTTCCTCACTTACTCCCTTTTGATTAGAAAGTGCTTTGGAAACGGTTACTGCACTGACATTCAATTTTTCCGCAATATCTGCCAGTTTTACTGCTTTTGCCATATATCTTCACCTATACCTTCAACCATTTTAAGTTTTTTAACTTAAATTTATTTTAGTTTTTATCTCACCATTTGTCAACCTCCACTTTCAAACTTTAATACAATACATTATTTCCTATGCGAAACATTTTTCGGTGGTTCTTATGCCTGCTCCCGTAAATAAATCAATTTTCCCTGAAAATCTCCCCAAAGATTTTCCACTTGTAACCCGCCATACATCAGGGTACTGCCCAAATAGGTACGTTCTTCCCCGTCTATACAATACTTCTTATTTTCATCCAAGCCTTCCAGATAGATTCTGCGACTATGACAATTTGCTCTTCCCATTACCTGAACAAAGGTAACCAATGCCTCAGTCTTATCCTTTGACACGACCTGATAACAATCATATCCGTGATTCTCCTGATAGGAAGCAATTCTGTAATAATCACCAGTGCGAACTAAATCATTGTATTTATGATACATTTTTACCTGCTCCGGTATCATATCTCGTTCTTCCTGTGATATTTTTGTTACATCTAATTCGTATCCAAATGTTCCTGCCAATGCCACATATCCTCTTGTCTCAAATGGTGTTTTTCTACCTACCGTATGGTTCGGGCAGTCAGATACATGCGCTCCCATAGCAGACAGCGGATATATCATAGAGGTTCCCTCTTGAATGGAAAGGCGTTCTATGGCATCTGTATCATCAGAGCACCAAATCTGCGGACTGTAATATAACATACCTGCATCAAATCGTGCCCCACCGCCGGAACAGTTTTCCAACAACAGGTGTGGAAATTCTTTTGTCAATCTTTCCTGCATTTCATAAACTGCCAACATATAATGGTGGCTCAGTTCACCCTGACGTTCCGCAGGCAAACCGCAACTTCCTAAATCACTCAACTGACGATTCATATCCCATTTTACATATTCAATATTGGCACTTCTAAGAACCTTTGCCACTTTTTCGTAAATATAATCTACGATTTCCGGTCTGCTCAAATCAAGCACCAACTGATTTCTTGCAAGACTTGGTGTTCTATCCGGAATCTGAATTGCCCAGTCCAGATGTTCTCGGAATAAGTTGGAGTCTGGCGAAATCATTTCCGGTTCAAACCAGATTCCGAACTTCATTCCCAGCTTATTTACTTCTTCCACCAGATGCTTTAAGCCACCCTGAATCTTTGTCTCGTTTACTTCCCAATCCCCCAGACTGGTGTTGTCGTCATTTCGATAGCCAAACCAGCCATCATCCATAACAAGCATTTCAATTCCAAGATTAGAGGCTTCTTTAGCAATATCTAAAAGTTTTTCTGTATTAAAATCAAAATAAGTCGCTTCCCAGTTATTAATCAGAATCGGGCGTTTCTTATCCTTATATTCTCCACGAATTAAGTGATTACGATATAAGTCATGGAACGTTCTTGTCATGTTACCGATTCCCTGAGGGGAATATACCATAACTGCTTCCGGTGCTTGGAAGCACTCTCCTGCCTTTAATTCCCAACAGAAGTTTTCCGGATGGATTCCCATCATCACACGCATACTGTCAAACTGACTTTGTTCTACCTGTGCCAAAAAGTTTCCGGAATATACAAAGTTTAGTCCATACACCTCACCACGTTTTTGATTTGCACCTTTTTCTAACAATGCCAAAAACGGATGATCCTGATGAGATGATTCTCCACGGACAGACCCACAGCTTTGTTTTCCATATCCTATGGTTCTTCTCTGGATGCTTCGCTCTCTTGCCCATGAACCGTGCATGGTAATCATTTCAAACTCTTTATCATTATCCATATCAAAGGCTGCGGACATTACTTTTGTAAGATAAATCGCAGATTCTCCTGCATTTTTTACCTGTACACTTCTGGTAATGGCATCTAAATCACGAAATGCCGTATAAGATAAAATTACTTCCAGATTTAAGACCGTATCTACCAAAGTCAGCTCTAAGGTATCACATTCATCCTCTTTTCCAAAAGTCGCAGGAAGTCCCGGCAATTGCGGTTTACCTGCATAGATACGATGAGATTGATACAATGGTAATACACCTTCATATCCGCCCTGTGTCCGCACTCCAATAGCACCCTCACGATAATCGCCTACACCACTTCCCGGATATTCCATAGGAAATGCATCTAAAAAGGAGTTACGGTCTCTGCCATTTTCAGATGGTACAAAAGGATTTTCTCCAGTTCGCATAAGATAAGTAACGTCATCCTCGCCCAATTTTCTGCCATAGTATATATGCCCCACAAACTTTTCTTCATCTACCAGTCCAAGAATATAGCTGGTACTTGGAGTATCCATTTTAAATACTCCTGTTTTTTCATTATATTGAATGCTCATGCCAAATATCTCTCCTTTTCTCTCTCATATTAATAATGATTATTAATCTAAGAATGCAAATGGACTTTCCTTTTCCATATGTAAAAACTGCATTAACAAGTAGGCACAGCGAATAGATACACGTTCCTCTGACAAAATTCGTTCTGCCTCTTTTTTATCCACCAATAGTACTTCGATATATTCGCTGTCTTCCTGAAACTTTTTCGTGGTTTCTCCGAACGCATACCCAAATACTGCCTGTCCTGCCTCATCAGAAAATCCCGGAGCAAGGAAAAATGCCCTGCGGTACATTTCCCTGCCTCCGGTATAAACTTCAAAATCAAATCCTGTTTCTTCTTTCATTTCCCGTACAGCCGCCTGCATAGCATTTTCCCCCGCATCAATCAAGCCTGCCGGAAGTTCGTAAATATCGTCTCCCACCGGATAGCGGTACTGACGAATCATCACCAGCTTTTCCGGATCTTCTTTCCAAACCGGATAGATTACCATGCCCTCTGCATCCTGTCGGTGGGTATTTATTTTTAATTTTTCTTCTTTATTTCTGCTTACAAAATAATAGTCAAAAGGTTCTCCACTATAAGTCACTGCATCCAGATGGTACATATTTAGAAAACGGTTGTCCTGTAACTTCTGTACACCGGTATATTTTTGTTTTTCCATAGCTTCTTCCTTTCTGATTTCCTTTACAGCTTAAGCATTTTCACCCATTAAATCCGCTTTTACTTTTGTAAGTTTTTCTTCTGCATCCGCAAGGGAGTTTCCCTTTACCCCGAAGTAGAACTTAATCTTTGGTTCTGTTCCAGAAGGACGTACACAGCACCATGCATTATCACTTAATTCATAGTACAGTACATTAGACTCCGGCAATCCGGTAGTTGTAACTTCACCGGTTTTCATATCTTTTCTGGTATCTGCCTTGTAATCTCTTACTGCCAGTACATCAAATCCGCCGATTGCAGCCTTTGGATTATTTCTCATTTCGCTCATCATATTCTGAATCTGAGCTGCTCCGTCAATTCCCTTTAAGGTAAGTGTTGCAAGACCTTCACGGTAATATCCGTATTTTTCATACATATCAACCATTGCATCCCACAAAGTCTTACCCTGTGTTTTATAGTAAGCTGCTACTTCGCAAAGCATCATAACTGCTACGCAGGCATCCTTATCTCTTGCATAAGTTCCAGCCAGACAACCGTAGCTTTCCTCTAATCCAAATACATAGCTGTAACTATTCTGTTCTTCAAACCACTTAATCTGTTCTCCGATATATTTAAATCCGGTCAATACTTCAATCAATTTCACACCGTAATCTGCTGCAATTGCCTTTGCCATATCCGTAGTAACGATTGTTTCTACTAACGCAGGGTTCTTTGGCATAGTTCCGGTTTTGGTACGTTCTCTTAAAATATATTCTGCAATGAGCATACCGGACATATTTCCAGTGAAGCTTACATATTCCCCGCTCTTGGTATCTTTACAATATACGCCAAGACGGTCTGCATCCGGATCAGTTGCCAACACAATATCTGCATCTACTTCTTTTGCAAGCTTTAATGCTAATTCCCATGCCTCCGGTACTTCAGGATTTGGATAACTTACGGTTGGGAAGTTTCCATCCGGAAGCTCCTGCTCTTTTACTACATATACCTGTTCAAATCCTAATTCCTTTAACACACGGCGTACCGGAAGATTTCCTGTTCCATGAAGTGGTGTGTATACAATCTTAAATTCTTTTGCTGCTGCCTTAATAATTTCAGGATGAATACTCTGAGCCTTTAACTGTACCATGTACTTGTCATCCATGTCTTCGCCGATTACATTAAATAAACCTGCTGCAACTGCTTCTGCCTCCGGCATCGTATTTACCTGACTAAACTCTGTTACCTTTGCTACTTCCGCTAAGATATTTTTGTCATGCGGAGGAGTAATCTGTGCGCCATCTTCCCAATATACTTTATATCCATTGTATTCTCTCGGATTGTGGCTTGCGGTAATTACGATTCCGGAAACACAATGTAACTCTCTTACTGCAAAAGATAATTCCGGTGTCGGTCTGAGACTCTCGAAAATATAAGTCTTAATTCCATTGGCATTTAAGCATAATGCTGCTTCTTTTGCGAACTCCGGAGACATATTTCTGGAGTCATATGCGATGGCTACTCCTTTGTCCTGTCCGTTCTGACTGATGATATAATTTGCCAATCCCTGTGTTGCCTGACGTACCGTATAAATATTCATGCGGTTCGTTCCTGCTCCGATTACCCCACGCAGACCACCAGTTCCAAATTCTAACTGACGATAAAAACGATCCTCAATTTCCTTCTCGTCTGTTAGAGCCTTTAATTCCGCTCTTGTTGCTTCATCAAAATAAGTATCCTCACACCACTGTTTGTAAACTTCCTTGTAACTCATTGCATTCTCTCCTTTTTTTTATCCTATTCGGATGTTTCCCATCCATATTTTTCTACGTTCTGTACATATTTAGTATAATACGAAAAGGTTAGATAAACAACTAAAAACTGTATTTTTTACCTAATTTTTTTACTTTTTTACTTTCTCTTGCCGCTTATGATAAAATTTATTAACTACTTCCTGTGCCGGTTTCCCATAGATTTCATAATCCAATCGCTGTAAAGCGGCAGAACTGCGGTAAAGCTTCTCTGTCCAAGACCAAAATGCCATACCACCTACCCAATCTCTTTTTTCACAAGCCTGCATCATGGTTTCGTACCAAAGTGCCTGCTCTTCCGGCGCCGCCTCTCCTTGTACCGTCCAATCATTGGGCACATACATAGAGCCTTTTACAGACATACATCCTGCTTCTGCAAAAAAGAAAGGCTTATTAAACTTTTTTACTACCTTTTCAATACGGTCAAGCTCTTTTTCCCAATCTTCCAACGGATAATAACCACTGGAAGAAATCACGTCTACACAATCCCACCATTTTACATTGTGTTCCTGATATTTATCTGTATTATAAGACACCAGTCCATGATATTCTGTACGGATTGCCGCTATCACTTTCCGCCATTCCTCTTCCCGCCGCTCACTCATTACCATTTCACAGCCTGCAATAAACATTTCACAGCCTGTTTCCTCTGCAATCTTGGCATAATGAAGCTGGAACTTCTCATAGGATGCAAACCAATTTTTCCACTTTGGTTCACAAGGCACATCTTCATCAAAAAAGTTTACATATGCTCTCCAAATTCCGTTCTTGCAATTTACGGTAGGCTTTAATGCCACTCTCATTCCAAGACTTTTCGCATAAGCAATCATTTCCTTTAATTCATCGTCTCCCATGGTAGCAGGAGATGTATAACAAATTTCTTCTGAATAAGTCGTTTCCTGCAATCCATTTGGTACCAGTATTACAAAATCAGCACCGGTAAGGTCTTTCATCTTCTTAAGACTCTCTTTCGTCTCTTTCTTAAGAAATTTTCCCTCTGCTGCAAATGGTGCAAATGTCATTCCGCAAATATATTCCATTTTCTTTCTCCTTCTTTCCATTTTTATTTAGAAACTTTTAAAACTCACGGGTTGAATATAGCATTTTCTTCTACTTACTGCTATAATATTCTATTATAAAAATGGTACAAATCTATTTTGAAACTATATTTTTCGGGGTTGATACTATGAATTCTTTATTTGAATATTCTGATTCGCTGAATGCGCCATATGAATGTTTTTCTGCCGACAGTGCCAGAGACACCTACTTTCCGGTTCGTCCGCACTGGCATTACTTTGCCGAGCTTCTTTATTTTCAAGAGGGCAGCGGCATTATTACCTGTGACAGTAAAACCTATTATACCTCACCGGGAGATTTGATTCTTTTTCTGCCGCAAACGATACACAGCATTTATGTGGCAACGGATGTTCCTCTGCGCTACTGTGTATTAAAATTTGACTTAGGACAGTTATTTCCCGCTACCGACCACTCCTCCTCTACCTTTTCCGGTATTCACATCCCAAGCCTCTTTGCCCACGCACGAGAGGATAAAAATGCCAGCGTATACCTTACAGCAGAGCAGTTAAACGCCCTTAATATGGAAGAACTTTTTGTCCGCTGCATTACTGAAATGGAGCACCAAACCTTTGGTTACCGCATGATGATTCGCTCTTGCATACAAACAATTTTATTGGAAATCGTAAGAATTTGGCGTGAAAATGGATTTGATACCGACCAGGCATTTGCTCCGCCAAAGGATTCCGACTCCCTCGCCTCCATTACGGAATATATTGACACTCATGCCCATCTTCCCCTTAAGGTAGAAGATTTAGCAGAACGCTGTCACATGAGCTATTCTTATTTTGCCAAGACTTTTCGGGAAACTTACGGACAATCCTGCAAAAAATACATTGAATTTATCCGTATCTGCAAAGCAGAAGATTTACTGCGCTTTACAAACCTTGACCTGAACTATATCAGTCAGGAAACAGGATTCTCGGATTGCAGTCATTTTATTCGTGTATTCAAACAGCAGAAAGGAATTACACCGAAACAGTTTCGGATGAAACTATAAAAAACCAGTGAAACGGCACCCCTACCGTTCCACTGGTTTTCTTTTACCCATAGTAAACTACCTTGTAAACCCTATCCTACTTCTCCTGTGGCTATTTCTGCCTCATACTTCTCTAAAATAATCTTCTGAATCCGCTCTCTTGTCTGTGAATTGATTGGATGTGCAATGTCACGGTATTCTCCGTCCGCTGCCTTGCGGCTTGGCATTGCGATAAATAATCCCTTCTCTCCTTCAATTACTTTGATGTCATGAACAACAAATTCCTCATCCAATGTAATTGAAACAACTGCTCTCATTTTTCCTTCTTTTTCTACTTTTCTAATTCTTACGTCCGTAATCTGCATAATTGCTGCCCCTTTCTATATGTCTTTGCTACTTTTTTTCTAAATTCTTCTACATTATATATCTTTCATTGTTTTCACATACTACCTTAATTCCATCACCACCACTAAAGTATGTATTTGCCCGCAACGTATCACGACTTTCTACAATACAGTTCTCAATGTGTGTGTTATCTCCTATATACACATCATTTAAAATGATAGAATTTTTAATTACACAATTTTTACCCACAAATACGTTTTTAAATAGGATAGAATTCTCTACCTTACTATTCACAATACATCCACTGGCTACTAAACTGTTGCGCACCTCTGAGCCCACATTGTATTTTGCCGGTGGAAGATCTTCTATCTTAGAATAAATCTTTGGTTCTGCTCTAAAATGTGCTCGCACCTCCGGTTTCAGGAAGTCCATATTTGTCTTATAGTAGGATTCTACCGTTGCAATATTGCTCCAATAGGAATCTAACTTATAACCATAGATTTTCTTCATATTTTTATAACGAATCAAAATGTCTGTTACAAAATTGTAGCGATTTTCCTGCGCACAACGTTCCAACATTTCTATCAACTGTCTTCTGCGTATTACATAAATTCCTGCTGATATGGTATTAGACTGTGCTACCATAGGCTTTTCTTCAAACTCTACAATTCTGGAGTCTTCGTTCATCCGCACCACCCCGAAGCGGCTGACATCTTCGTCTTTTGGCATTTCCTTGCACACTACTGTAATATCTGCCTTTTTCGCAATATGAAATTCCAGCAGTTCATTATAATCCATCTTGTATACACAATCACCGTCTGCAATAACAACATATGGTTCATGACTTCTTTTCAGAAAATCAATATTGCGGTATATTGCATCTGCCGTTCCACGATACCACCAACTGTTTTCTGAAGTAACCGTAGGATTAAATACATAAAGCCCTCCCTGCTTTCTGCCAAAGTCCCACCATTTTGATGAACTTAAATGTTCATTCAGACTTCTTGCGTTATACTGTGTTAATACTGCTACCTTTTGAATATGTGAATTACTCATATTGCTAAGTGTAAAATCAATACTTCGGAAACTTCCACCAACCGGCATTGCCGCTATGGCACGCTTGTTGGACAATTCCTGCATTTTGCTGCTGTTTCCTCCTGCTAAAATAATCCCTAATGCTTTCATCGTCTGTCACCTGCCTTAATAATGGATTCTCCACCTTCCAGAATTCCGTTTGGATAGTCTGTATTTTCTGTCTTACCAAAGATGGCTGTATTTTTTCCAACCTTTACTTCTGACGGTATCACAGAATTTTCTCCTATCGCTACTAATCCGAAAGAATATACACTCTTCTTTAATTTGTTCTCTACTTCTTCTCCAATTCCCAACTCAACATTACTTCCAATCTCACAGTTCTCTGCGATAATGGACTTATTAATAATGGTATTTTTTCCTATTACCGAATCTTGCATGATAATAGAATCTCTTATTTCACAGCCTTCTCCAATCGTAACACCGGGTCCTATGACAGAACCGTATACTTTCCCATAGATTTCGCATCCTTCTCCAATGATGCATCGTTCTGTTACGGCATCTTGTGCGATATACTGGGGTTCAATCACATCTCCCTTTGTATATATCTTCCAATATTCCTCATATAAGTTAAACTCCGGTATCAAATCTATTAATTCCATATTGGCTTCCCAATAAGAACCAAGAGTTCCTACATCTTTCCAATATCCATTGTACTCATATGCAAACAGGCGCTGACCTTTTTCATGGCAATACGGTATAATATGTTTGCCAAAATCACAATTGCTTTGCTCTGACATGGTAATCAAAGCTTCTTTCAATACCTTCCAGTTAAAAATATAAATGCCCATAGAAGCTAGATTACTTCTTGGTTTTTCCGGCTTTTCTTCAAATTCTTGAATTTTCTTATTCTCATCTGTAATCACTACACCAAATCGGCTCGCTTCCTCCCATGGAACCGGTATCGTCGCAATGGTTACATCTGCGTTATTTTCCTTATGGAAATCAAGCATAACTTCATAATCCATCTTGTAAATATGATCTCCTGATAAAATCAGGACATATTCCGGATCATAGCTATCTATGTAATTCATATTCTGATATATGGCATTTGCCGTACCAGAATACCACTCACTGTTACCGCTTTTTTCATATGGCGGCAACACGGTTACTCCTCCGTTATTGCGGTCAAGATCCCATGGAATACCTATTCCAATATGACTATTTAACCGTAATGGCTGGTACTGTGTCAGTACGCCAACCGTATCAATTCCAGAGTTAATACAGTTACTCAGTGGGAAATCAATAATACGATATTTCCCCCCGAAGGACACCGCCGGTTTTGCTACATTGGTAGTTAACACTCCAAGCCGGCTTCCCTGCCCTCCTGCCAAAAGCATGGCAATCATTTCTTTTCTAATCATGTCTCTCACCTCTCGTCATTAAATTCAGCTTGCCTGTACTAAAATTATAACATAAAAGAAGTATTTAGTACACATTTTTCACATATTTTTTGTTGTTTTTTTTATTTTTTTGTCGTTTTATACAAATTTTTACATTTTTATATGGTATTATGTCAATTCATTTCTTCCTATTTTGTGTATTTCAATTTGCAAATTCTATCTGATTGTTATAAAATGGGAATAATCATAAGAATTTTAGATTGGACAGGTAAAACACTATGTATAAAATTGATTTTAAAAAACCGATTCACATCCATTTTATTGGTATTGGAGGCATCAGCATGAGTGGCCTCGCCGAAATATTATTAAAGGAAGATTTTCAAATATCCGGCTCTGATTCTAAGGAATCTGAGCTTACCGATAAACTGACAGAGCTTGGAGCTTCCATTCACTATGGACAGCGCTCCTCAAATATTACTAATGACTTAGACCTTGTTGTTTATACCGCTGCAATTCATCCGGATAATCCGGAATTAAAAGCTGCAGTAGATATGGGCATTCCAACCCTTACCCGTGCAGAGCTTTTAGGTCAGATTATGGATAACTATAAAGATTCTATTGCTGTGGCAGGCACTCATGGAAAAACTACTACTACTTCCATGATTACGCATATTTTACTGCATGCATGCGCCGACCCAACCGTATCTGTGGGCGGAATCCTAAAATCCATTGACGGAAATATCCGTGTAGGTAATTCCGATGTATTTTTAACAGAGGCTTGTGAATATACCAATAGTTTCTTAAACTTTTATCCTAAGTATGCTGTCATATTAAATATAGAAGAAGACCATTTGGATTTCTTTAAAGATTTGGCAGATATTCGCAACTCCTTTCATAAATTTGCCCAAAATGTTCCGGCAGATGGTGCTGTAATTATCAATGGACAGATTAGTAATTACCAAGAAATCACAGAAGGACTCCCTTGCCGGATTATTACCTATGGCCTTGATACTTCTGATTCATATTATGCAGACAACATTACATTTAACACACAAGGTTGTGGAGAATTTACATTAATGCATGACGGAAAGAGTTTAGGAACGATTACATTAAGCGTTCCGGGAATGCACAATATTTCCAATGCAGTTGCTGCCTGTACAGTGGCTCTTGAAATGCAGATTTCCTTTGACCACATTCAATCTGCCCTTTTGGGATTTGGCGGAACTGCAAGACGTTTTGAATTAAAGGGAAATCTTGGTGGAATCACCATTGTTGACGATTATGCACATCATCCTACGGAAATTGCCGCTACTTTAAAAGCTGCCAGAAACTATCCACAGGAAAGAGTAGTATGCGTATTCCAGCCACATACTTACACTCGTACAAAGGCATTTTTAAAGGATTTTGCCGCATCTCTTTCTCACGCAGATATCGTGGTTTTGGCAGATATTTATGCCGCACGGGAAACAGATACCCTTGGGATTTCTTCTAAAGACCTGTTAAATGAGTTAGAAACTTTGGGATGTGAATGTTATTATTTCCCTACTTTTGACGAAATTGAAAACTTTTTATTAAAAAAATGTATAAACGGCGACTTGTTGATAACTATGGGCGCCGGAGACATTGTACAAGTGGGCGAACACCTTTTAGGACATTAGTTATCCACATTATCCACATTTTTTTGGGGAAAACTTTCCTCAAGGAATGTGGATTTTTTAGTTTACATAACCTTATTGTCAATTTTTTCCCATTTTTCTTGAAATTCTACGTTTTTAAGGTCTTTTTCTTTTGTTTACCATAATTTTCTCTTTTCTTTTATCCACATTATCCACACTTTCCACAATCTCTGAATCCCTTGATTTTACTGGGTTTTCGGGAAAAATTTTACTTCTCTTTTTTGATTTTATGTGCTATACTCATTTTCACATAAAGATGTTTTTGAAAGAGGGAACCACAATGTCTAACATAACTTTACATAAAGATAACAATAACACAACTACAAATGTTCCGAATCGTTTTATTGATGAATACATGACTTCTGCTAACGGCGAGTTTGTAAAAATTTATTTATATCTGCTTCGCTGCATGAACTCTCCTGACTGCAGTTTTTCTATTTCTAAAACTGCGGACAAGTTTGAGCATACGGAAAAAGATGTGCAGAGAGCCTTAAAGTATTGGGAGAAGATGAATCTCTTACGATTAGAATATGATGCCCAGCAGCACATTTCCAGTATTTATTTTACGGATAACGCAGGTACTCCTCAGATGGGACAACCTGCCGTTCAATCACCGGTTACGGAAACGGTTTCTTCCCTACATACAGAAACATTTTCGGAAATACCTGCACCTACTCCTGCTCCTGAACCGGAAGTTCCTAAGCGTCCGGCAATACCTCAGTACTCTGCAGATGATATGCTGCGCTTTCAGGAAAAGGAAGATATTCAGGAATTACTTTTTGTTACAGAAAGCTACCTTGGACACCCATTGACACAATCCGATATTCAGATTTTATTATTTTGGTATGATGAGCTTCACTTTTCTGCAGACGTTATTATTTTCCTTATTGAGCATGCAATCTCAAAAGGACATAAAAGTCTGCGTTACATGAACTCTATCGCTTTAAGTTGGAATGAAGCTGAGGTAAAGACTGTTGAAGATGCCCGCAACAACATTTCTTCTTACAGCAAAATACACTACGCCGTTGCAAAAGCCTTCGGCATCCAAAACCGAAATTTAGTTTCTATTGAAATGGATTTTGTGAATAAGTGGACACAGGAGCTTGGCTATGGATTAGACATTATTTCCGAGGCTTGCAAACGTACGATTTTATCTACACATCAGCCTAATTTTGAATATGCAGATAAGATTCTTACCAGTTGGCATGACCAGAAAGTCTGTCAGCTTACAGATATTGTAAAAATTGACACCCGGCATCAGCGTGAAAAGAATGCAGCAAAGGTTCAAAAATCCAATTCTCCGAATAAGTTTAATAACTTCCATCAGAGAACTTATGATTATGACGATTTACAAAATCAACTTTTAAACAGCTAATTTAAGGAGGTTTTCATGTCTCTTACTAACACGCAATACAATGCGATTTTTCGACAGTACGATGCAAAGCAGTTGGAAAATCAGCATATTGTGTCCCAACGAATTGAATATGTTTACAAAGAAATCCCCCGTCTTCAGGAAATTGATGACACAATCGCTTCTATTTCCGTAACACAGGCGAAAAAGCTTTTAGACGGAGATTCTTCTGCCTCTGAAGCATTAAAGGCACAGATTCAACAGCTAACCACTGAAAAAGAGGAGCTTATGCGTTCCCACGGCTATCCAAAGGATTACTTTACTCCCCCTTATACTTGTGCAGATTGTAAGGACACCGGATACATCGGGAATGAAAAATGTCATTGCTTTAAACAGGCAGAAATTGATTTTGTATACACCCAGTCTAATATCAAACGAATTTTAGAAAAAGAGAATTTCCAGAATTTCTCTTTTGACTATTATTCAGACCGGGCAGACCAAGTCAATCCTTCTACCGGCTTAACCAGCCTTGCAACTGCAAAACAGGCGGTAAAGGATTGCAAAGATTTTATTCAGCATTTCCACAAAGCAAACAAGCCTTTTCAAAACCTTTTGTTATGCGGAGAAACCGGCACAGGTAAGACGTTTTTATCCAACTGTGTTGCCAAAGAATTGCTGGATCAGGGATATTCAGTTATTTATCTTACCTGTTTTGAACTTCTTGAGATTCTGGAATCCAATACCTTTTCCAAAGAATCTTTAGACTCGGAACATTATCAGAATATATTTGACTGTGATTTACTGATTGTGGATGACTTGGGAGCAGAATTGTCCAATTCCTTTACCAATTCCCAGTTATTCCTTTGCCTAAATGAACGTATTTTAAGACAACGTTCTACCATTATTTCAACTAATTTAAATTTAAACCAGTTAGCTCAAACTTACTCCGAGCGTATTTTTTCTCGGATTGCAAGCAGTTATAAAATGATTCAGCTCTTTGGAGATGACATAAGAATCCAAAAGAAACTGCGAAGATAGACTTGCCATTCCCAATAAGTAATGCTATAATTTGGATTGTTTGGCGCAAAATATATGTACATTAAAATTTTTAAATATATTTTTTTATGGAGGAAATTGCAATGCAGCGTAATCAAAAAAACTATGAAACGATTCCTAATGGAACCCTTGGTCTTATCGCCATGGACAGTTGTCGCGAATTAGGTGATAAGGTGGACAAGTACCTTATCAAATTCCGTACAGAACGTAAACATGAACATGAAAATGATATTGCTTTTCGTGGATATCAGAGAGACTCTTATATGTTAGAGACTTACACTCCTCGTTTTGGTTCTGGAGAAGCAAAAGGAACAATTAAGGCTTCTGTTCGTGGATATGACTTATTCATCATGATTGATGTAACAAATTACAGCCTTACTTATTCCGTTTCCGGATACACAAACCATATGTCCCCGGACGATCATTATCAGGATTTGAAGCGTATTATTGCAGCAGCCGGCGGAAAGGCCAGAAGAATTACTGTTATCATGCCTTTCCTCTATGAAAGCCGTCAGCACAAACGTACTGGTAGAGAATCCTTAGACTGTGCTCTTGCATTGCAGGAACTCACCAATATGGGTGTAGACAATATCATTACTTTTGACGCACATGACCCTCGTGTACAGAACGCTATTCCTTTAAATGGATTTGAAACTGTTCAGCCTGCTTATCAGTTCATTAAGGGAATTTGCCGTGAAGTAAAGGATTTACAGATTGACAATGACCATATGATGGTTATCAGCCCTGATGAAGGTGGTACAAACCGTGCAGTATACCTTGCCAGCGTACTTGGTTTGGATATGGGTATGTTCTACAAACGTCGTGATTACAGCAAGATTGTTGACGGACGTAACCCAATCGTAGCTCACGAGTTCTTAGGTTCTTCTGTTGAGGGAAAAGATGTTTTAATCATTGACGATATGATTTCTTCTGGTGACAGTATGATTGACGTTGCAACAGAATTAAAGAAACGTAAGGCAAATCGTATCTTCGTAATTGCTACTTTTGGATTATTTACCAATGGACTTGAGAAGTTTGATAAAGCGGTAGAAGATGGTATCATTTACAAGGTAGTAACCACAAACTTAACCTATCAGACACCTGAGTTGTTAAGCAAGCCATACTACATCAACTGTGATATGAGTAAATACATCGCTTATATCATTGATACCTTAAATCACGATACCTCCATTAGTGATTTATTGAATCCATACGATAGAATTGAATCCTTAGTAAAAAAATATAAAGCCGGCGAAGAAGTATAGTTTTCTGCTTCTAACCGAAAAGAGAATCGGCACATCCTATTTGGTACTGTGCCGATTCTCTTTTGATATTACCTTGTCATTGTAACTGTTACTCCACAATTTTGTAATAAGTTCTTGCTGTTACTCCATATACAATTCCGTAAATCACTGCAAATACTGCTGCTGTAACAACACAACACCCTGCAAAAAGTGCAGCATCTGACATTCCAAACAAAAGCAGTAAACGTTTTATCAATGGAAATGCTACGATTAAATGTATACACGCTGTTACTAAAGGAAGGAAAAATACTTTTACAATCTGGCTTCGGATGGATGCCTTTATTTCCTTATGGCTCATTCCCACCTTTTGCATAATTTCATAACGCCCTTTATCCTCATAGCCTTCTGAAATCTGTTTATAGTAAATAATCAATACGGTTGCTAACAGGAATACCAATCCAAGGAAAATTCCCAAAAACAAGAATCCACCATAGAATACGGAGATTGTCTGTTTTCCTTCTGCCAGCGTATTTGGTTCATCAATCCATGCATTTGTCCCATCTCGCAGCATGGTTTCATTATATGATGTTATTTTTTCTTTCAATAATTTTCCACACGCTTCTTGCTGCTTTTCATTTCCTGTTACATTAACCTGAACCTGATACTGTTTATAACTTGCATTATCGCCATAACATTCTTTCTGCACTTGGTCAATTCGTTCCAGTACCGATTCATCCTTTACCACAATATAATATGAATCCACTGCTACTACAATTGCTCCCATGCCACGCTGTTCTTTGGAATAGTTCTCTAAGTACTTTTTTATCTGAAATTGATTTCCTTCAATATTGTAACCGGCAGCTTCTTTATCCCCCTGATATACATACACCAGAATTTCATTATCCTCTAGTGTTTCTTTTTCTCCTGTCATTTTTTCATACTCCGATAAGGTAAGGAATGTCAAATAAGCTGTATCTCCCTCTTCCCAATTCATGGACATTTTTTCTCCAGCCTTGGTTACTGTAACACCAAGCTGCTCCACACCGGAAAAATATTCTACTTCAATCCCTGTTTCCTGTGCAGACTGCTCCACCATTTCCTGTAATGCCTGCTCACTTTCCTTTGATAATTCCTGACCGGTTATCGCAATATCACATGGATATTGTTTTTTTAAGGTTTGATTCATTCCTGCATATAGTGACACTGTTCCTGAAATCATAACCAGCACAGCTGTACTTAATATACAGATATTTGCTAATCCTACTGCATTTTGTTTCATACGGTAAATCATACCGGACACAGATGTAAAATGTGCAGTTTGATAATAATATTTTTTATTTTTGCGAAGCATTTTTAACAACACAATACTTCCTGCTGTGAAAAGACAATAAGTTCCTATTATAACCAAAATAACCGCCACAAAAAACAGCATCAATGCTTCCACCGGATCTGCTGTGGTAATGGCAATATAATATCCGCCCGCTAATGCAACTACTCCAATGACTGCCAACAGCCCTCTGGTCTTTGGCTCTGCTTCTCCCTGACTTTCACTTTTTAATAACTCTACGGGTTTTGCCTTTTGTATCTGGAAAAGATTATATAGCAATGTGGCTGCATAAATAAGAGCAAATAAAATTGCAGTACTTACAAGTCCTTTTCCATAAATAGAAAATCCAAAAGATACCTCTAAGTGCGTAATGCGAAGTAACAATAGCACCATCACTTTATTAAAAATAATTCCTACGGCAAGACCACATAAAACGCTGATGACACCTATCATAAGTGTTTCCCAAAACATCATTTTTCCAATATGACGCTTTTCCATTCCTAAAATGTTAAAAAGTCCAAATTCCTTTTTCCTTCGCTTCATGAGAAAGCTATTGGTATAAAACAAAAAGATTACTGCGAAAATGGCAATAACAGCGCACCCTAACTCCAATATCATACGCAATTGTTCTGCACCAAACATTTTTTCAATTCCTTTATCCCAAGTGATTGCCTGCATGATGTAATACATCGCACTCATTCCTATTGCAGTAAGGATATACGGCAGGTATAAGCTCTTGTTTTTCTTAAGGTTTTCTTTTGCCAGTCTGGTATAAAAAAATCTACTCATTTCTACCACCACCTGTCGTAATCACTGTAAGGGTATCTGATATTTTCTGATACATTTCCTCATCACTGCCTGACCCCTTATATAATTGATGGAACACCTGACCATCTTTGATAAACAATACTCTTTTTGCGCAACTTGCCGCCTTGATAGAATGTGTTACCATGAGTATGGTCTGCCCGCTTTCGTTAATATTCTTAAACATTTTCAGCAATTCCTCTGCCGCCTTAGAATCCAATGCTCCTGTCGGCTCATCCGCAAGAATCAACTGTGGTTCTGTAATCAATGCTCTTGCCACAGCAGTACGCTGTTTCTGTCCCCCTGATACTTCGTATGGATATTTATTTAAAATTGCCTTTATTCCAAGCTTTTCTGCAATTGGCTGTAAACGCCTATCCATTTCATCAAAATGTTTTCCTGCCAATACCAATGGAAGAAAAATATTATCCTGAAGACTAAAAGTATCTAACAGATTAAAGTCCTGAAATACAAATCCTAAATTTTTTCTTCGAAATGCAGATAATTCTTTTTCCCGAATCTGGGATAAATTTTTTCCTCCTAATAACACCTGTCCGGCAGTTGCCTTATCCAGTGCCGCAAGAATATTCAATAGTGTTGTTTTTCCAGAACCTGACTCTCCCATGATTGCCACATATTCTCCCTCTTCCACAGAAAATGTGACATTGGATAATGCCTGCACCTGATTTCCACCAAATCGGGTTGTATATACTTTTTTCACATTATTTACCTCTAAAATTGCCATAATGTCCTCCTTCTTATTTTTCATTCTAAGGACAGTATACAGAAACAGGAAATGAGCTGCCTTAATTTTGGCTTACATTTCCTGTCTGTTTCTTACAGTTTTGTCACATTAAAACATAAGTTTCACTTGTGTACCTTTTCCCGGTTCTGACTCCACATACACTTTATGTCCCAGTTTTTCTAAAATCTGCTTACACAGATACAATCCGATTCCACTTGCTTTTTTATCGGTTCTTCCATTATATCCGGTATAGCCTTTTTCAAAAACTCTCGGTAAATCTTCTGCCAATATACCGATTCCGGTATCTGCAATCACAAGATTACCGCCTTCCATGTAAATGGAAACACTTCCCTCTGCGGTGTATTTAATGGCATTGGAAAGTATCTGTTCCAACACAAATACCACCCACTTTTCATCGGTTACAACTTTTGTATTTATGGCTTCATAATGAAGAGACAATTTTTTGCGAATAAACATAGGAGCATATTTATGTATTGCTTGACGTATCATATCGTCTAGGACATATTCTTGCAATACAAAGTCATTCACCGTACTATTTAAGCGCAAATATTGAAGAACCATTTCCACATATTGCTCTATCTTGAAAAGTTCCCCTTCGCACTCTTTTCGCTGTTGGTACACCTGCTCTATATCCCCTACCTCTTGTTGAAGCAGCAACCGCATTGCTGCAATGGGTGTCTTTATCTGATGTGCCCACAGTGTAAAATAATCGGTAATATCTCCCTTTTCCCGCATTAACTGTGCAATACGCTCTCTTCGTTCTTCCTGTGCCAAATAAATCAATTCCTGATATGCTTCTTCTAAACTGTCTGCTGCAGCCGGTAACTCTTCTGTCCCATTTTTTATGGCTTCCTGCTGTTCTAATAGCTTTTGCACCTTTATCCGATATGCATAGGCATCTATCCAAACTGCAATTCCTCCACTTACAAAACACAATACAAAGGCGTATCCAACTGCTTCCACCGGAAGATGATACAAATAAAGTATTACTGCTCCAATCACTCCAAATAAGAAAAACAGTAGGATTCCCATGCGATGTCTGCGCAAATAAGAATTAATCCACCACATATCCGATTCCCCTTCTTGTCTTTATCATATCCTTAATTCCTGTTTCTTCCAGCTTTCTGCGAAGTCTTGCAATATTTACCGTCAAGGTATTATCGTCAATAAAACTATCCGACTCCCACAAACGCTCCATAAGTCGGTCACGGGTTACGATTTTCCCTTTATTTTCTAGTAATTCCTGTAAAATACGCATTTCATTTTTTGTCAATTCTATGCGCTTTCCCTCATAGGCAATCATTCCATCACTGCTGTCAAATATCATTCCTTTATGCTCAATGAGATTACTTTCTCCTGCAAAATCATAGGTACGGCGTAGCATTGCCTGTACCTTTGCCTGAAGTACCGGCAAGTCAAATGGCTTTGCAATAAAGTCATCACCGCCCATATTCATTGCCATTACAATATTCATATTGTCGGAAGCAGAAGAAATAAAAATCATCGGCACTTTGGATATTTTCCGAATCTCATCGCACCAGTGAAATCCGTTATAAAAGGGCAGAGAAATATCCATTAGTACTAAATGTGGCTGTTCCTCTACAAATACCTTTGTTACATGTTCAAAATCTGTAACACAAACAGGCTGATATCCCCAGCTTTCCATATAATTTTGAACGGACTTTGCAATAACCGCATCATCCTCTACAATTAATAATTTATACATTACTTGCTCCTTCTCCTGCCATTTAAACTATGAGAAACACCCTTTGCGAGTTTCGCAATTTATCACGGTGTCTGCATTCCATTTCAATCGGTGCTGAACAAGTGCCACTGGCACTTAGCACCCTCAAATGCTTGTGCAAGCACACCATTTTCATCGCTACTTGCGAGAACAAAAGTGTGCTTTGCATACTCTCGCGACCTGATTTCTGATATAGAACACCTTTTGTTCCGCGCGCGAGCAGTGCCATTTATGGCTATCTTCCACTCTGCGAGCTGCGCATCCCTGCTCGGAGAGTGGCTTTATAGGAAATTACAGCAAAATTTCCTATAAATCAATACCACCCGTCAAACGGGTGGTTTGCACAACGGCTATAAGCCTTTGT
>CAYTDI010000023.1:0-39924 GCA_964436595.1 uncultured Eubacterium sp.
AAGATGCCGATTGGGAGTTGCGATTCCTGATCGGCTTTTTTTCTTGCTCTTTTGCGGATAGTAAAAATGTAGGTGATGTGGTAAAATATTATGAGAAAGTTAAAAATGGAGGATAAGTCATTGCTACAAATAATTACGGGGAAATTTTATAATAGTGAAGATAGATATCATAATAACTGTAAGGGAATTCTCTATTCGAATGCTTCATTTAGAGGAATTTATGATATAGGTCATGTAAAGATAGAGGCAGCAGAGTCTGTGGGTAATGTGGATCCTTATATTGTCATGTATGATAATCAATTACAAAAGTCACATAGTGGGTTTGAGTTAGTAAAGGTCGGAGATGAAGAAATTCTTCGCCAATTAAAAAATGTTTTATCGTTTGCAATTGATGCCGTGTTCGATGAAGATAAATCTACAGTGGAAAGAATTTGCAGACAAAAAGAGAGTGGACGGGGTAAATATCCCGTACCGTCAGAGTTTATTAATGGAACATTGGATATATCTAAGAATGTGTCAGATGCTGAAATAAAGGCATGTGGAGCATTTATGGAACATTTATTGGCTTTAAAGCGAGAGGACTATAATAATATATTAAATTGTATTGTTGCATATAATGCCTTTGTTAGGCTTTTGGGTGAGGATATAAATCTTGCATATTCTATGCTTGTGTATTGCTTGGAATCTTTAGCACAAAGCTATGATTCATATACTCCAATATGGGATGATTACAAAGAAGATAAAAAGAATGCACTAGAAAAAGTTTTTAAGACGATTGACGAAGAAACCGTAGAAAAAATAAAAGTGATATTGCTGAAAGATGAACATTTGAAATTATCTAAAAGATTTCAGGAATTTGTAGTGGGGTATGTAGGCGATGAATTTTTCAATTATAGAGAAAAACGAAAGATAGTGGGAAAAGAAGAGTTTTTGATTGCCCTTGTTAATGCTTATAATATTCGTTCCAAGTATGCACATATGTTAAAACCATTGATGAAACATTTGAGGATGGGTGAATTTTCAAAAAATGCTGATGTATTTGAGTTTCAACATAATGTATATTTTACATATAGTGGTTTACTTCGAGTGGTACGTGAAGTGATTTATAATATTACGTTTTCGCTTCAAACAACTGGCTTTGAAGCATTTGATTGGCGAGGGGCAATACCAGGATGTGTTGAATTTGAAGCTGCTCCTTGTTATTGGATATGGAAGATAGATAATAGCAAAGGTGAGGGGGCAAGAGCTAGAGTAGAGGGGTTTGTCGAGACATTTGTTCATTATCAGAGTAAAATTCCTAAGATGGATGACTTAATAAGGATGTATATATCGCATTTGTCTGAAATGAAAGAGGAAAATAGATTAGCTGCATTTACGTTATGTTGCTTATATGTGGGAAAAATTGGAAATGCAGAGAAAGAGACAAAAACTCAGTTTCAAACTATTTTTGAAAAAAACAAGTCATTATTAGAAAAATGTTCGATATATGGATTGATTATATATGTAATGAGGGCAAATATAGATCTCAATGTGGCTTGGGAATCAGAAGATTGTGAAAAGGTTGTTAATGCATATTGTAAAAAGCGATATAAAGATAATAGGATTAAATTACCGAAAGAAATTGAAAGTATGATTTATTTGGAAGTCGCAAACAGCTTTGAAGGCGAAGAGGAAAAAGAAAAACGGCAAAAATGGAGGCAACGAGCATATGATAATTCCAATAATTCTAAAGAAATACAGGAATTAATAAGTGATTGCATGGAAAAGGATAGCACATTTGATATAAGTATGATTTGGCAGATTATAAATAAAAGATTTGAAAAATGAATTTAAAGGTAGAAATATATGAGAGATGATTTTTCACAAACTACAAAGGATTTGTTGGCAAATAGAGTTGGATGGAAATGTAGCAATCCAAATTGTAGAAAAGCCACACGTGGAGCAGGGGCGGAAAAAACGGACATTATAAATATAGGAGTTGCATCCCATATTACGGCTGCTTCTAAAGGCGGTCCAAGATACGATGAAAATATGACTGTCCAGGAAAGAAAGTCTTCTGAAAACGGAATATGGTTATGTCAGTCTTGCTCAAAGTTAATAGATTCAGACGTAAAAAGATATACGATTGACAAACTGAAGAAATGGAAAGAACTTTCGGAACAGATGGCAGTTCTGGATTTGGAGGAAACCATAGTAAGTAAAGCGGATGGAGATAAAGAATTGATAAAGTTTTTTATACAATGTTTTGACAGACCAGCATTCCATGATAGAATATGCCAAGAAGGAAGAATGGAGGATTTTGATAAGGCTATTGAGGATACTATTATTGCATTGAATACAGGTGTTCTTAGGACAAGGGATGGAAGTATCCTAAAGAAGTCAGAAGGAAAATCAGCTGTTGTAAATCCAGAGTGGAGAGAGAAACTTGATACAATTTGTGATATGTTAGTTGCATTAAGAAAACGATTAAGGATTGCAAAGGAGGCAGGTGCATATTCTACATATGGCGAAGGCGAGGTAATGTATTGTTTTTATGACAGAGACTTGGAAATGTGGTTCGATTCTACACGAGAGGAGATTCTAAAAATATTATCAGTGATTTGTGAGGATATTGGCGTACATGGGTTACATTTTCATAGAAAGCAGTATAGATGGTAAATGATAACAATGGGGTAAACACTATCACCCCTAAGTGGGATATAAACCTTTTCGCAAAAGGTAACGGTTTTGCTATTTAGTAGTAAGAAGTAACTTTCACCGCATGTTGAAACAGTCTGCCTTCTGTCAAGAAAAGTCCAATAAATCAAAGGTTTCTGCGATTTTGGAAATAAAATAGATGTGTGTTTCTGTTTCCGTAGAGTGATGATATAATCGGAGATTTACCCCAGGGGATAGACTTTGGAGAACGGGAAATATACATTTTAGCGAAAGAATACTTTTTCGCAAAAGTTGTTTCACGTCATGAGGATGAGAAGATGAGTAATGATTTTGAAAATTCACAGGAGTATAGGAAAGCACTTGAGATAGCTAAGAAGCAGGAAGAATTATATAAAAATGTTACGAAAGCGATATCTCCAGAAGCGTTAGCAAAATTTCAAGAACTCAGTGACAAATTAAGCGAATGGAAGAATTCACTTAATAATATGCCGGGGCTTCTAAAGTTTGCAGAAATGCTCAAAAATTATCAGCAAGAGGTCAGAGAAACTGAAGGTTTAACTGAAGCTGAGTTTGAAGAAAAATATAGATCTGAAATTGAGTGGAGTGAAAAGTTCGGAAAAAATGGTTGGGTCATTTCTGAGCATTCAAATCCTGCAGATATTAAAAATTGGGAACAATTATTACGTGAAGGGGAAGCAAATGTAGCAGATTTTTTTGACGGAGAAGATATTGTAATTCTTGATGTGATTATAGAGGGGCTACAGGAAAAGTACGTTACGGACGAGACACAGTTATATCTTAAGAATGGTATGCAGGCTTTTGAAAATGAAGATTATATGACTGCAGCTATGTACTTGCTTGCATTACTTGATAATAGGGTGAATAAATTAGTAGATTTTCCAAACCAACGTATGAGTTACAGAGTTAAATATTCTAATGATGGCTTTGCGAATCAAAAGGCGGAGGATTTTAGACAGCTTACCGAAAAACGAGGCTTCATGTCAAAGAAAATATACTTTTTGGAAATGTATCCTTCGTTAATAGCATATTTGAATAGGATATTTATAGATGGCTCATACAAGTTCGAAAATGGAATCGAACCTCCGTATTTGAATAGAAATTGGTTAATGCATGGTCGAATGAATAGAAACATTGAAAGATATGAATGTATACAGATTTTGAATGCACTAAGTGTTATTGAGTTCATATTTGGAGATAGGTAAGGAGCATTACGAATGAATAAAAGAGATGATTTTTCGCAAAAAACTATAGACACATTGTGTGAAAGAGTCGGGGGAAAGTGTTCTAATCCAAAGTGTAGAAGAGAAACAAAAGGTCCATACAGTGATCCCCAAAAGAGGATATCACTCGGTGAGGCGGCACATATAACTGTAGCAGCTGAAGGTGGGCCAAGATATAATCCCGACTTGACGCCAGCGGAGAGAAGCAGTATAGAAAATGGAATTTGGTTATGTAGGTCTTGTGCCAGAATGATAGATAGTGATGAAAGCATATATACGGTAGAATTATTGAAATCGTGGAAGTATGCAGCTGAGTACGAACAATTTTGCATTATTAATCAGATGGATAATTGGCTAAAAACAAATGCGGTATTTGAAAATAGAAAAAACATAGCATGTAGGAAGGCAAAAGAAGCGTTAGATAACTTGCATGGTATATTACAATATGCATACGAATATTGGAAACATAATTTTGAGAATCGATATAATGGTTCATTTTTGGAAAATGAGTTAATGGAGCATTGGGTTCTATATGAAGATGATTTGAAAAGAATTTATACATTTCAAGAGAAAAGAATGCTTTTAAATGAGGTGCTATTGGAGTATTCACTGGATTTAGGACCAGAGATATGTCAAGAAATAAATAGTTACAATAATTATTTAAATTTCTCTTATCAAAGTGATACTTGTGGTTTATATGATAATTATTGGAGATGCTTTTTTGAAATGTTGTCTACTTGTTTTGGTATTTTAGCGAGTATCAAGAAGAAGGTTGATGATATATTATACCAACAGTATTCCGCATAACAAGGGGATAAATTAGTTACCCCACTTTGAAATCTATTGCATACTTTCGCTATGCAGTATAAAATCAAAGTTCAGAGGAATATTGAGACGGTAGTTAAGTTAGTTAGAGAAAAAGCCTGACGCATATATTGACATCAAAGTTGTTGTATATATTTTGCAGATTCCTTATGTTCCCTTCGGGGAAATCATAAAATATTGTTGTTATTAACAGACTGAGTAGAGAAATTTACTTGGTCTTTTTTTATGTTATAGGAAATGCTAAGGAATTAGAAAAAAGTATACAGATGTAACCGTTGCATATAATATTTTGGAAATTAAAATCGTACTAATCGAATAATAATCTGCGTATATAGAAAAATCTATGTACTCAACTAAAAAACTAGTAAACGACTAGTTTATTTTTATAAGCAAATCTGCTAAAATATCAGTATAAATATACAAAATGCAATTCCGGCAATAATCAAAGGAGTGACAGCAGAAAGGAGTAAGATCATATGGCAGAGCTTGGAGATAAATTGATAGGATGCAGAATACAAGTAAAAGATAGGAAGAGTAGTCAACTTATTTCAGATACGAGAATTACTGCATATGATACAGTGCAAAAAATTGTAAAAATCAGTGCAAGCGGTTTGAAGTATTTCGGGCAACAGGAAGTATCTGTGTTAATATTTTGCCCCAATCGGTTATTAGAATATTATGGGATTTTGGAACGACCGGTGATAGCAAATGAATTTCAGATTCGGCTTCACAGTGGAAGAAATAAGGAAGACAGGAAAAAGCAGCGCTATGAGATGAGAGCAAAGGGAAAGGTAGAAGGAATTGTAATCGAAAAGCAAATGATTACATTGCGAAAACCCATAGAATTTGTTACACACAATATCAGTGCCAATGGGGTGCTTCTAGAAGCAATGGCAGGAAGTTTTGAAAAAGGAAACCGAATACGGATTCTGCTGGATTTAGGAGAAACCACAATACAAGGAGTGTATGAAGTGGTGCGGGTACAGAATCAGAATTTGTGGACTACGGAATATGGGTGTCGGTATATTGTTGCAAGAAAGAGTGGGAAGAACTATGGCAGAAGAGAAGAAAGCAGACAGATTAAAAAGAATTCCAATTAGATATTTGTGGGATGGAATGGTATTATCCGATGATTTGTATAATGAAAATGGAAAAGTGCTTTTGATAAAAGCCGGGGAAAGGATTACAGAAAAAACAATAGAACAGTTGCGGAATTTAGGAACAAAGGATGAGTGCGTCATGGTTTGTGAAGAAGCCTATCAGGAAATTTTGAAACAAAAGGATATGCCTTCTGAGATTCAGCAAAAAATAGTTGAAGATAGGTTAGGATATACCAAACTGAAAAAAGAAGTACAACATTTCTTAGGAATGATTGAACATGCCGCAGAAGTGGAATACGAGGGAGCGGAGGCGGTAACGGAAGAAGTAACAAAAAAGATACAGAGAATGAATATGCAGGATTTCTTTCGCTGTATAAATGTGCCAAGAAAAATCGACGAAGGGTTGCAGCGACATTCCCTAAATATTGCTTTTTTAAACGGTATGATGGGGTATTGGCTAAAAATGCCGGAAGAAAAGATACAAAAGTTGGTTATGGCAGGATTGCTTCATGATATAGGGAAAACCAAAATACCGGAAGAAATCCTCTTTGCACCGAGAAAGCTTACAAAAGAAGAGTATGAGATAATAAAGAAACACCCCATCTATTCCAGTGAACTATTGGATGAGCAATATGATGAAAGTGTGAAAGATGCGGTACGTCATCACCATGAAAAATTAGACGGTTCAGGATATCCGGACAAGCTCTCTGGTGAGGAAATATCTGTTTTTGCAAGAATTACATCCATTTGTGATGTTTACGATGCAATGGTTTCGGAACGCAGTTATAAGGAAGAACGGTTGCCTTTTGATATTTTGGCAAAAATGAAAGAAAATGAATATCCGGGACTGGATACAGAGCTTACGGTTGTTTTTGTAAATAATATGGTAAAGCATTTCAGAAAAAGACAGGTAATGATGTCTGATGGGAAAGTTGGCGTGGTTGCATATATTCCGCCTAATGATATCAATCATCCGGTGATTTCGGCAAATGGAGTAGTAAAACAGGTTAATAACGAATGGTACTGTAAAAAAGTGTTAGAAGAATAATTTGATTTGACTTTACCTTTCTATTGAAGCAGAGTGTGAAATGGAGTAAAATAAAAGTATATTTTATCGTACATGGATTTTTACAATTTAGGAGGAAGAGGTATGAGAAAAGGTTGGTTGAAGGCAGCGGCACTATCCTTAGGAATGTTAATGGTAGCCGGTTGTGGTACAAAGCAGGAAGTGGATGATTATGCAACGAATCAGGGATATGAAGACAGCGTAAATACAAAGCAGACCGGAACATCAGAAAAAAAGCAAACAGACAGTAATGGAAAGGGAATTGCAAAAGAAGATATAAAAGTAGGCGTAATCCACCTTTCTGACCCGGCAGAGGGAAGTGGGTATACCTATACACACGATTTGGGAATTCAGGGAATGCAGGAAAATCTTGGACTTTCCAATGAGCAGATTATAAGAAAAGTCAATGTGGATGATACTGACGAGGATGCCATTAGAACTGCGATACAGGAATGTATAGACGAAGGATGTAATATTATATTTTCCACAAGCTGGGGCTATATGGATATTACCGGTAAAATGGCAGAAGAATATCCGGATATTTATTTTTGTCATGGAACCGGTTATGAGAGTAACGGTAAAAATTTCATAAATTATTTTGGAAGAATTTATCAGGCTCGTTACTTAAGTGGAATTGTAGCCGGAATGAATACAAAGACCAATAAGATTGGGTATGTTGCAGCACAAGATTCCTCTAATTCCGAAGTAACAGGAGGAATAGATGCATTTGCACTTGGAATAGCTTCGGTAAATCCCGATGCAGTTATATATGTAAAAGTAACCAATAGCTGGTATGACCCGGAGGCAGAAGAAGCAGCGTCAAAAGAACTTTTAGATATGGGATGTGATGTAATGGCGCAGCATTGTGACACACCATATCCTCAGACCATGGCGCAGGATGCAGGAGTATATGGAATTGGTTACAATTCAGATATGCGAAAAGAAACACCGGATTCCTGTTTATGCAGCGTTATATGGAATTGGAGTGCTTACTATACAACTGCTGTGCAAAGTGTAATTGACGGAACGTGGACAGGAGACAATTATTATGGCGGTATGCAGGAAGGATTGGTAGCAATTACCGATTTAGCAGATTTTTGCGCAGATGGAACACAGGAAAAAGTAGACGAAGCAAAAGCAAAGATTTTATCCGGAGAATGTAATGTCTTTGATGGAGAGATAGAGACGAATACAGGTGAAATAGTTGGAAAAACTGGTGAAACACTGGATGATGCAACGATAACAGGAAATATTAACTGGTACTATAAAAATGTACAAGTAGTGGACTAGGAGGGAATGTTATGAAAAAGAAGATATTCTCATTGATGGTTTTGCCGGTTCTTTTGTTAGGAACAGTAGTTATACTGATTTCACTGACGGTAGTAAAAGGCGCATTAGTACAGGAAATTGAAGATGCGTTAAGAAGTGCAGCAACGGCAACCTTTGCCGCATATGACCAAAATGCAGGAGAGTATTTAGAAGCGCAAAACGGTGATATTTGGAAAGGAAGCTATAATATTTCCAAATCAGAAAGCATTGTAGACAGTATCAAAGAAAAATCTGGAATGGAAGTCACATTTTTCTACGGAGACAGAAGAATTATGAGCTCTGCAGTGGATAAAAATGGAGACAGAATTCTTGGTTCACCGGCAGGAGAGACGGTAAAAAAACAGGTTTTAGAAAAAGGAGAAGAATACTTCAGCAAGTCAGTTTCTATTGATGGAACAATGTATTATGGCTATTATATGCCAGTGTGCCAGGAAAAAGGTGACACACCCATAGGGATGATTTTTGTAGGCAGCAATAAAGAACAAAAAGATGCAGCAGTAAATAAAATTATTTATGCCATAATAGCGGTAACAGTATTCGTAATGGTAATATGTATGGCAGCAGCAATTATTTTTACCGGTTCTTTAACAGGCTCATTAAGAAAGAGTATTGGCTTGGTACAGTCTGTTGCCAAAGGAGATTTAAGGACACAAGTGGATAAACATCTCTTAGGAAGAAAGGATGAAATCGGAGATTTATCCAGAGCAATTAAAGCATTAGAAGATGAGATGGCAAAAAGTATCGAGGCCATTGCCGATAATGCAAAAGCAGTCTGGGATGCCTCAGGAGAACTAGAAGACACAGCAAGAGAAACAACCGCATCCATGAGAGAAGTTGGTAATGCAGTAAATAGTATTGCAGAAAGTGCATCCGTACAGGCAAATATTTCTGGAAAAGCATCAGATAATGTAGCTGATATGGGAGAAAAAATAGAACAGACTTCAAGAGAAATGTCTGAAATGAAACGAAATGCCAAAGCCATGCATGAATCAGAAGAAAAGAATGCACAAACCATACATAAGCTGTTAGAAAGTAATCAGGCGGTGAGAGCACTTGTGACAGAGATTTCAAGACAGACGAAACAGACCAACGAATCCGCACAGAAGATTAAAGAAGCAACGGATATCATTGCAGCGATTGCAGAAGAAACAGGTTTGTTAAGTCTCAATGCAAGTATTGAGGCTGCGAGAGCGGGAGAAAATGGCAAAGGTTTTGCAGTGGTTGCAGAGCAGATACAAAAGCTTGCAAGCCAGTCCAATGAATCCAGTGAGCAGATAGAAGAGATTGTAGCTCAGTTAATGGAAGATTCCAATATGGCAGTCATAACCATGGAAAAAGTAGCAGAAACCATTGAAAATCAGACCAATAATATGAAAGAAACAAGTGCCATGACGGATGAAGTTATGATGAAGCTGCAGGAATCCTTAGAAAGCATGAATGTAATTGAAAATAGTGTCAGCTATTTAGATAGTGCACGTCAGGAAATTATAAAAACAGTGGCAGAATTATCAGATATTGCTAAGCAAAATGCAGCCGTAACCCAAGAAGTAAGTGCCAATACCAATTTAGTATCAGAGAATTTCCGACAGGTAGAAGGAAGTACGGAAGGGTTAAAGTCCATTGCAGATGGCTTAGAAGAAAGTGTACAGCATTTCAGTGTATAAGGATTAAAGTTTATGCTGAAAATGTGAATTTGTAATAAAGAGGGTAAAGAAAAATGGAAAATGGGCGCGTACGGATTGTAGATATTGCAGAAGAATTAGGGGTCAGTACGGCTACTGTATCGAATGTGATTCATGGAAAAACCAAAAAGATTTCAGACGAGACAGTGCGAAGAGTGCAGCAGCTGCTAGAGCAAAAGCAGTATATTCCAAGTATGGCTGGGATTTTATTAGCACAGAACAATTCCCGCATTATAGGTGTGGTAGTAAACAACCATGAAAAGTATGAATCACATGTGTTAGAAGATACCTTTATAGCATCTGCATTGAATGAGTTGTCCATAGAAATTGAACGTGCCGGATATTTTATGATGGTAAAAACTGCAAAGGAGTGGAAAGAAATCCCACGATTTGCATCTATGTGGAACATGGAAGGATTAGTCATTATCGGATTCTGTGAACAGGACTATAAGAGCCTGCGGGATAATATGCATATTCCATTTGTCATCTATGACGGGTATTTGGAAAAAACAGAACGATTGTGCAATATTGTAATTGACAATTATGATGGTGGATATCAGATAGGAAATCTGTTTCGGAAAAATGGACATAAAAAAGTATTATGTATTGCCGACAATGATGTGTGTATGGATCATGAACGCTTTTTAGGATTTCAGGCGGGAATGGGAGAAGATGGCGCAGATTTTTTATTAGTTCCCACAGAACGGAAAAAGCGCAGACAGCTTTATGAAGAAAAATTGGAACAACTGCAAAGGTATTCAGCAATTTTTGCGGTTTCCGACTATTATGCCATTGAAGTAATGCAGTTTTTACAGGAGCATGGGATAAGCGTTCCGGAACAAATCTCTATTGCCGGTTTTGATGATGTTCCCTTATGCGAACTGGTTTGTCCGCCACTTACCACAATCCGTCAGGATAAGAAAAGACGGGCAGAGCTTGCAATTATTATGTTAGAAAAATTAAGGGAAGAACAGAATATGCATACTACCATATCTCTTCCGGTAACCTTGGTAGAGCGGAAAAGTGTTGCAAAGCATTTTAATATAGTAGAATAACAGAAAAGAAGATAAGGTTTGTGATAGTGCACAAATTTTGTCTTCTTTTTTTGTATGGGGTTACGCGTTTAACCTATTGTGAATATCGAATTTATAAAATACAATAAAAGCAGATAAAACAAGATGGAGGCAAACATATGAGACAAGCAACAAAACAAGAAAATTCATTTTACAAGTCAGTATTGAAAATAGCCGTTCCGATTACGCTGCAATCATTATTACAATCCTCATTTAGTGTCATAGACCAAGTGATGACAGGACAGCTTGGAAGTACCAGCATTGCAGGAATCGGTCTGGGTGGAAAGTTTTATTCTATTTTTTCCGTATTGGTTTCTGCCATTGCAGCAGTAGCAGGAATTATGATTGCCCAATATATGGGAAAAAAGGATGATAGAGAAATCAGCCGCAGCTTTTTTGTGAATATCATAATAGCACTTTTATTAGCAATATTATTTACCGGAATGTGCCTTGGTTTCTCAGAACAAATTATGGGAGCTTACACCAAAGACTCCGCAACCAAAGCAGTAGCAGCAGGATATCTGCGAATTATTGCAATATCATATATTCCTATCGCAGTAGGAACTTTGCTGTCTACCTTGCTGCGCTGCATGGATGCAGCAGTAATTCCGCTGTATTCCACAATTTTGGCAGCGATTATGAATACGGGATTGAATTATGTGCTGATTTTTGGAAAATTCGGTTTTCCAAGGATGGGAGTTACCGGAGCGGCAATTGCAACAGTGGTATCTCAGTGTATTAGCTGTCTGTTGATTTTAGGGTTGTTTTTACGACATTATCACAAGCAACAGGTACTGCATATGGAATTTGTTTTTCGTATGAATAAAAGTGGAAGAATACAGTATCTTGGTATTTTAATGCCCATTCTGATTTGTGAATTTTTATGGAGTCTTGGAGAAAATGTGTATGCCGCAATTTATGGGCACATCGGTACAGATGCCTGTGCGGCAATGACGTTGACATCATCCATTCAGGTGTTAATGATTGGAGCATTGAGCGGACTTTCACAGGCAGCCGCAATTGTCATTGGAAAATCATTAGGAAGTGAAGCATATGAGAAAGCATATCAGGAATCAAAAAAACTCATATGGTATGGACTATGTGGATCAGTGATATTGTCGCTGATATTGATTGTAAGTCGGGGATATTATGTACAGATTTATAATGTAGAAGAAAGCGTACGAGAAACTGCGAGCCAAATACTTTTGGCATTTGCAGTGATAGTTCCGGTCAAGGTATTAAATATGATTTTAGGTGGAGGAATTCTTCGAAGTGGAGGAAAAACAAAGTATGTTATGTGTATAGACATTCTTGGTACATGGGGCTTTGGAGTTCCGTTGGGCTTGTTGACGGCATTCGTATTGGAGTTACCGATACCTTATGTTTATTTTATTCTTTCTTTAGAAGAATGTGTACGACTGGTGATTTCGCTGGTAGTATTTCGCAGAAAGAATTGGATGAAAAGTTTAGAACAGCAAGAAAATAGTGGAAAGGAAGCAGAATCATGGAAAGAAAAATTGTCTTAAAAGAGGATATTAAAAAAGCATTAAAAGAAGTTGGAGTAAAAACGGGACAGAGTATTATGGTACATACATCTATGAGCAGTCTGGGATTTGTATGTGGAGGAGCGCAGATTGTTATCGAGGCACTTTTAGAAAGTGTTGGAGAAGAAGGAACCATTATGATGCCTACGCAATCATGGAAGAACTTAGATCCGGAGGCAGGTGTACACTGGGAAGAGCCAAAGGAGTGGTGGCAGACCATTCGGGAACAGTGGCCGGCATACGATAAGAATATTACGCCAACAAATACCATGGGAGCAGTAGCAGAGATGTTTCGAAAATGGCAGGGAACATTGCGCAGTGACCATCCGGCACGTTCCGTAGCAGCCCATGGAAAAAATGCAGAATATTTGACAGAAAATCACGATTTGTCCAATATTTTTGGGGAAAGTTCTCCAGTTGGAAAACTGTATGAACTGGATGGTTATGTACTGCTCATCGGAGTAGGGTATGACAAGAATACCTCATTACATTTGGCAGATGTAAGAGCGGAATACCCAGGAAAGCATTTATCTACCGAGCACAGCGCAATGCTAGTAAATGGAAAAAGAGAATGGGTAGCTTATGACACTCTTTATGTAGATGGAGAAGACTTTGAAGAGATAGGAGAAGCATTTGAAAAATTAGGCACAACCACAAGAGTGTCCTTAGGAAACAGCAGTATCTGTTTTATGCGGCAACGGGAGTTAGTAGACTTTGCTGTAAAATGGATGGAAGAAAATAGGAAATAATGTGACCTCTTTTTATTATCTACATAAAATAATCCTAGGGGAGAAAATATGAGAACAAAACAAAGATTGGAATCCGAAAGGAGATTTTTATGGATAATGTAGAAAAGGTATTAAATCAGGAATTGGAAGAAAAAGGCCACGAAGAAATGAATAAGGTCGGTTGTATAGCGGTAGCATATCAGGATGTAAACGTTTCTGTTCCGGTTACCATAAAACCATTTGGGGAAGTGGGGAATGCAAAAACTCGTTGTATAGGAAAAGCGGTTATTTCACCGGGATGTGACATTCATTTCCAAAAGCCTGAAGATGCATGTAAATTTACTATCAGTCAAAAGTTGTGCGTAGAAGTACCGGTTGTTTTTGGTGCAAGAGCAGAAGCAGGCAAAGCAGCCGTTGACTGTGATTGTGAAAAATATCCGAAAGAAAATTAGTAGGAAAGTAAAAAGGTATTTAAAAAGTAAAAATATTTCATAGAAGAAAAAGGACACCCATATACTTAAAATAGAATAAGTATAGAGGAGTACCTGATGGACACAATATTAAAAGCAGTAAAAACCATACAGGCATATTTGTGGAACTTTCCAATGTTGGTGATACTGCTTGGAACACATATCTATTTTACACTTCGCTTAGGAATCATTCAAAAATGGATACCCATAGGGATTCAAAAAAGTTTCGGCAAAACAGAAGGGGAAACAGGAAATGTTTCCCCTTATTCTGCATTATCAACGGCATTGGCAGCTACTATTGGAACGGGAAATATTATAGGAATTTCAACAGCTATTGCATTAGGCGGACCGGGAGCAATATTCTGGTGTTGGATTACCGGAGTATTCGGAATTGCTACCTGTTATGCAGAGAGTTTTTTATCGGTAAAATATCGGGTGAAAAGAAAAGACGGTTCTTTTGTAGGAGGACCAATGTATGTGTTAGAGAATGTATTGCACCAAAAATGGGCAGCAATTCTGTTTTCTGTGTTTGCGGTACTGGCATCCTTTGGAATCGGGAGCAGTGTACAGGCACATTCCATTTCCGCAGCAGTTTGCGGGCAGACAGAAATATCACCGCATCTGATAGGAATGGGAACTGCCATATTGGCTGGCATTGTAATTTTAGGTGGTGGAAAGCAGATTGCAAAAGTCTGTGCATTTCTTGTGCCCATTATGAGCATCTTTTTTTTAGGAGGGTGTTTTTTTATTATGGGGAAAAATGCAGCATATCTGACGGAAACCATACGGGTAATTGTGGGCTCTGCATTTACCTCAAAGTCTTTGGCAGGGGGAATGGCAGGAACACTTGTTATGACCGCCATGCGGGTGGGAATCTCCAAGGGACTATTTACCAATGAGGCAGGGTTAGGTTCTGTGCCAATGGCAGCAGCAACGGCAAAAACCATTTCACCGGTGCAGCAGGGCTTAGTGTCTATGACAGGGACATTTTGGGATACTGTGGTTATGTGTGCCATTACCGGAATTACCATTGTCAGCAGTATGATAAAAAATCCGGAAAACTATATACAGGTACCTCAGGATAGGCTGTGTTTTGTTGCCTTTTCACAGTTGCCCTTTGCAGGCGATCGTATGTTATCCATTGCGCTGATACTGTTTGCCTTTGCTACCATCATCGGATGGAACTATTATGGAGAATGTGCCGTAGTATATTTGTGGGGCGAAGGAGGCATTCAAAACTATCGAATTCTATATCTGTTTGCGGTATATTTAGGGGCAGTCATGTCACTGGAATTAGCTTGGGGAGTTTCGGATTTATTTAACTCACTTATGGCACTTCCAAATATTGCCTGTATCTGGTGTCTGCAAAAAACAATTGTGCGGGATACCAATAAATTTTTAAGGGGAAAATAGCAGGATTTATGGAAAAATGTCCGTGTATATGATAAAATGTTACCAGCCAAAGGAGGTAGGAAAATGACAAAGGCAGAGAAAAAACGTCTTGTGGCAGAAGCTTTGCGCAAGCTATGCCGCGATGGGAGGATGAATGAGTCCAAAGCCTTTTGTCAGCATGGCAATACATCGGTATATTGGCACAGTATTCGAGTAGCATATTATAGTCTGTGTCTTGCAGAATTTCTGCATCTTACCAGACATAGGAAAGAGTTGATATACGGTGCACTGTTGCATGACTATTTTTTGTATGACTGGCATGAAAAGGACAAAAGTCATAGGCTGCACGGATTTCATCATCCCAAAACAGCATTGAAGAACGCAAGCGAGGATTTTTGCTTGAGCGAGTTAGAGAAAAATATTATTTTGCGACATATGTTTCCGTTAATACCCGTGCCGCCCACCAAGATGGAAAGTTGGATTGTATGTTTGGTGGACAAAGGATGTTCAATTTATGAAATCATAAGATTGTAAAGGGAGACACAATCAGGAGGAAAAATCATGAACAAAATTCGTAAATACCGTATTGGAACCCCGATTCAAACAGATGCAGTAGTTGAAAAATTTACCATTCAAAAAGGGAAAGTTCCATATTTAAAAAAAGAAGAAAAAAGCTTTGTATATCAGCTTGCCAAAGAAGACCGCATCTATGGATTGGGAGAAAATGTAAGAGGAATCAATAAAAGAGGATGGATATATGAAAGCAATTGTGCAGACCAGCCAAACCACACAGAGACACAGCGTTCCCTGTATGGAGCACACAACGTCTTCGTAGTAGACGGAAAAGAACGCTTTGGTGTATTCATTGACTATCCGGGAAAACTGGTATTAGATATGGGATATACCAGAATGGATGAAATCCGTATCACTCCGGAGGATTGGAACTTAGATGTGTATATCATAGAGGGAAAAGAGATTCTTGATATTATCAAACAATTCCGTACCATGATTGGTCGAAGCTACATTCCGCCAAAGTGGGCATTTGGTTATACACAGAGCCGTTGGGGCTATCAGAGTGAAGATGATATTCGTAACGTAGTAAAAGGATATCGTGAAAATGGCATTCCATTAGACAATGTGTGCATGGATATTGATTACATGGAACGTTTCAAAGACTTCAGCATCAACGAAGAGACATTTCCAAACTTCCCTGAATTTGTAAAGGAAATGGAAAAAGAGCATATTCACTTAGTACCGATTATTGATGCCGGTGTGAAGATTGAAGATGGCTATGAGACCTACGAAGAAGGTGTAGAAAAAGGATATTTTTGTAAGGAAAAGGATGGCAGTGACTTTGTAGGAGCGGTATGGCCGGGCAGAGTACATTTCCCAGACTTTTTAAACAGTAACGCAAGAAAATGGTTCGGACATCAGTATAAGTTTTTATTAGACCAGGGAATTGAAGGTTTCTGGAATGATATGAATGAGCCGGCTATTTTCTATTCTGAAAAGAACTTAGATGCTGTAATGAAGAAAATCAAGAAAATGGATAACCGTGATATGGATATGTGGGAAGTATTCGGTTTCAGAGATTTAGTAAACGGACTTGCCAATAATCCGGAAGATTATGCATCTATTTATCACAATATGGATGGAAAAAAGGTATGCCATGATAAGGTGCACAACCTGTATGGTTATAATATGACAAGAGCAGCCGGAGAGGCGTTTGAAGAGTTAGAACCGGAAAAACGTGTGCTTATCTACTCCAGAGCATCTTACATTGGAATGCATCGTTATGGCGGAACTTGGATGGGAGATAATCAGTCATGGTGGTCACACTTGCTGATGAATCTTCAGATGCTGCCATCCATGAATATGTGTGGTTTCCTATATACAGGAGCAGATTTAGGTGGATTTGGCGCAGATGCCACAGAAGATTTAGTACTTCGCTGGATGGCACTCGGAGTATTTACGCCACTCATGCGTAACCATGCAGCCATTGGAACCAGAGAGCAGGAGGCTTACCAGTTTATTCGCAAGGATGCTTTTAAGAATATCATCGGAATCCGTTACGGTTTAATGCCATATTTGTATAGTGAATATATGAAAGCAGCATTGCGAAATGAAATGCTTTTCACACCATTGGCATTTGCATATCCAAAGGATGAGCAGGCAGCAAAGGTAGAAGACCAGTTACTGCTTGGAGAAAGCATCATGATAGCACCGGTTTATACACAGAATGCAGAGGGCAGATATGTATATCTTCCGGAAAAAATGAAGTTAGTCCGTATGAAGAGTATGAACGATATTAAGACGGAAGTTCTGAAAAAAGGTCATTACTATATTGACATTGCATTGGATGAAGTAGTATTTTTCATTCGTCCTGAGAAAATTGTTCCATATACCATGGGCGGACAATATATGGAAGAAGCAGAAAAGCAGGAATTAAAGACCTTAGATTTTGTAACCAAAACAGCAGAATACGAGCTTTATGAGGATGATGGTTACGAAAAGGATTATGAGAATCCAAAACATTATAAGATAATAAAGGTAGAAGCATGAAAAGAAATTCAAGTGAAATAAAGTGGGATAAATTGGATAATACGGCACATCTTTTTCCGGTCATTGCCGGAGAGAGCATGAGTAACGTCTATCGTATATCAGTAACATTAACAGAAGAGGTACAGCCGGAACTGTTGCAGGAGGCATTGGAGCGGGTATTACCTTGGTTTGATGTGTTCAATGTGCGTATACGTTCCGGTGTATTCTGGTATTATTTTGAAACCAACCAGAAGCCCGCACCGGAGGTAAAGGAAGAGTACCGCTATCCCTGCAGATATATTTCACCAAACCGGAACAGGAATTACCTGTTCCGGGTAAATTATTATAAAAACAGAATTAATCTCGAGGTATTCCATGTATTAACAGACGGAATGGGTGGAATTACCTTTTTGAAAGAATTGACCTATCAATACTTACGACTTGCACATCCGGAACTGGCAGAAAAATTAGGGGACGGATTAAGCAGTGAGACTTCCTTAAATCGGGAAGACAGTTATCTGGAGAACTATAAAAAGGGACATAAAAAAACATATAAGACAGAGCGTGCATATATGGTAAAAGGAGAAAAACTAGGACCTTTAGAACTGGGTGTCATGCATGGTTATATGTCGGTAAAAGAGTTAAAGAAAGTAAGTGCAGGGTATGGCGTATCCATTAACGAGTATCTGGTAGCAGCTTTTTTATGGAGTATTTATCAGGATTCACTTCGTGGAGCGAAAAATAAGCACGCACGTCCTATCAGCTCTTGTGTACCGGTAAACTTAAGACCGTATTTTGATTCTATTACGATGAAGAATTTTTTCGTAATTGTTTCTGCGGTATTTAAACCAGAAAAAGAAAATTATACTTTTGAAGAAGTAATAAAAATAGTAGCAGAAAGTTTGCGTAGTCAGATTACCCGTGAAAATCTGGAAAATTTGTTTGCATATAACGTTTCCAATGAAAAGAATTTTATTTTGCGTGCAGTTCCATTATTTGTGAAAAGTTTAGCAATAAAGTATGTGTATCGTACCAGTGCTCTTGCCAATACAACAACAGTAACAAATATTGGAAATATACAGGTGCGGGAAGAGTATCAGGCATATATTGAGCAATTTTCTGCATTTTTATCCATGTCCAAAGGACAAAATGTAAAAGGAACAATTTGTTCCTACAAAGACAGATTGGTATTTACCATAAGTTCCAATTTAGCAGAAACTGCTGTACAGCGAGGATTTTTTGGACGGCTTGCCCAAGATGGAATTGCAGTACAGGTAGAAACAAATGGAGTATATGAAGAATGAGACGATGTAAGAAATGCAATGTAGAAATTTTAGACGAGGCAGTAGTATGTCCTTTGTGTAAAAGTGTGTTGGAACAGGAAAAGGAATTACCCCAAGAGGAACCCATAGCAGTAGGCTATCCCGATGTGAAAAGTAATGTGAAAAAATTGAATTTTGTGGTAAGACTATACAGCTTTTTAGCCATTGTAACAGAAGTGGCATTGATTGCCATTAATTATCTTAATTATAATGGCGTCTGGTGGTCTGCTATTACAGGTATTAGCATCTTGTATTTTTATATTACATTGAAATACTCCATTCAGCAGAATAACGGATATCGAAGTGTTATATGGGTGCAGGTCATAGGAGCAGTACTGTTTGTTATTGCAGTAGATAACATTGTGGGGTATCGAGGTTGGTCAGTGAACTATGTTATGCCGGGAGCAGTTTTGCTGCTGGATATGACTATTGTAATCTTAATGCTGGTAAACATGGCAAATTGGCAGAGTTATCTTCTTATGCAGATAAGCACGGTATTAGTGTCTGTGGTATGTCTGATTATGTGGAGATTTGATGTTATTACCAGACCAATTCTTTCCGTGATTGCAGCAGCAGTATCGGCTTGCTTACTGTTAGCAACCGTTATATTTGGCGACCGCAAGGCAAAGAACGAATTGAAACGAAGATTTCATGTATAGGAGGAAAGAATGACAGAAGTCAGCACAAGAGGAAGAGTCATTCGGGAAATGATTGCGCATGTTACCAATGATAACCTCATTGGAAGAAAAATTAAAACCGGAGAGCTGCGGAAAAAGTTAATAGAGCCAAAATGGCGCTGTCCCGATTGTTTCAAGGTAGAAGAGATAACCATGCCCAATTTTAACATGGAGTATTTATCAAGAAAAGAAAAACCACGCAAGGATTATGTGATTTTGCAGCTTCATGGTGGTGGATATATTGGCGCAATGCGCAATGCGTATCGCTCTTTTGCAGGCTTGTACTGTGAAGCAAGTAAGGGAATGAATGTACTTACCATTGATTATCGTGTAGCACCGGAACATCCCTATCCGGCAGCTTTAGAAGATGCAGTTGCAGCTTTTGGCTGGTTGAAAAAAGCAGGATGGCACAGCAGGCAGATAATTGTAGCAGGAGATTCTGCCGGAGGCGGACTGGCATTGGCACTCTGTATGTACCTAAAAGACCATAACTGCAAGCTTCCGGGAGGACTGATTCTCATGTCACCATGGGCAGACTTGACAGCCAGTGGTCCATCCTACGAGGATAATTATGAGAGAGACCCTTTATTTGGAAATACCCGAGACAGTCTTATATACAATAAAGACTATGTGGGAAACAATGATACACGTCATCCATATATATCACCTATGTTTGGAGAATACTGGGGATTTCCGCCAATGCTGATACAGGCAGGAGAAGTAGAAATGTTACTAAGTGATTCCGTAGGAGTTGCCCATAAGGCAAAACAGCAGGGAGTGCGTGTGCGTTTTCATGTTTACAAGGGGATGTTTCATGTATTCCAAATGGGAATGATGTTAATGCCGGAATCCAAAGCGGCATGGAAAGAAATAAAACGGTATTTTGAAGTAGTAACAGGAAAATAAAGTTTCATACAGACAGAAAACAGGAAGAAGTGCAAGATGCATTTCTTCCTGTTTTCGCTATAACTACTTATACAATTGGTTTATACTAAGTGAGCAACCGGTAGGTATACCGGAAGTCCGTCTTTAAAATCAACAACAGGCTCGCCCTGAATGAGAGGTTTCAGATAAGTTATCATTTCAGAGGTCACATCATTACCCTCTGCATTAATATATTCCAAAGGAACGCTCTTTACCTTGTTTGCAATATCAGAGATAGCAGTAGCACCATAAGATACAGCATAAGGCGTGTCAGAAGTACGGGAAAGTGTTACCATTTTTCCGGTTTCACCATTTCTGGCAAGAGTAACACCAAACTGTCCTTGCGCAAAAGATTCGTCTAAATCTGTCAGAGAAGCAATGTGCCCGCCGCATCGCTGTAGAATATTTACTTCTACGGAACGAACCTTTACATGAAGACGTTCCTGCACCAGATATTCTAAGGCTTTTCCTGCACCGCTTAACTGGCTGTGACCAAAATTGTCTACTGCACCAGCAGAAGCACTAATATAGTTACCATCTTTATCACGAATACCCTCTGAAACAGCAATAATCACATTATCACGTTCCTGTAAAAGTCTGGAAACATCAGCTAAAAATGCTTCTGTATCAAAATCACGCTCTGGCAGATAAATCAAGTGAGGGGCAGTAGAATATTCATTTCTTGCAAGTGCAGAGGCAGCAGTAAGCCATCCTGCATCACGTCCCATGATTTCCACAATGGTAACACTCTTCACATGATAAATCAGAGTATCGTGTGAAATCTCCAAAATAGAAGAGGCAACATATTTTGCAGCAGAACCAAATCCGGGAGTGTGGTCAGTAGCACATAAGTCATTATCAATGGTTTTTGGAATTCCGATGACACGAATATCACTGCCAATAGAAGCACCATAGGCAGAAAGCTTGTCTACTGTGTCCATAGAATCATTTCCACCAATATAGAAAAATGCACCAATGTTCATTTCTGCAAATTTTTCAAAAATAAATTGATAAGGCTGAATATCATCCTCTGGTTTTGGCAGCTTAAAACGACAAGACCCAAGATACATGGCAGGAGTTCGTTTTAAGAGATGTAAAGTCTCCTCTTTTTGGAAAATATCCGTCAGGTCTAAGTATCTTCCTTCCAAGATACCGGTGATTCCATTTAAAGAACCATATATGCGGTCAAAATCAGAATGTTCCAATACACCTTTGATTACACCGGCGAGACTGGCATTAATTGCAGCGGTAGGACCGCCGGATTGGGCAACAAAACAGTTTTTCATTTGAACTCTCCTTATTTAAAATTCATTTCATGTTAGGGTGATACAGTACTTTTGCAGTACTCACCAAGTATTCATATTATACCAGAACGAAAAAAAACGCAACAAGAAAAAACGAAGTCCCATTTTCGGTACACCCATTCTGTTAAAATAATCCCATAAGAAAGAGGAAGGATAGGAAATAGTAGAAGAAAGCGAGGATAAACAAATGAAAAACCAAAATAAGAAAAAAACAAATCTGGATATGGGAATGCTTATTATCACAGGAATCATGTCAGTAATCGTTACTTTTTCATTATTAATAGCAGCAGCTATTATCACAGATACGGATATTGTTCTATGGGATAAAACAAAAGCGATACCTGCCTTTTTGATTATAAGTGGAGGAGTATGGTGGTACTTTCTGAGTAGTGATGGGAGAAAGGAATGTAAAAGACTAAAAAAAGCATAGAATTATAAAAAAGCATCTACTTATAAGAATAAATAATAAATAAACTTGAATAAATATGCCAAAACACAAAAAACAAGAGAAAAATGGGGAAATATAAAATAAATATGAAATGAATAACGAGTAATTTATCACACTATCACGTTGTTTGAATAAAGAATTGAATAAAAATAATTTAGAAAAGAATATATATACAAAAAAGCAGTCAAAATAACCTTAAAATACCAGAAGAAACGTATAGTACAAACAAAAACTTTATGATATACTTTAGGACATTGAAAAGTGTTTGTCCCACAAAGACGAATGTCCATAAAAGGGAAAAAGAAAAATTTATTGGGGTAAAACAGTAAAATAGTAAAGCGGTAATACATTGACTTGTCGCTGATTTGAAGCTGTGGTATAATGTCCCGTAACATTATGTTGAATAAAGAGGATGATATGAAGAGAAAGTTTGTCCAGGATTATAAGAGAAAATTAGGTGAAGATAAGTTTTCATATGAAGGAGATTATTACATCTTTCATATAGAAGAAACAGAGAAAAAGAAGCGTTGTGCAGTTCAACTGATTTTTGTGGTTGTACAACTGATTTTGATAGTAGCAGCCGGTTTACTGAATAGTCCGGGAAGTTATAAGGCATATATCGTATTGCCCTATCTTTGTATGATACTTCCTCTGATTTATTACATGATGGGTGCAGTGGGATTTATTCGGATTCCGGAAAGAATGGAAAAGCACCAGTATGAGGCGACCATATTCCGAATGATGAAGTCTATTGTGGCAGTATTTTTTTTATGTGTTTTTACCGTTGTTGCAGATGGAGTGTTTCTTATCAGAAATAAAGATACAATAGATGCTGTGTCAGAGGGAATATTCTTGGCTGTCATGGTAGTATTGGCGATAATGGATTATGCAGCACTTATATATCACAATAAGATGTATAAAAGCGTAGTGGTAGAAGTACAAAAACAAAAAGATACAAAATAATTTGATATGAACGCAGCAGCGTTTATATATATACTATATTTATAAGGAGGAAATATTATGAAAAAGAAATTACTTTCCCTTTTCCTCGTTGGATGCATGGCTGTAGGAATGCTTGCAGGATGTGGAAAAACTGACGATGGAAAAAAGTCTTCTGGAAAAAAGACAGAAGCAAGTGATGGTGAAACACCATTAGTAGTAGGTTATGCACAGTTTAGTGCAAAGTTCAGTCCTTTCTTTTGTGACTCAGATTACGATAGAGATGCTACTGATATGACACAGATTATGCTTATAGGAAATGACAGAGCAGGCGGAATTATTTACAACGGTATTGAAGGTGAGACAACATCTTACAACGGTACGGACTATACATATTACACTCCTTCTGATGTGGATGTAAATATTGATGAAGCTACCGGTGATACTACTTATACTGTTAAGATTCGTGATGACATTAAGTTCAGTGATGGTGAACCAATGACAATTGATGACGTAATCTTCAATATGTATGTATTGTGTGATACTGATTATGATGGAAGCAGCACATTATTTTCTCAGCCAATTAAAGGTGTGAAAGCATATCGTGCAAACTCCACAGCAGCAGACTCTGTAACAGACGAGATGGTTCAGGCTAAGATTGATGAAATGCCGGAAGTGTTGGCAACACAGATTTCTGAGGAAATTATTGCACCGACTCTTACTTCTGAGTTTGCATGGGTGGAATCTGATGTAGTAACAGATCCAACTTCTTACGGATTAGAAGAAGGCGTGACTACTGCACAGGCATTTGCTGCTTTATACGGAGCAGAAGATTATGATGCTGCTGGTAAGGATGATGACACTGTATTAGCAGATATTATTGCTTCTTACGGAGCTGATTATGCAAAATTAGCAACAAACTATGCTGGTGATGAAACTTACTTTGATGCAGATGTAAACGCTATGGCAGAAACAGCAGTCATTGAAGAGTTAAGAGCAGCCGGAGAAGGTGAAGAAGTTCCTAATATTTCCGGTATTACTCGTGTAGATGATTACACAGTACAGATTGTAACTGATGGATATGATGCAACTACTATTTATCAGTTAGGCTTTGAAGTTGCACCAATGCACTACTATGGTGACAAGAGCCTGTATGACTATGACAACAACTCTTTCGGATTTACTCGTGGAGACTTATCTATCGTACGTGAAAAGACAGATAAGCCAATGGGAGCTGGTCCATATGTATTCGAAAAATACGATAACAAGACTGTTTACTATACAGCAAATGAAGATTATTATTTAGGAGCTCCTGCAACAAAGAACGTACAGTTCAAAGAAACAGCAGAGACAGAAAAAGTTACTGCAGTAGAGCAGGGAACAGTTGATTTAACAGACCCATCCGGAAGCAAAGAAACCTTTGAACAGATTTCCGGTATCAACGGAAACGGTGAAATCAGTGGTGATAAAATTATCACAAGCTCCGTAGACAATTTAGGATACGGATATCTTGGATGTAATGCAGATACTGTAAATGTAGGTGGAGAACCAAACAGTGATGCATCTAAAAATTTAAGAAAAGCATTTATGACAATTTTCTCTGTATACAGAGATGTTAATATTGATTCTTACTACGGAGACGCAGCAAGTATCATTAACTACCCAATTTCTAATACTTCTTGGGCTGCACCACAGAAGTCTGATGAAGGTTATGAAGTAGCTTATTCTAAAGATGTAGATGGTAACCCAATTTACACAGACGGAATGAGCGCAGATGAAAAATACGAAGCAGCAAAACAGGCAGCTTTAGGATATTTTGAGGCAGCAGGATACACAGTAGAAAATGGTAAAGTAACAGCAGCTCCGGAAGGTGCAAGCATGGAATACGAAGTAATTATTCCGGCAGAAGGAAGCTCAGACCATCCGGCATTTGGTATCTTAACAGATGCAAAAGAAGCTCTTGAGTCTATTGGTGTTACATTAACTGTTAACAATCCAAGTGATTCTAACGTTCTTTGGGATAAGTTAGATGCAGGAGAGCAGAACTTCTGGACAGCAGCTTGGGCAGCAACCATTGACCCGGATATGTATCAGGTATATTACAGTACCAATATTGTAGGAAAGGGTGGAACAAACTCCAACCATTATCACATTGCAGATGCAGAATTAGATTCTCTGATTATGGAAGCACGTACAAGTGATGATCAGGCATTCCGTAAAGCAGAGTACAAACAGTGCTTAGATATTATCTTAGACTGGGCAGTAGAACTTCCTACTTACCAGAGACAGAACTGTGTAATTTACAGTCCGGAGCGTATCAACGAAGATACTATTGCAAAAGATGTTACTCCATTCTATAGATGGTTAAGTGAAGTTGAAAAAGTAGAAATGAAATAATAGAATCAATTTAGGATTCAAATTGGCTTTGAGCCCGCATCCTGTGGGCTCAAAGTTCTTGTTAAGAAATAGACATTCTTGCAGAGTAAGAATGAAAATAAAAAGCCAATATAATTAAGATAGAAAATAATATACTTTTTTTGGGAGCGAGTAAAGTATTTTAAGATAGAAGAGATAAGGAAAGAGAGATAGGAGAGTGGAACGATGAAAAAGTTCATAGCAAAGCGTTTAGGAATAAGCATTGTAATCCTGTTCTTCGTAACATTAATTATTTATTCTATCATGAGATGTATGCCGACATCTTATGTGGAAAATAAGGCAAGAGAAATGTCCTCTAAGCCGGGTGCAAAGTCTTACGAAGAGTGGTTAGACCAGTTAAATGAGTCTTACGGATTAGATGTAAACATTCCACAAGGATATGTAGTATGGATAGGACATGTTTTTCAAGGTGATTTTGGAGATTCATGGCAGTGGAATGTACCTGTAATTGAAAAATTCAAAGAGGTTATCTGGTATTCCTTTGCGCTAGGAGCGGTTGCATTTATATTAGAAATAATAATAGCAATACCTTTGGGAATATTAGCGGCAAGGAAACAATATTCACGAACGGATTATGCAGTTACGGTTCTTGCGTTGATTGGTATTTCATTACCGAGCTTTTTCTTTGCAACAATATTAAAAATGATATTTTCCGTAAAATTAGGTTGGTTAGATTTGTACGGAATTGTAGGCCGTATGCATGAGCAGTTAAGCCCATTTGGACAGTTCTTAGATTATGCAAAACACCTGATTCTTCCGGTTGCAACTTTAACCATTGTAAGTATCGGAAGCTTGATGCGTTATACAAGAACTAATATGTTAGAAGTATTGAATTCAGATTTTATCCGTACTGCAAGAGCAAAAGGACTTTCAGAAAAACGTGTTATCAATTATCATGCATTCCGTAATACATTGATTCCGATTGTTACCATCTTAGGAGGAAGTCTTCCGGGATTATTTGCCGGAGCTATGATTACAGAGCAGTTATTCCAGATACCGGGAATCGGATATACATCTTACTTAAGTATGACCAGAGGAGATATTCCGTTCTCCATGTTCTATTTAACATTTTTAGCAATATTAGCATTGTTGGGTAACTTAATTGCAGATATTCTTTACGCAGTAGTTGACCCGCGTGTACGAGTTCACTAGGAAGGAGAAGCACGATGAGCGAAGAAAAGAATTTAAATACAAAGCATAATAGCACATCTACTTCTTTAGATGATGAGCAAAGAGTAAAGGTGCTGTCACCGGGTATGATGGTTGCGAAGCGTTTCTTCCGTAACCGTTTAGCTATGGTTGGTTTGATTATTATAGTCTGTATGTTCCTGTTTTCATTTGTAGGAGGAATGTTTGCTCCTTATGGTGAAAAACAGGTATTCCGTACTACAGAGACAGCAATTAAGGATTATGCAGGAGTAGCAGAAAATAAAGATTGGCAGTATAGTGTGGCAGAGGGAAAAGAGTTTCCGGCAGCCGCACAGGCACAAATGATTCTTGCAATTAACAAAGAAGAAACCAGCTTCACAGCAAAAGATGTTACTTATGGATTATTAAAAAAGAGCGATGATTTATATTATATTGTTCAAGGAGAGCAGATTGCTACTACAACTACCGTGCGTGGAGCATTTAACTATAATGAAATAGTAGCAGGAGCTATTACAGATAATGTAAAAGCAGCTTATGAAGCAGCGGTAGCAGCAAATGCAGCGGAATTTGATGCAGATGGTGTACATTATAGCATTACCAAACAGGGACGTGTGAACAGCATCAACGTAGCTGAGAATATTGCAATTGCATCCAAGTTTGTATTTAGTGGTGCAACAGCAGATATTCAGCCGTCCTTTGAATTTAAATGTGCAGCTTTAGATGCGGTAGAAGCAAAGGCAACATCTGTAGATATTGAAGGAATCACGTATACCATTAAAGAAAATGCTGAGGGTGCATTGTTTTATAAAGATGGAGAAGAATATATTCTTGTATCTACCTATAACATCAGCCCTGCAAACGAAGGTGTTTTCCTAACCTTAGATTTTAGAAGAGCAGCATTAGAAGCAATTGACCAAGAAAAAGAAACATTTACTTATACAGATGAAGACGGAAAAGAAACAGAATATGTTTTAAAACGTAAAAACGAGCAGTACACAGTAAGAAATTATGTAGAAACTCAGGTAAATGATAACTATGCAAAGCCGTCTAAAGAGCACATTCTTGGAACAGACGGACATGGTATGGATATGCTGACACGTCTGATGTTCGGTGGTAGAATCTCTCTTATGGTAGGATTTGTTACCGTTATTTTAGAAGTAGTTATCGGTGTTATCATGGGTGGTATTGCAGGATATTTCGGTGGCTGGGTAGACACCTTAATCATGCGTTTAGTAGATATTTTCTATTGTATTCCGGCTATGCCGCTGTATATTATTTTAGGAGCGATTATGGACTTCTGGAAAATTGACCCACAGCTTCGTATTTTTGTATTGTGTGCCATGTTAGGACTCTTAGGATGGGCAAGCGTTGCACGTATGGTGCGTGGACAGATACTTTCCTTGCGTGAGCAAGAGTTTATGACAGCAGCAGAAGCATTAGGAATCAGTACACATAGAAGAATTTTTGTACATTTGATACCAAACGTAGTTCCTCAGTTAATTGTTATTGCAACCATGGGACTTGGTGATACTATTTTAACAGAAGCAACACTGTCCTTCTTAGGATTAGGAGTTAAGTTCCCATATGCTTCTTGGGGAAATATTATCAATGCAGTAAACGATTCATACGTTATGACAAACTACTGGTTTGTATGGATTCCGGCAGGTCTGTTGATATTATTAACGGTTTTAGGATTTAACTTTATCGGTGATGGACTTCGAGATGCATTTGACCCGAAGATGAAGAGGTAGGTGAGCAGTATGGGATTATTTGGAAATAAAAATAAGAATAATACAAATTATATTTCAGCAAAAGAATCCAGACGAATTTCCAAGGAAAATCGTAAAATTACTGCTGAAATGGAGAAAAAGAGAAATCGTAAAAATATTCCGAAAGAAGAATATATTACAAAAATGAAAAATCCAGACAATGTAGTGGAATTTGATAATGTACACACATATTTCTTTACGGATATCGGAGTAGTAAAAGCAGTAGACGGTGTATCCTTTGAAGTACCAAAGGGAAAAACAGTAGGTATCGTAGGTGAATCTGGATGTGGAAAGTCTGTAACAAGTCTTTCCATGATGCAGTTAGTACAAAGACCTACCGGTCAGACAGTAGAGGGAGAAATCCGTTTTGATGCAGGTAATGAAGTATACAATATTGTAAATACTCCAACTTCTGAGATGCAGAAGTTAAGAGGAAATCAAATGGCAATGATTTTCCAAGAGCCAATGACCTCTTTGAATCCGGTATTCCGTATTGGGGCTCAGGTGGATGAAGTAATTGCACTTCATAATCCGGATATGAGCAAGGAAGAGGTAAAAGAAAGAACCATTGAAATGTTGAAAATGGTTGGAATTGCAAATAGTGAAGGTGTATACAATATGTATCCACATGAATTATCAGGTGGTATGCGTCAGCGTATTATGATTGCTATGGGACTTGCATGTAACCCAAAACTGATTGTTGCTGACGAGCCGACAACCGCATTGGACGTTACCATTCAGGCACAGATTTTGGACTTGTTGCGAGGCTTAAAAGAAAAAATCAACAGTTCCATTATGCTGATTACACATGACCTTGGAGTAATTGCAGAAATGGCAGACTATGTAGTTGTTATGTATGCAGGTCGTGTGGTAGAAAAAGGAACTGCACAGGAAATCTTTAAAGACCCACGTCACCCATATACCATTGGACTTATGAACTCTAAGCCGGTAGTAGGTAAAAAAGTGGATAGACTTTACAGTATTCCTGGAAAAGTACCGAATCCAATTGATATGCCAAACTATTGTTACTTCAAAGACCGCTGTGAAATGTGTGTAGAAGGATGTAACGGTGCATATCCGGAAGAAATTAAGATTTCCGATACACACTTTGTAAGTTGTTATCGCCATGTAAATGATGCTGTGAAGGAGGAGAAATAAAATGTCAGTAGAAAAAGAAAAGATACAAGAACCTCTCGTTCACAATGATGAAAATATATTAGAAGTCAGCCATTTGAAAAAGTATTTCCCAATCAAAGGAGCACTTGGTTCTGCAAAGGGCGAAGTAAAAGCAGTAGATGATGTAAGTTTTAACATCAAGAGAGGAACTACCATGGGATTGGTAGGAGAATCCGGTTGCGGAAAGTCTACAACAGGACGTACTATTTTACGTTTGATTGAAAAGACAGATGGACAAGTATTATTTAATGGAATTGATGTAAATAAAGCCAGCAAAAAGGAAATGCGTGAGCTTCGTACAAAAATGCAGATTATTTTTCAGGACCCTTACTCCTCTTTATCTCCAAGACTTCCAATCGGAGAGATTATCGGAGAGGCAGTAAAAGAGCACAATCTTGTTCCAAAGAGCGAATATGATGCATATATTACAAAAATTATGAATTCCTGTGGTTTACAGGAATATCATAAGGATAGATACCCACATGAGTTTTCAGGTGGACAGCGTCAGAGAATTTGTATCGCAAGGGCAATTGCGGTAAATCCGGAATTTATCGTCTGTGATGAGCCGGTATCAGCGTTAGATGTATCTATTCAGGCGCAGGTTATTAACTTATTAAAAGATTTGCAGGATGAATATAATCTTACCTATTTATTCATTTCACACGATTTGTCCGTAGTAGAGCATATTTCTGATACAGTAGGTGTTATGTATTTAGGTGGCTTAGTAGAAGTAGGAGCTACTGAAGATATATTTAAAAATCCATTGCATCCTTACACAAAGGCATTATTTAGTGCAATTCCGATTCCGGACCCGGATGCAAAGCTGGATCGTATTATTTTGGAAGGAAGTATTCCTTCTCCGGCAAATCCACCGTCAGGATGTAAGTTCCATACCAGATGTTCCGAATGTATGGAGATTTGTAAGAAAGAAGCTCCAAAGGTAAAAGATATGGGAAACGGACATATGGTAAGGTGTCATTTGTATGACTAGGAGAAAATTTCCGGGCTTCAACTCAAAAGATAGATATGTGGATGAATTATTAGCAAATCAGGAAAAAGAGTTAGCAGAGCTTCGGAAAGAACCGGAAGAACGAGAAAGAGAACAGCAGAAAAGTTTATACAACCAAGAAGAGCAGTTAACAAAGCAGGAAACCAGAAGCATGATGGTAAGTGCTACCATAGCAGGCTTAGTAATCGGAATGATTTTCATAGGAGCAATGTTCCTGTTTCTGATGTTCTGTATCAATGTGTGGTTTAAGTAAAAATGGTTGTACTGGATAAGAGGGCAGTCGAAAGACTGCTCTCTTTCTATATCATAATTCTATTTAGCGGATAAGCCTTGACAATAATAGACAGAAAAAACTATAATGTTACTAAGTGAAAGTGGGTATTCATACATTTGTAATAGATAGCAGAGAAAGGAGCAGCAGAATGAAAAGGTGGAAAAAATATTTAGGATTAATAATGGGAATGATAATGACAATTGCAGTATTACCATCCCTACCGGTACAGGCCAGTGGAAATGTGGTAGTAGCAGTGTCTTCTTCCAGTTTAAATATAGGAGATAGTGTCACCGTAACAGCAACAGCACAAAACGATAGTGGAGAACAAGTATCTACCACGCTGGAATTTAGTTATGACAGCAGTAAGCTTTCCTTTGTAAGCTGCAGTAATTCCGGTTATTCGGGAGGAGAAGGCGGAAAAGTGCAAGTTGCAGCAGGAAGAGCAACCATTACGTTAAAGGCAACAGCAGCAGGAACAGCTTCTGTATCTGCCAGTGGCGCTGATGGATTAACAGCGGGTGGAACGAAGCTTACCATAAATGATGGAACAACCGCTACCCCACAGTCAGGGGATAATAGTCTGTCATCATTAAAAATATCAGCAGGAACTTTATCTCCGGCATTTAACTACAAAACAACCAGTTATACAGCCAGCGTAGGAGCAGATGTAAATGAGATTTCAATAGATGCAAAACCATCTAATGCCAATGCAACTGTTGAATCCATTACCGGTAACACAGATTTAAAAGAAGGAATCAATAATATTAGTATTGTAGTAAAAGCAGAAAATGGAGCGAAAGCTACTTACAAAATTGCAGTAACCAAAGGTGGAGCAACTCAGACAACGGAAACACCGGAAGTAGACGATGAACAAGGAACACCGGAGGATAATCAGGATGCAATAGTAATTAATGGACATGAATATAATTTATCAGCTACCATTCCAAAGGATAAAGTACCGGCTGACTTTACGAAGACAACGGTAAATTGTAAAGGACAAGAAGCAGAAGCACTTCAATTCAATATGGGAGAGGTATTATTAGTATATCTTACAACTCCTGATGCAGAAGTGAAAAATACATTGGCAGTGTATAATCAGCAAAGTGACAGCATTTATCCATTTGTAAAGCTTGAAGCAGGAAACAGTTATTACATTTTATTAAATGTGCCAACAGATGCCCAGTTACCGGATACTTACGCAGCGTCTGCATTAGAACTGGGTGATTATGGTACGGTAACTGCTTTTGCAAATCAAGAGCCAAGTTTAAGTGATTTTTATCTAATATATGCTATTAGTAATCAGGGAAATACCGGTTGGTATCAATATGACAAGACAGAACAGACCGTACAGCGTTATGTTCAGCAGAGTGAAAATAGCACAGTAGATGAAGAAGCATTAAATGCAGACATTAAGAGTCTGCAAAATTCATATGATAAATTAGACAAACAGTATACCGGTACAAAGAATTTCGCAAGAAGAACCATTGCAGTTTTAATTTTTATCATTGCAGTACTTGTAGTTATCATGGTAAATATCATTCTCCGTGGTAAAAAAAATGAGGATGAATGGGAAGACGATTTTAACGAAGTACCAAAGAGATTCCGTAAAAAAATAGAAGATACAGAAGAAACGGAAGAATTAGAAGAGGAAGAAGAAAAACCAAAACGTAGTTTTTGGAAGAAAAAAGTTACAGAAGAGTTAGACGAGGAAGAAGAGATTATAGAAGAACCTGAGTTTGAAGAACCGGAAAAGAAGAAGCCGGAGAAAAAGGCACCGGAGAAGAAACAACCGACAATCCAAGATTCAGATGATGATTTTGAAGTAATCGATTTAGACGATCTGTAAAAGGTGATACTATGTATATAGAAATTGATTTTGATAGTGATGAGGCTATTTATATGCAGTTGCGTAATCAAATTGTATTCGGAATAGCCACCAATCAATATCAGGAGGGAGAATCACTCCCTTCTGTACGTCAGCTTGCAGAAAGTATTGGAATTAATATGCATACTGTAAATAAGGCATATCATGTATTGCGACAAGAGGGATTTATCAAGTTAGATAGAAGAAATGGAGCTGTCATTTTTCTGGAAGAAGGAAAGATGCAGGCAATACAGGAAATGAAACAAACTCTGCGAGTAATTCTTGCAAAAGCAGTATGCAAAAATATTTCACGGGAAGAAGTCCATGAGTTAATAGACGAAATATTTGAAGAGGATTATTAGGAGGACAGCAATGCAGAAACAGTATACGCAGAAAGCGAAAAAGGCATTAGAGCTGGCAACGCGTTTATCACAAAAGAAGCAGCATAATTATATCGGAACAGAGCATATTTTGTTGGGATTAATTCAAGAAAAAACAGGAGTAGCAGCACAAGTTTTATTAGAAAATAAAGTAGATGCTGAAAAATTACTGGATTTGATTCAAGAATTAGTTGCTCCACAAAGTGGAGTACTGATTTTAGACAAAGACGGATATTCACCTAGAACAGCCAATGTGTTAGAAAATGCAGCCAAGGAAGCGGAAAGATTCCGAAGTGAGAAAATCGGAACAGAACATTTACTTTTAGCAATATTAAAAGAAAATGAGTCTGCGGCAGTACGTTTATTAAATACTATGGGTATTAATTTGCAGAAACTATATATTGACTTGTTAGTTGCTATGGGAGAAGAAGGAAGTTTTTCCAAAGAAGAATTGAAGTCTGCAAAATCCAGAAAAAAGAATTTAGAAGCAACGCCGATACTGGATCAATTCTCCAGAGACTTAACAAAATTAGCCGAGGAAGGAAGAATGGATCCGGTTATTGGAAGAGAACAAGAGATACGTCGTGTGATTCAGATATTAAGCCGCAGAGGGAAAAATAATCCATGCCTGATAGGAGAACCAGGTGTGGGAAAAACAGCCATTGCAGAAGGGCTTGCACAGCAGATAGCAATGGGAGTTGTACCCGATTCCGTAGCAGGGAAACGAGTTGTGACTTTAGATTTATCCAGCATGATTGCAGGGTCAAAATATCGTGGAGAATTTGAAGAACGAATCAAAAAAGTAATACGGGAAGTAGTAGCCGCAGGAAATATTCTCCTGTTTTTAGATGAAATTCATACCATTATTGGAGCAGGTGGAGCAGAAGGAGCACTGGATGCTTCCAACATATTAAAACCTTATCTGGCAAGAGGTGAGTTACAGTTAATTGGTGCTACTACCATAGAAGAATATCGAAAATATATTGAAAAAGATGCTGCACTGGAAAGAAGATTCCAGCCGGTGATGGTGGAAGAACCCTCCCAAGAAGAAAGCATTAAGATTTTAGAAGGATTACGAGACTTATACGAAAAGCATCATCAGGTAAAAATTACCGATGAGGGAATAGAGGCGGCAGTTAAATTATCAGAACGTTATATTTCTGACCGATTTCTTCCAGATAAAGCCATTGATTTAATGGATGAGGCAGCAGCAAAAGTGCGCCTAGAGCGAGTAAAAACAGTAGAACCATTGCAGGAATTACAACTTCAGATTCGTGAATTAGAGGAAGAATTAGAAGAAGCAGTTCAAAAAATGGAGTTAGAAAAAGCTGCTAACTTAAAAAAAGAGCGGGAAGAATTGCAAACAGAATATGATAAATTGCAGGAAAAAGCAAGAAAAGACGGTAGACGAAGAAAACCACAAGTTGGAGAAAATGAGATTGCAGAAGTAGTTTCTCAGTGGACGAAGATTCCGGTAAAAAAATTAGCAGAGGCAGAAACAGCCAAGCTGCGTAAATTAGAATCTGTGCTTCATAAGCGTGTGGTGGGACAGGAAGAAGCAGTGAGTGCAGTGGCAAAGGCAGTACGACGAGGCAGAGTAGGACTGAAAGATCCAAAACGTCCAATCGGTTCGTTCCTGTTTTTAGGACCTACCGGAGTAGGAAAAACAGAAATATCAAAGGCATTAGCAGAAGCAATGTTTGGAACAGAAAGTGCCATGATTCGAGTAGATATGTCTGAATATATGGAAAAACACAGTGTTTCAAAAATGATTGGTTCACCTCCGGGATATGTAGGATACGAAGAGGGCGGACAATTAAGTGAAAAGGTAAGACGCAATCCATATTCTGTAATTTTATTTGATGAAATTGAAAAAGCACATCCGGATGTATTTAATATATTACTTCAGGTGTTAGATGATGGACATATTACAGATGCTCAAGGCAGAAAAGTAGATTTTAAAAATACTATTATTATTATGACTTCCAACGCAGGAGCACAATCCATTATTGAACCAAAGCGTTTGGGATTTGCAACCGTAGATGACGCAAAGCAGAACTACGAATTAATGAAAAATGGTGTTATGGAAGAAGTAAGAAGAATATTCAAACCGGAATTTTTGAATCGAATTGATGAAACAATCGTATTCCATGCATTGACAAAGGAAAACATGAAAAAGATTGTAACACTTTTAAGTAAGAACTTGATTGAACGTTGTAAAAATCAAATGGGAATTACCTTAAATATTACTCCGGCAGTAAAAAATTATATCGTAGATAAAGCATACGATCCGAAATATGGAGCACGTCCGCTGCGCCGAATGATTCAAAGTAAGATAGAAGATGGATTAGCAGAAGAAGTGTTAGCAGGTAAGGTAAAAAATCAAGATACCGTAAATGTAGTTTTAAAGAAAAAAGAAATTGCATTTGTGAAAGTATAGCAGTATAATGTTAGATACAAAAGAACGTAAGACAAAGTATTGTCAACAGGAGGAGAATAAAATGGCTGTAGTAGAAGAACTGATTCGTACAGAGGACGGAACTATCAGTTTTGGTAATTATGCATTAGCATCCAAATCAAAGGTAGAGAATTTTGAGTTCGGCGGAGATTTGTATAAGGTAAAGACCTTTAAAGAAATTACAAAGCTAGAGAAGAATGGAATGTTTGTATATGAATCTGTACCGGGAACAACAGTTCATCAGCTTCAGGTAACAGAAGCAAGTGTATCCTTTGATGTAGAAGGAACAGAAGATGCACAGATTACATTGGAGCTTGAGGAAGAGACAGAATACAAGGTTTTGGTAAATGATGTAAATGTTGGACATATGAAGACCAATCTTGGCGGCAAGCTTAATCTCAGTGTGGAATTAAACGAAGAAACACCGGTAAATGTAAAAATTGAAAAGATTGCAAAATAGCAAAACAAATAAATGGGGTTGTTGTGTACCACAACAACCCCATTGTATTTACACAAGTAGCGAAGAAAATCCAGTGCTTGCATGAAGTTTATAAGAGCATTGCGATAACTTGGGAAACTCGCAAAGCGTGCTTTCCCATAGTTATAAAAAATGAAAATTAGGAGGAAATAAATGGCAAAGGGGAAAAATATCACAGTATACTTTTGTCAGTCCTGTGGGTATGAATCATCAAAATGGATGGGACAATGCCCGGGATGTAAAGAATGGAATACATTTGTAGAAGAAGTTGTCGAAAAAAAGACAGCAGGAAAATTAAAAAGCGTAGCAGGAGGAAATCAGGAATTAAAGTCCTATAAGCTATCAGAAATAGATATGCAGGAAAAAGAACGAATGAAGACCAGATTTCCGGAGTTAGACCGAGTTCTTGGCGGTGGAGTAGTACAAGGTTCTATGATATTGGTAGGAGGAGATCCGGGAATCGGAAAGTCTACTCTGCTGCTTCAGGTATGCAGAAACTTGTCAGATACCATGAGCGTATTATATGTTTCAGGCGAAGAATCACTACAACAGATAAAAATGCGTGCAGAGCGAATTGGCACGTTTTCGGATAATCTGCAATTATTGTGTGAGACAAATCTAGTGCGTGTAGAGCAGGTGATTGAACGCCAAAAGCCTGGTGTTGTAATTATAGATTCTATCCAAACTATGTACAACGAAGAAGTTAGTTCTGCACCGGGAAGTGTTTCACAGGTAAGAGAATCCACCGGACGGCTTATGCAAATTGCAAAAGGAATGGGGATTACCGTATTTATTGTAGGTCATGTCACCAAAGAAGGTGTAGTGGCAGGTCCTCGTGTATTAGAGCATATGGTAGACACCGTGTTGTATTTTGAAGGAGACAGGCATGCGTCTTATCGTATTTTGCGTGGCGTAAAAAATCGATTCGGTTCCACCAATGAGATAGGTGTATTCGAGATGTGCGAAGAAGGGTTACGGGAAGTAGAAAATCCATCAGAGTTTATGCTAAATGGAAAACCCGAAGGAGCAAGTGGCTCAGTAGTAGCCTGTTCCATGGAAGGAACAAGACCGGTACTATTAGAAGTGCAGGCGTTAGTGTGCCATAGTAGTTTCGGAATCCCACGAAGAACTGCCGCAGGAACAGACCTAAATCGTGTAAACCTTTTAATGGCAGTCTTAGAAAAAAGAGCAGGTCTTTCCCTGTCAAATTGTGATGCATATGTAAATATTGCAGGCGGAATCCGTATGAGTGAGCCGGCAATAGACCTTGGAATTGTTATGGCACTTGCTTCCAGTTTTAAAGACAAAGCCATAGACGAAAATACCATTTGTTTTGGAGAAGTAGGATTAAGCGGAGAAGTGCGAGCCGTAAATATGGCACAACAACGAGTGGCAGAGGCACGAAAACTGGGATTTGAGACTTGTATCTTACCCAAAGTATGTGTTTCCGGGCTTACTGATACAAAAGGAATAAAAATTATAGGTGTAGAAAATATTCAAGAAGCAATCAATCGAATGTAAGAGGGAGAAAAATGGATAGAAAAGAAATAGATAGAAAAGAAATAGAAAAAGAGGAAATTTTAAAAACAGTAGATCATACCCTGTTAGCACAAACAGCTACATGGGAAGAAATAAAACAAATCTGTGATGATGCGATAACTTATGGAACTGCATCCGTATGTATTCCACCGTCTTATGTAAAACAGGCACATGAATACTTAGGAAACCAAAAAACGATTTGTACAGTGATTGGATTTCCAAATGGATATAATACCACAGCAGTCAAAGAATTTGAAACCAAGGATGCAATTGCCAATGGTGCAGATGAGATAGACATGGTAATCAATTTAGGCTGGGTAAAAGACAGACGATACGATTTGATAGAGCAAGAGATAAAAGTGTTGAAATCCGCCTGTGGAGAAAAAGTATTAAAGGTGATTGTTGAAACCTGCCTTTTAACACAGGAAGAAAAAATAGAGCTGTGTAAAGTAGTGACAGAAGCAGGTGCAGATTTTATAAAGACCTCCACGGGATTTTCTGATGCAGGTGCAACCTTTGATGATGTAGAATTATTTGCAGAGTATGTGGGAAAAGAAGTAAAGATAAAAGCCGCAGGAGGAATTTCCACCTTTGAAGACGGGGAAAAATTCCTTTCCTTAGGAGCGAGTCGTTTAGGAACCAGTCGCCTTGTAAAACTTGCAAAACAGGAATAAGTGAGAAATATTTTCCAACAAAATATTACAAAAAGTAGTATAATAGCTAAGAATAAAATATGATATCACTATAACGATATAGAAAAGAGTGTTAAAGGATGAGGTTAAGAAAACCACAAATTATAGTAAAAACCAAGGAACAATTAGAAGGAATCCGTGAAAGCGGAAAGCGAAATATTGAGATTTTAGATACGGTAGCAGAGAAAATCCAAGAGGGAATGACAACAGAAGAAATAGACCGTATTGTTTATGAAACAACGCAAAAGCTGGGAGGAATACCGGCTCCGTTAAATTATGAAGGATTTCCAAAGAGTGTGTGCACATCTGTGAATAGTCAGGTATGCCATGGAATTCCATCAGCAGATGTGATTTTAAAATCAGGAGATATTATAAATGTAGATGTCTCCACTATTTATAAAGATTATTTTTCAGATTCATCCCGAATGTTTTGCATTGGAAATGTATCAGAAGAAGCACATAAACTAGTAGAAGTTACTAAAGAATCAGTTTATGAAGGCTTGAAGCAGGTATATCCGGGAAATTGTTTCGGAACTATGGGAAATGCAGTACATCAATATGCAAAACAATATGGTTATACGGTAGTACGTCAAATTGGCGGACATGGCGTAGGACTTGAATTTCACGAAGAACCGTATGTAAGCTTTGTATCAAAAGCAGGAACAGGAGCAAAGTTTGAGCCGGGAATGGTATTTACAATAGAACCAATGGTGAATCAGGGAACAGATGATATATATATAGATGGGAATAATAACTGGACAGTTTATACCATGGACGAAAAATTATCCGCACAATGGGAAATTATGGTTGCAGTTACAGAGAACGGATATGAAATTATGGCGTATTAGAATTATACTGTATTAGAATCATGATATACTAGAATTATGCTGTATTAGCATTATGCAGTATTAGAATCATGTCGTATTAGAATTATGTTATGTTAGAATATGTCGTGTTAGAATCACATTGTATTTTAAGAAATGTTATATAGCAATTACAAAATATTATAGTGATGATTAACAAAGAAATTCCCCTCGTAAGGTATTTATATGCCTGTTGCGAGGGGAATTATATGATAAGGTATTCATATAGCTGTTACGAGGGAAATTATACGAAAAGTTAAAATAATATAAAAAATACAGACAATTCAAACAATTCAATAAAAAACGACATAAAAACTTACTTTAATTTTATTTACAAAACTTGTTGACACCAATCGACAAACGTGGTAAGATAACATTCGTCGCTGAGAACGGCGGCGAAAAAATGAAAGCTTTGTATCAGAGAAAATAGTCTGAAAAATACAAAATTTTAAAAAAATAAAAAGTTGTTGACAAAAGCGAATGACTGTGATAAAATATAGAAGTTGTCGCTTGAGACAGCAAGATGAACAACCTTGATAACTGAACAGTGAAACAACCTTGAAAGATTCTAAGA
>CAYTDI010000024.1:0-35886 GCA_964436595.1 uncultured Eubacterium sp.
ATATATCATATAGTATTGATTAAGAAATAGTAATACATTTCAAATAGTAATGTGCAATAAATAATATTTCATAAGGATAAGGAGTGATGGCATGGTATTTAATACAGGTGCAGCTCTTCTGGATGCTATTGTATTAGCAGTTGTTTGTAAGGAAGAGGAGGGCACATATGGCTACAAAATCACTCAGGATGTCCGGCAGGCAATCGAGGTATCGGAGTCAACATTGTATCCGGTTTTGCGCAGACTTCAAAAGGATGATTGTCTGGAAGTATATGATATGGAGTGCGGTGGAAGAAATCGCAGATATTATAAGATAACAGAGCGGGGAATGGCTCAGTTAGACATGTACCGGACAGAGTGGAAAAGTTATTCTTCTAAAATTACAATGTTATTTTCGGAAGGAGAGTCAGCATGAACAGAGAAGAATTTATGAAACAATTAGAAAACTTATTAGACGATGTACCTGAGGAGGAGAAAAGGGAAGCATTGGCGTATTATCGAGGTTACTTTGAAGATGCAGGAGAAGAGAATGAAGAAAGAATTTTGAAGGAATTAGAATCTCCGGAAAAAGTAGCCCAGACAATCAAGACAGATTTAGGTATGGAAAAAGAAGAACAAGAGAAAAATACAAAAGAAAGTGATACTGCAGCATCATTTGATTCAGAAAAAGAAAGGTTTGATAATAGAAATAATGATAAAGCAGGAAAAATTCTTTTAATTGTAATTCTTGCAGTACTTACCAGTCCGATTTGGGTAGGAGTTGTTGGAGGACTTTTCGGCGGAGCTTTAGGAATTGCCGGAGGCATATTAGGAATTGCAATAGCAGCAATTGCAATAGCAGGAGCTTTCTATATTACCGGAGCAGCAATTATTGGTATTGGAATTAGCCAACTGGTAGTAGGAGGTATTGCAACCGGAATGGCAATGATAGGAGCAGGACTACTGATATTGGCATTAGCCATTTTGGCAACGATAGCTTGTGTGTGGCTGTATGGAAGATTTATTCCATGGCTCATACGAGGATTTGTAACATTATGTAGAAGAGTATTTTCAGGAAAGGGGAGAGTAGAATGAGAAAGTTTACAAAAGGAGCATTGATTACCGTATTGGTATTGGTAATATTGGGATGTGGTTTATGTGCTGCTGCCGCAGGAATTGGATTTCAATATGCATCTATTCCAAAGATGATAGAAGAGGGCGTATTTACCATCGGACCCAATTTCGGCAAGTGGACTGAAAGATTGGGTGAAAACTGGAATGCGGCATGGAACGGGAGCAATTGGGATGATGATTGGGAATCTTGGAGTGATGGGAAGACAGAGAAGTATGATTTTTCAGCAGAAGATTGTCAGAAGATACAGAACTTAGAATTATCCGTAGATTATGGCTGTGTTGAGATAGAAGAAGTGGCAGAATCACAGGCAATTCATATAGAAGTAAGATATGAAAAAGAGAATTCCAAGCGCAATATTAGCGTAAACAATGCAGGAAACACTTTGGAAATGACAGAGAGTGGCTCGAAGAAGCTGTTGACGAATGATAATGTACACATTTCATTACAGATTCCAAAAGATATGACATTTGATACCGTAGGATTGAAAAATTCAGCAGGAGAAGTTATGGTAGATTATCCATTGCAGGTAAAGGATTTAAGTGTTATAGTAGGGGCAGGAGAGTGTATTATCAGTAAGGATGTGCAGGTTTCCGGAAAGTTGTATGCAGAAGTGGATGCAGGAGAAATCGATTTTTCTGAAATAAGTGCAGAGAAACTGGAGTTAAATGCCGGAGTGGGCGAAATAAATGTAGATTGTGCAGACGCAAAAGAAGTAATCTTAGACTGTGGAGTAGGAGAGATTGATATTATACTGGCAGGCAGAGAAAAAGATTATAGCTATCGTATCGACTGTGGCGTTGGAGATGTGGAAATTGGTAACAGTGATTACAGTGGCTTGGGCGCTACTAAGGAAATAAAAGGTGGCGATAAAATCGTAGATATTGATTGCGGAGTTGGCGATGTAACGGTGGATTTTGAAAAGTAAAGGAGAGATGAGCAAATGGAACCAAAAAGATTGTATAAGTCAAGAACAAACAGATTACTTTGCGGAGTTTGTGGAGGGTTAGGAGAATATTTTAATATAGACCCAACCATTATCCGTTTACTATTTGTACTGCTTGGATGTACCATGACAGGACTTGTTGCATATCTTATTGCAGCAATTATTATACCAGAACAGATGTAAAAATAAATTTTTTCAATAGGGATTACCCATATGGTAGTCTCTATTATTTTTTTAGAAAATGAAAGAAAGTAGGAGATAATATGATAGATAGGGTATACTAAGTATAAATATAAGTTGACTTGAAGAAATATGAAGTATATGCTTATGGTTAGAACATAAACGAGGAATAAAAAACATGAAAACATGGAAAAAGTATATTGGAATAGTATTTGTGTTGGCAATTTTTTTGCAAGGAAGAACAGTATTTGCAGAAGAAGGAATGGAAGGAAATGAAGAAAATAATATAATTGTTTCTTTTTTAGGGGATAGCATTACGACTTATAAGGATTACACGGGCTATGAGGATGGGGGAAATTATTACACTGATGCAATTATGCCAGTGGAATCAACTTGGTGGATGCAAGTAGTAATGGCAAATAATTGGATACTTGGAGCAAATGAATCACTTGGCGGTTCGTGTGTGTGCTGGGATGGTGTAACCGAGGATAGAGAACATTATAATGGAGCAAATTATTATATGGCATCAGATGCCAGAATTGAAAAACTTGGAAAAAATGGAATACCTGATAAAATTTTTATATTCGGGGGAATGAATGATATTCTTTCGCAGGGGGGAGTGGATATAGGAAGTGTACAGGAAAATTATATTTATGGAAAGACCGATGATTTTGCAGATGCATATTATACAATGGTTACTAAAATTGAAGAAAGATATCCAAATGCACAGATTGTTTGTTTAATACCATATCACACTATTTATTCTCTAAATTATACAGTTATTGCACAGGATACTGAAAAAGTGGCTGCAATTATTGAAGATATTTGTGAAAAGAAAAATATTGTAGCAGTTGACTTACGAATACTCAATTTGGAAGGAGAAAGTGATATGGAAATCATGGATTATATTCATCCGAATGAGAGTGGCATGAAGAAAATTGCTGATTTTACATTAAATGAAATAATTCCCCACTACGGATTCGTAGAGCAGGATGGGAAGTACTATTATTATGATGAAAATGGACATAAAGTAAGAAATAAGTTGGTGGATTATCAGGAAAATACTTATTATTTTCAAGCAGATGGAACAGCAGCTATATCCCAAAGAGTAGAAGATCCGAATGGAGAATATAAATTATACTTTGATGAAAATGGACATATGGTAAAAAATACGATGCAAAAAGATCCGTATTCAGATAATATATGGTATTTTGATGAAAATGGGCATCAGTTAATTAGCCAGTTCTTGCGTATTGAAAATACCGTTTACTATTTTGATGAGAATGGAAATCAGTTTAAGGGAACTTGTTGTGAAGATAAAGAAGGTAATTTGCACTATTTTAGAGAAGATGGAAGTATGATTTATAATGAGTGGTATTTTGATGGAAACTGGACATATTATTTGCAGTATGACGGTACCCCAATGAAAGATCGTCTTACCTATCATCCGGATGGTGAACATATCATTTATTTAGATGAGAATGGACATGAGGTATTTAATAATTTTCAGTATTGTCCAAGTGTAGGATATACCTGCTATTTTGATTCACAAGGATACATTTATAAGGATCAAATTACCTTTATAGGGGACAAGGTTTATTATTTGAATGCCAATGGGGCACGAGAACAAAATGGATGGTTCCAATTTGCCAATAGAAGAGATTATGGTTATGCAAATGCGGATGGAACATTAAGGAATACAGGATTTGCATATGATTCTTTTGGCAGAGTTGTGTATTATCATTGGAATGGAATGGTGGCAAGAGGCTTAATTTTTGATGGTGTATATTATTATAATATGAGTGTACAAGATGGACATTATTTAGGACAGTTTAAGAAGTAATAGGAACATCTATTTATATTTGGAAAGATTATGGAAAAAATTACGCAGTGACACCAAATATAAGTGGTTCTCTTGCTAGGTTAGGAGGTAGTTATATGAGAAAATATATTATTGTCGCATAGTATTGGCTATTACAATATTATGTGAAGTTGTTATAGCCAATGCTTTCTTAAAGTAATAAAATAAGGAGGCAGCTATGGGCTATATAAAAGCAGAGGATATTTTGCCGGTTAAAATAATAGAAATGATACAGCAGTATGCAGATGGAGTAAATATTTATATTCCAAGAAGAGAAGACAGAAAAATGGAATGGGGTCAGACGACACATTCAAAAGAAAAACTGCGTTGCAGAAACGAAGAAATCTATATGGAATACTGCCAAGGATTGACAGTAAAGGAACTGGCTGAAAAATACTTTTTATCAGATAAAAGTATTTGGAGAATTCTCAAACAAATGAAAGATAACAAATAATGTAGAGAGTCTATGTAGGAAATATTAAAATTTCCACATAGGCTCAAATTTTTTTAGAAATAAAAATGAGGTAGAAATAGCCAGATAAATTTTATAGAATCAGGTTATAAGATTTGAGAAAGGAGGACATTGTTTTGACTACACCTTACTTTACTGCATAGCATTGGCTATTGCAGAAAAATATGAAAATGAATACACAATAGCCGATGCATATTTCCAATAAAATTTAAGGAGATGTGACATGAGCTATGCAAATACATTGGAATACAAGATTGTTCCAACAGAAACTTATAAAATCAGAAAAATGTGTGCAGGATGTGGATGCAAGCAAACATTTAAAAACAAAGAATGTTTTCGTGTGAATGCAAATGGCAATAAGTTGGATGTATGGATGATTTATGGTTGTGAAAAATGCGGTCATACCTATAATCTTCCAATTTACGAGAGGATTCAGCCAACCAAAATTCCCAAAGAAGAATATGAAAAATTTTTGGTAAATGATGCCGAACTGATTTTTCAGATTGGAACGAATAAAACAATATTTTCAGCAAATAAAGCAGAAATATTAAGAAATGAAATAGAATATCAGCTCATTGACTTAACAGAAAATAAGTGTGAAATTGATATATCAAAGGAACAGCGCATTAATATTAAATTGGAGAATGCATATGAGTTATCAATAAGAGAAGATAAAGTGGTTGCATTCATTTTGGGAATATCCAGAAAAGAGGCGAAAAGACTGATTACAGAAAATATAGTTGTGGTACAGTCTGGAATGTCTAATCAGAAAAAATAGAGACGGAGAGGTTGCAGAGTTTTTTACCATAAAGGCAATTAGAAGTTGACAAAACTAACAAAGTTAGCTAACAAAAACTGACTTTGTTAGTTTTTGGCTTTATAGGAAATTTCTCTGTAATTTTCTCCTATAATTTTGGAAACACAGTATTACCTTAAGGTATGAAAACACATGATTTTCCTATAAAATTGACACATTTCTCTGTAAAACATGACTATTTGGAAAATTATGTGTTTGCTAAAATGAAATTATACAGAACAGCATTTATAAAAAAGTTTTGAAGAGTTACAAATTGGGGTAGCATAAGGAAACCAAAGAAAAGGAGAAGGTGAAGTATATGGAAAGTAGAGACAATCAGTTTTTTTATGAGAACGAAGTGGCTGTAACGAAAAACATGGTCAGGATTTTGCGCTGGCTGATACTGGCATTTCCGGCTGTAATGCTGTTTTCTGTGATTGGTTTATTTCGGTCGGAAGTATCAGACTTACTTGTTATGATGGGAATCGGTTTGATTGTTACCATGGGACCAACGGTGGCATATAAAGCGGGAGTACCAATTGGTATTTTGAAATACATTGTTTTAATAGCTTTATGTGGTCTGCTTACCATTATGGCAAGCAATGCCTCCATAGGTATCTATATGACATATGCTCTGCCCATGGTATTTAGTATTTTTTATTATGATAAAAAGCTGACATTGCAGACTTCGGTCATCAGTTATGTATTTCTTGTCATATCTATGTTTTTCCGGTCGCAGGGAGTAGAATTAGCGGAGAATGAAACAAGTTTTATGTGGTTTGTAGCTCATAGCGTTGGCTTTCTGATTGAGCAGAGTGTAATCGCATTTGTTTGTGTAAAGATTGCCGAAAGTGCGAGAAAATTACTTGAAAATCTGAATGATACGCAGAAAGTAGCTGTATTAGTATCGGAATGTAATCAGGCATCCACGGAGTTGATGGATGAAACAGAGGGCTTTAAACAAAATATTGGATATTTTCAGGAAACAAATGAGCAGATTACCCTTGCAGCAGAAAAATCTCTTGCTGATTGTGACAGTAACGAAGAACTTGCAATGAAATTGACACAGGGAACAAAGACGGCATTAAGTAATGTGGAACATATCAGGCAGCAGAGTACACAGATGGTGACAATTGCACAGGAAACTTATGAGAAACTGGGAGAATATATTTCGTTTATGACGGATACGGCAACAAGCATGGAAAGGATGCGTGAAACTGCTGGAAATACAGAACATTCTATCGAGAGTTTGAAAAATGCTATGACTGAAGTATCGGAGTTTGCACAGACCATAGGAAATATTACGTCCCAGACAAACCTGCTTGCATTAAATGCAAGTATTGAGGCTGCCAGAGCAGGAGAAAATGGAAAAGGGTTTGCGGTTGTAGCAGAGGAAGTTCGTATTCTTGCCGAAAATTCTAAGACAGCAAGTGAATCTATCAAGGGTATTATAGCAAATATAGAAGAACTGCTTGAGGAAGTGCAGACTGCAAATAAGAAGAATGTATCCTCTATTGAGGAAGGACTTGGTCAGATTAACGGTGCGAAGGAAGAAGCAAATCAGATTGGTGTTATGCAAACGGATTCCAAAGAAATGGCAATGCAAGTCTTAGAAGCAAGTGAGGAAACAGAAAATTTTGCACATAAACTGGGAGAAACTTCAGAAAAAATGCAAGAGCTTGTTGCCAGTTTGAGAGAACAGACCGGACAGGTAGTAGCGCAGGGAAAAAGTCAGAAACAAGTAACAGCGGATGTAGAACATGCATTCTTGAGAGTCGAAAAGGTTGCAATAAGGCTTGTAGATATTGCAGGCGAGCTTAGATGAAGGAAGAGAGGAAAATAAGAGATGGAGCTTATATATGATTATATGTTGAACCATGAGCTGCGCCATAAATTGAATGAATTGACACAAAAGACATTTGGTTTTGATTTTGAAAGCTGGGTTACGGGCGGATATTTTGAGGGAGATTATGTTCCATATTCGTTTATGGAAGGTGGAAAAATAATTTCAAATGTATCTGCAAATCGGATGTGCTTTATGCAGAATGGTGTAAAAAAAGAATATATACAGATTGGAACGGTCATGACTGATGAAACATACAGAAATCAGGGACTTGCAAAAAAATTGATGGAGTATGTTGTGCAGCAGTATAAAGATAAATGTGATGGATTCTATCTGTTTGCAGATTTGAGTGCATTAGATTTTTATCGAAAGGCAGACTTTACAGAGGGTATGCAATACCAATATCGTTTGAAGCCGGAACGATACAAAAGGGAAATATCAAAGGAAACATTTTTACCCGTAGATGAGAACAATGAGCAGATGAAACAGAAGTATATGGATGCGGTACGTCATAGTGCAGTAAATGCCTCTTTAGAACAGATGAATAAATTTGGTTTGCAGATGTTTTATACCTCGGATATGTCAAATGTATATTATGCCGAGGACATCGACTGTTTTGTTGTCATGGAAATGGAAGAAGACATGCTGATTTTAGAAAGTGTTATTTGTAAAGCGCATTTGTCACTAAAAGAGCTTATTAAGAGAATTGACAACCAATATGACAGCTTAATACTTGGTTTTAGTCCTTGTGCAGAAGATAGGGATATGTTTGAGGCGAAGCAATTTGAAGGCGGGGAGGATTATCGGCTTTTCTATCAAGGGAAAGACTTAGAAAGTATACAAAAAGATAAGATTTATTTCCCACAGCTTTCCCATGCGTAAATATCTTTAGATAATAGTATAAGGAAAATAAAAGATAAAGTTGATTGCCAGTATTTTTAACATCCACTAAAAGTAGGAGATAAAGGTCAGATTGTCATTCCAGCCAAGGCAAGAAAAGTGTTTGGAATTTTGTTATATCATAGGAAATATCGTGTTATGTTAAAGTGTGAAAGTGCATGAATTTCCTATGATAGAAAAAGATATCTATAAAATAGACACATTATCCTACAAAATATAGCTATTCATGAATTACAGTATTTGTTAAAATAGAATAAAGTAATAAGTAAAATGAAACGAGGTGAAGTTCATGATTAGAATGGAGATAGCGCTGATTCTTGTTCTTGCTTTTGTAGCGTATATGTATTTTTCAGCAGAAACCAGACACACAATGCTGCATAAGACCTTTTCGTTGTTGTTAGTTGTTGTGTTAGTACATCTTGTTTTTGATACACTGACTATTTATACAGTCAATCATTTGGATAGTGTGCCACAAGTATTGAATGATATCCTGCATCGCTTTTTTATGGGTACGATGGTATTGGTGGTGTATTTATTTTATCAGTATATTGCTATTTTAGTAGAGGAAGAAACCGGAAAAGCACGAAGAATGGATTTACTGGCGCAGATTTTTTTGATTGGTGCAGAATTGGGAGCGTTACTGTTACCAATACATTATACAGAAACCAGTATGGGAAATTATTCAGACGGAAGTTATGTGGTCGTTATTTATGTAAGTGTTGCATTTTATTTGTGTTTATGTGCAGCACTGTTAATTGTAAATTGGAAACAGATTAACTCCAAAAAGAAATTTGCAATTGGTGCAGCACTATTATTTGAATTTACTGTATGTATATTGCAGGCTTTACATCATACATGGCTAATCAGTGGTATGGGAATTACGCTTATGACGCTGGCATTTTATCTGACACTGGAGAATCCGGATATTATCAGAGCAGAACTGACGGAACAAAAGATGTCTATGTTGTATCTAAAAAGTCAGGTAAATCCCCATTTTCTTTATAATACATTGGATACCATTCGGATTCAGGCAGAGTTGAATGGAGATAAAAAAGTGGCAGATTTGCTTATGCAGTTGGTTGAGTTTTTTAGACTGAGTGTTAAGGTAGATCAGCCCATGGTAACTTTGGATGATGAACTGGAATTACTGGAAGCGTATATGGAGTTGATGTGCTATCGTTATCCAAAGCTGCGGTGTGAATACGATATTGATCCGGATTTAGGCGGAGTTCAAGTGCCTAATTTTATATTGCAGCCGATGGTAGAGAATAGTTTGCTGCATGGATTGAAAAATAAGGGATATCAAGGGGAAGTTTTTATTTCGGCGCAGAAAACGGAAACCGGAATGCAACTGTCTATCAGGGATAGTGGAAGTGGTTTTGAGGAAGGAAAGAAAGCACTGATAGATGATATGCTTACTCACTGGGATAAGCAGGAGGCTAAGTTGGAAGGAAACAGCATTGGTATTTTAAATGTACAAAAACGTATTAAATTGCTTTGTGGCAGAGAGTATGGCCTGTGGTATACAGAAAATAAAAAAGGCGGAGTAACAGCACATTTGTTATTACCAATTAAAGGAGAAAATGAATGAAAAAACTGCGAGTGTTGTTAGTTGATGATGAAATTATGATACGGGAAGGCTTCAAACGGTTATTTAAGTGGGAAGAGCATGACTGCGAAGTAGTTGGTGAGGCGGCAGATGGAATGGAAGCTTTGACACAGATTGATTTGCTACAGCCGGATATTGTCATCATGGATATAAATATTCCGATTATGAATGGATTAAAAGTAATTCAGCTTAGCAGAATAAAACATCCGGAGATGGCATTTATAATTGTATCCGGATATGATGATTTTTCATATTGCAGGGAAGCACTGCGACTTCAGATTACAGATTATATCTTAAAGCCTGTGAATTATGATGAATTTGGAACCTGTATTGATAATTTGAAAATATCCATGTTTGAAAGCAGGACAACAGATGAAGCTGCAGCATTGGGAGAAAACACAATCATTGGAATTGTTCGGTATATGCAGGAGCATTTAGCCGAGGAAATCAGTTTAAATGTATTGTCAGAGGAGTTTCATCTCAGTGCTCAATATATCAGTCAGTTATTTAAAAGTGAAATAGGAGTCAATTTCCTAGCATATCTGACGAATATTCGTATGGAAAAAGCCAAGAAGCTGTTGCTGTCAACAACTTTTTCCATAGCTGAGATATCAGAAAAATGCGGATATGGAGACTATCGTGTTTTTACCAAAGTATTTAAGAAAACAGAAGGCATTACGCCGTCCCAGTACAGAAGAGATTTTATGGATTAATATAAGCACTTAGAGAAAAGGAGAAAGTTATGTTAAGAATTGAACATTTAACAAAACAATATGGAGACAAAAGAGCAGTAGATGACTTATCACTTCGTATAAAACCGGGTGAAATATATGGATTTATTGGACATAATGGGGCAGGAAAGACAACCACACTTAAGTCCATCGTAGGAATTTTGCAGTTTGATGAAGGGGAGATTTATATCGAGAATCAGTCTGTGAAAGCAAATCCTCTTGCGTGTAAAAAGAAGATTGCATATATTCCTGACAATCCTGACTTGTATGAATTTATGACAGGTATTAAATATTTAAATTTTATAGCAGATGTATTTGGCGTAGATGCCGATAAGAGAATGGAGCGTATCAGAAAGTATGCAGATATGTTTGAGATTACAGATGACCTTGGACAGCCCATTGCTGCATATTCCCATGGAATGAAGCAGAAATTAGCCATTATATCAGCATGGATTCACGAGCCTAAGCTTATCATTATGGATGAGCCGTTTGTGGGACTTGATCCGAAAGCATCCCATTTGTTAAAAGATATGATGCGTGAGGTATGTGATAACGGTGGAGCAATATTCTTTTCTACTCATGTACTTGAGGTTGCGGAAAAGCTTTGTGATAAAGTGGCAATTATTAAGGGAGGAAAACTTATCCGTTCTGGAACAATGGAAGAAGTAAAGGGTGATGACAGTTTAGAAGAGGTATTTTTGGAATTGGAGGGAGAATAATGTTTGGAACTCTTTTGAAAAAACAAATGACAGAAATCTTTCGAGGATATTTTTATGACGCAAAGAAGAACAAGAAACGTTCTGCATTATCTACCGTATTATTTATATTGTTATATATCTTTATTATGGTTGGGATTTTAGGAGGAATGTTTACATATCTTTCGGTTAATCTGTGTAAACCGTTTGTGCAGGTAAATATGGATTGGATGTATTTTTTGATTATGAGCATGATTGCAATAGCACTTGGTGCTTTTGGAAGTGTGTTTAACACTTATTCAGGATTGTATATGTCGAAAGACAATGATTTACTTCTGGCACTTCCGATTCCGGTTAGAAGTATTTTGGCTGCTCGCCTTACCAGTGTATATCTGCTGGGACTGATGTATTCTGCAGTAGTAATTGTACCGGCAGTGATTGTGTATTGGGTATCGGTATCGGTCACATTGACGTCCGTAGTGGGTTCGATTCTGTTAGTGATATTGATTTCTCTTATCGTACTTATTTTATCATGTGCCCTTGGATGGTGTGTTGCTAAAATCAGTCTGAAACTTAAGAATAAAAGTTTTATAACCGTAGTTGTTTCACTGTTATTTTTTGGTGCATATTATTTCGTATATTTCAAGGCAACAGATATAATACAGGATTTGCTTTTAAACGTTTCTCTTTATGGAGAAAAAGTAAAGAACTCCGTATATCCAATCTATATGTTTGGAAAAATTGGTGAAGGAAATGTAGCAGCTATGTTGATTTTTACAGTTGCTATATTTGGAATTACTGCTTTTACATTTTGGGTTTTATCCCGAAGCTTTATAAAGATTGTAACATCAAGCGGAAAGACAAGGAGAGTTGCTTACAAGGAAAAGAAAGGAAAAATGAGAAGTTCAGCTTCGGCGTTACTGATGAAGGAGTTTGGACGCTTTACCTCAAGTCCTAACTATATGCTGAACTGCGGACTTGGCTCTTTGTTTCTGATTATTGTTGGTGTCGTACTGCTTGTAAAGGGAAGTATGTTAATAAATGTTGCAAATCAAATTTTTGGAGCAGAGCAGGCAGAGGGCATGATAATTGTAATTGGGGCAACCGTCATTTGTATTGTGGCGGCAATGAATGATATGGTCGTACCATCCATTTCGCTTGAAGGTAAAAATATATGGATTGTGCAATCTCTTCCAATTGATGCTTGGGAAGTTCTGCGGGCAAAGATGTTGGTGCAGATTTTAGTAACAGGGATACCGGTGATTTTCTGTGATATTTGTATGGGTGTGGTACTAAGGTGTGGTGTCATAGAAATGATGTTAGGAATGTTAGTGCCGATTCTGTTTACTGTTTTTATGACATTATTTGGTCTGTTTCTTGGAATAAAAATGCCAAATCTTACATGGACCAGTGAACTTGCACCTATCAAACAAAGTATCAGTGTAATGATAGCATTGTTTGGTGGATGGGTGTTTGCAATTATTATTGGAGCTGTGTATGTAGGAGCAGGATGGAAAATCGGAGTTACAGGCTATTTGGCAATCATTGTAGCTGTGCTGGCTTGTTTCTCAGTAGTTTTGTATGTTTGGTTAAAAAAGAGGGGAACGGAAATATTTGCGTGGTTGTAAAAGGAAACTGCAGCGGATTATTTTTCTATGATGACAATGGAATGCCACTTGTGGAAATGCACTGGCAGCACCGCTTTAACCACATGATTGGCAGGTACAATGATATCTATTGGGGCAGATGCCAAATATCACGCCTCATGTGTGCCGACATACCTACTGCAGTAACCAAGCGAAAGCGGGAATGAATCCAAAGACACTGCAGTATCTGATGGGGCATTCGGATATCGGGGTGACCATGAATACTTATACGCACCTTGGTCTAGACGATGCCAAGAATGAGATGATTCGGATGGAGGAACTGGAACAGGCACGAAAAGAAGTGGATAAGACAGAAGGCAAGAAGCCGATGAAACAGAATATGTTTAAAGTAGTTTAAAACAAGAAGTAGACGCTCAGGGATTGAAGTCCTTGGGCGTTATTTTTGTGGTTGGGAATTGTGGAGGAACAAGAAAGATAGTATAATTGAGGCAGATTAGGAGTTGGTTATTTTTGATGGTAATGATTCGTTTTTAAGCAAACAGGAGGGATGGTTTTGTTACAGACTCTTTACATATTTGGCAATGGCTTTGATATAGCCCATGGAATTAAAACGCCATATGCTGTTTTTAGAGAATTTTTAAAAGAGAACCATGAGTCATTTTTGACTACTTTTGAAAGTATGTATTATATTCAACCATTAGATGATACAGAGCCTTGGCATACGAAAGAGGCTCAAGAAAGATGGGACAAGAGAGTCATAGATGATTTATGGTGGAGTTTCGAAGAGCGAATTGGGCATCCGGATGTGGAAGGAATGTATGATTCTGCATATTCAATGATAGATACAATGCCGGCAGAAGGTATTATTGATACTATGGATGAATATTGGAGAGAACAGTATGGATTTGTTGATAAACTTCAGATGTATGTTCTAGAATGGCTACAAACTATTGATACATTCAAGGTTACTTGCAAAAAAGATAATCTCATTAATAATAAAAACGACTTGTTTATGAGTTTTAATTATACGGATACTCTTGAAAGTGCTTATGGTATTAGTTATGTATTCCACCCACATGGTGGAGTTCCGTCATGTTGTGATATAGCGCCTATTATGGGACATGGAAATAAGTATATTATTGATTCATATCGTAGGAAAGCAAAAGAGGCGCAGGAAGAATATGTTGAATGGTACGAAAGTATCTGTAATGCAACGGCCGATTTTTGTGAGTCAATGTATAAAGATACTGATGTAATAATAAGTGAGAACGATGACTTTTTTTCTGTCTTGTGGAATGTAAATCAGGTTGTGTGCTTGGGATTGTCTTTTGGAGATGTTGATGTTCCTTACCTTGATAGAATTCAGCATGAAGTTCGTCCAGAAACAAAATGGATGGTTTATTATCATAGTGAAGATGACTTTAAGCGTTTGAAAAGTGTTTTTGGAATTACAGGTATTTCAAGAAAGTTCGAAGTATATTTCCTAAAAAGTGATAACTTTTGGGATAGGTGAAAGTAGGTGATTTTTTGAAATTAATAGATGAAGTAGAAATGCTAATAACTATGCATCAGGAAGGTCCTTACTGGGATTTCAAGCGAGAATGGTATGGTGACAATAAGGACGGTGATATGCTTATTGATATCATCTGTATGGCCAATAACTTGGTGGATAGAGATGCTTATATTATTATTGGTGTCGATGAAGAAAGAGATTATACCATTCAAGATATTACACAGGATACTAATCGCAGGAATACGCAGATGCTCACGGATTTTATCAGAGGTAAGAAATTTGCGGGCGATTTTCGACCAGTTGTGACTGTAGAGCAGGTACAGTTGGCTAGTGGGTTAGTAGATGTTATTGTGATTCACAATAGTACAAATACTCCGTTTTTTTTAAAAGAGAAGTATAAGGGGATATTTGCTAATAATATTTATGTAAGACTTCAAGACAGTAATACGCCAACTGATAAATCAGCAGATTTTCATCATGTTGAATATCTTTGGAAGAAAAGATTTGGAATGCTGCTTTCTCCCATTGAAAAGGTAAAATTATATTTAAAACATCCTGAACATTGGGAAAATAGTCCATCAAGCGAAGATAAGAAATACTATAAGTATGCTCCGGAATTTACGATTGATCATACCTATGAACCAGAAGATGGAAGGGATGGTTATGAATATTATCTGTTTGCGCAAACTGATCCAAGACCTCATTGGAGTGAAATAAAAATTTGCTATCACCAGACCGTTCTTGCAGAACTTGGCGGTGTGATTCTTGATGGTGGTAGGTATTTTACAGCAACGCCGGATAGGGACGGTATATCACTTACGGAGTATCATCACTGGGATGTACCGTATCGCTATATGATAAAAGGAAAATTAAATCACTTGGTTCATGAATTCTATTATGTAGATGATGGTGATGAAGCGCGGCATGCTCATAATGAATATGAAGATTGCATCTTGATCTTTGAGAATGAGACGGAACATCAGCAGTTCAGAAACTATGTCAGAAAAAAATGGGATAGAAAAGAAAAATTTGCAAAAGATATATGGATTCCTTATATGGAGCAGTTGCCAGGATATAATATGGATGCATTTCGTGAAGAATATAAAAATATACAGATTCTTAGAAGAATGTTGAATGAGTTTAGAAAAAATAAGCATTAATGTGCCAGTAATAATTAGAACTTCAGTTTTGCACCCCCTTTCCTTTTCTATCGTTAAAAGGTTCAAAAACCGGAGTAGTCTGCACCCCCTAAACTGACTACCAATTGACTACTTAAGACTACTACACTTGGTCTCAAATTGCCGTGATTTGCCACTTTTGCTACAGATTTCAGAAAACTGTAGGACTTGAAGAAATCTCAAAAAGTGCGTAAAATAGGGCAAAACGAGGCATTTTAGGAGGAAAATTAAAATGATAAAGGTACTTTTCATCTGCCACGGCAACATCTGCCGTTCCCCTATGGCAGAATTTGTTTTAAAAGATATGGTAGAAAAACAGGGAATTGTTGATGAATTTTACATCGCTTCGGCAGCTACCAGTATGGAAGAAATCGGAAATCCGGTTCATCGTGGAACCAGAGCCAAATTAGCGGAACACGGCATATCCACAGTGGGAAAATATGCCGTGCGCATGGAACGAAGTGATTATGAAAAATACGATTACATCATAGGTATGGATAGCTGGAACTATAAAAATATGCTCCGAATTGTAGGAGAAGATACGGAGCACAAGATAAGTCTGCTTTTGGATTATACAGACCATTCGAGAGATGTAGCAGACCCATGGTATACAGGAGATTTTGATAAAACATACGAAGATGTAGTAGCAGGCTGTGAAGGACTGTTAGAACATATCAAGAAGAAATCATAAAGCGGATAAAGGAATATAAAATCATACTAAAAGCCCTAATCTTGTTTTTTACTTTATAGGAAATTTCCCTACAATTTCCTATAAAGTAGTTCTCTGAGCAGGGATGCGGAACAAAAGATGTGTTACATCAGAAACTAGGTCGCAGGAGTATGCGAAGCACACTTGTATTGTTCAGCCTCTTCTACATAATGAGCGGCATTGCGGCTGATATCTTCAATTTCTTCAGCAGTTAAAACACGTTTTACTTTTCCGGGGCTTCCCATAACTAAAGAGTTATCAGGAATAACCGTATTTTGCGTAATAAGAGTGCCGGCACCGATAATACAGTTTTTTCCAATGACAGCGTGATTTAAAATGATAGCACCCATACCGATTAGTGTATTGTCACCAATTGTACAACCGTGGACAATAGCACCATGTCCAACAGTTACTTGGTCACCAATATGAATGTCGGCACCGGTATCTACATGCAGGGTACAGTTATCTTGTATATTTGTATTTTTTCCAATGAAAATATTTGCAGTTTCAGCACGCACTACGGCATGAAACCAAACGCTGGAATGTTCCTGAATCGTTACATTTCCACGAATAATAGCGCCCTCTGCAATAAAAACATTTTTTGCAATTTGAGGAGTTTTTAAAGTAGACATAATCATAAACCCTTTCTGAAACAATTATTGTATATTTATTATATAGAATGTGCAGAAAAAAGTAAAATAGTATCTAAAAATAGAACGAAATAAGTAGAAAATGCATTAAAAAAACGAAAAATAATGGTAAAAAAGTATAAAAAAATGCTTGCATTAGTTAATAAAGTCTGATATTATAACAGACGACAAAGGTGTCAAGAGAATAGAAATATTCTGTTGACACCTTTTTTGCGTTATAAAAAATAAAGAAATGGAGGAGAACATTATGAACACAGGAGATACTGGATTTATACTGATTTGTGCAGCATTGGTGTTTTTTATGACACCAGGTTTGGCATTTTTTTATGGAGGACTGGTACGAAGAAAGAATGTAGTAAACACTATGATGGCATGTACGGCGATTATGGGACTATCTGTCGTTATGTGGGTTCTTTTTGGATATTCCCTTTCCTTTGGGGGCAATCATGGAGGCGTGATTGGAGATTTCCGATGGTTGGGTTTAGAGGGAATTGCAATGAATGAGGCAGGTCCTTATGCAGAAACAATTCCCCACTTGGTATTCGTAGTATTTCAAATGATGTTTGCTATGATAACACCGGCATTAATTACAGGTTCTTTAGTAGGAAGGGTAAAGTTTAAAGCATTGTTTTTCTTTATTCTGTTCTGGTCCATTGTGGTATACTATCCGATGGCACATATGGTATGGGGACAGGGAGGATTTTTAGCAGAAATCGGTTCCGTAGACTTTGCGGGAGGAAATGTAGTACATATCAGTTCCGGTGTCAGTGCATTGGTATTTTCAATTGTACTTGGAAAAAGAAGAGGATATGAACACACCGCATATCGTGTACATAATATACCATTCGTAGCATTAGGAGCATTTATTTTGTGGTTTGGATGGTTTGGATTTAATGCAGGAAGTGCTTTGGCAGCAAACGGCTTAGCAGCTCATGCATTTATGACTACTGCATTAGCAAGTGCAAGCGCTATGTTATCTTGGATGTTCATAGATGTGTTAAAAGATGGAAAACCTACGTTAGTAGGAGCTTCTACCGGTCTTGTGGTAGGCTTGGTTGCCATTACACCGGGCGCAGGATTTGTGCCTATTTGGTCAGCAATCATTATTGGAGGTTTGGTAAGTCCGATTTGCTGTTTTACCATCTCATTTTTAAAGGGAAAAATGAAAATAGATGATGCGTTGGATGCATTTGGATGCCATGGAATCGGTGGTGTATGGGGCGGAATTGCAACCGGAATTTTTGCAAAAAGCTCTATTAACAGCGTTGCACGTTGGGATGGTCTGATTTATGGAGAATATCGTTTATTCTTAGCACAGGTAATTGGAATCTTAGTTACCATAGCGGTAGCTGTTGTTGGAACATTTATTTGCCTTGGATTGGTTAAGCTGATTACTCCTCTTCGTGTAAGTGATAAAGAAGAAAAGATTGGCCTGGATATTTCAGAGCATGGTGAAAGTGCATATCCAACCTTCAATGGACTGGATTCATAGAAAATATTTGGAAAGGAAAAAAGTTGATATGATGATAAAAGTAGAAGCAATTGTGCGTGAAGAAGTATTTGAAGATGTAAAAGAAGCATTAAACGCCATAGATGTAAACGGTATCACTGTTTCACAGGTGATGGGGTGTGGCGCTCAGCGTGGATACAAAAAACTGGTGCGTGGAACTGAGGTCGATGTAGTGATGCAGCCAAAGATTAAGTTTGAAATTGTAGTATCTTCCGAAGAATGGGAGAAGAAAGTTATCGAAGCAATTCAAAAGGCAGCATTTACCGGAGAGGTTGGAGATGGAAAAATTTTCAGTTATGAAATGCGTACTGCTATGAAAATCCGTACCAAAGAAAGCGGATATGATGCGTTAAATTAGCGAACATAAATTTTTCAAAAACTTCTTGCAAAAATAAAAAAACCGTGCTATTATAGTCAACAACAAAAAAATGTTAACAAAGTAAAGCGTTGAAGGAGACTCTTACTATTAGAAGCCGACAGGAATGAGGTGTCACCGACTGAGAGCACCACTTGGAAGAGAAAGTAAAGGGAACACTCTGGAGCAGACTGGTTGAACTTCAGTAGGTCAGTACGTCAGTGCACGTTACGCACAAAGAGAGGGAAAGTGGCTGCAGACACTTTTCAATGCGGGTGGTACCGCGGATAATCAGAATTATTCGCCCCGGAATACAAATTAGTATTCCGGGGTTTTTTATATGCTCCGGAATGAAGAAAAGGAGTAGAAGAACATGAGCAACATTTACAGAGATGTAACATTGAATCAGGTAAGCGAAAGCGACATTGGAAAGACAATCCGGGTAGCAGGATGGGTAGAAAATATCCGTGACCACGGCGGTGTATCTTTTATTGATTTGAGAGATATGTATGCAGTCATGCAGGTGGTTATTCGTGATAGTAAGCTGTTAGAAGGAATCCGCAAGGAGCAGGCACTTTCTATTGAAGGAATAATTGAAAAAAGAGATGAAGAAACTTACAATCCAAAGATTCCTACCGGAACGATTGAATTAGAGGCAAAAGAGATTCAGATTTTAGGAGAGGTATATACACAGCTTCCATTTGAGGTTATGACAAGCAAGGAAGTAAGAGAGGATATTCGTTTAAAATATCGTTATTTAGACCTTAGAAATCAAAAGGTAAAGGACAATATCATTTTTCGTTCCAAGGTAATCACCTATTTGAGAGAGAAAATGACAGAAATGGGATTCTTAGAGGTACAGACACCAATCCTTTGCGCTTCTTCACCGGAGGGAGCGAGAGACTATATTGTGCCATCACGAAAATACAAAGGAAAATTTTACGCATTGCCACAGGCACCACAGCAATATAAGCAGTTGTTAATGGTATCTGGATTTGACAAATATTTTCAGATTGCGCCGTGTTTTCGTGATGAAGATGCCAGAGCAGACCGTTCACCGGGAGAATTTTATCAGTTAGATTTTGAAATGAGTTTTGCTACACAGGAAGATGTATTCAAAGTAGGAGAAGAAGTCTTATCCGCAACCTTTGAAAAATTTGCACCGGAGGGAAGTGTTGTAACAAAAGCACCATACCCCGTTATCAGCTACAAGCAGGCAATGTTAGAATTTGGTTCTGATAAGCCGGATTTAAGAAATCCACTTCGTATTATGGATGTTACAGATTTCTTTCAGAAATGTACCTTTAAGCCGTTTATCGGAAAGACAGTAAGAGCTATCAGGGTTCATGCAGAGATGTCTAAGGGATTCCATGAAAAACTTTTAAAGTTCGCTACCGGAATTGGTATGGGTGGACTGGGTTACTTGGAAGTGTTAGAAGATGGAAGCTGCAAAGGACCGATTGACAAGTTTATTCCGGCAGAATTAAAGGAAGAGTTTCGCATACTTACCGGATTAGAAGTAGGAGATACCATTTTCTTCATGGCAGATAAGGAAGAACGTGCAGCATATTATGCAGGTATGATTCGAAATGAATTAGGAGAAAAGTTAGATTTAATAGAGAAAAATGCATATCGTTTCTGTTATGTAAATGATTTTCCAATGTTTGAACGTGACCCGGAAACAAAAAAAATCGGATTTACTCACAATCCATTCTCCATGCCGCAGGGTGGTTTAGAAGCATTGGAAAAGGAAGACCCATTGAGCATTTTAGCTTATCAGTATGATATTGTATGTAACGGTATTGAGTTGTCTTCCGGAGCAGTTCGTAACCATGATATGCAGATTATGGAAAAAGCATTTGAAATCGCAGGTTATGACAAAGAAGTGTTGAAAAATAAATTTGGAGCATTATACAATGCGTTCCAGTTTGGAGCACCACCACACGCAGGAATGGCACCGGGGGTTGACCGTATGATTATGCTTCTTAGAAATGAAGAAAATATTCGTGAAGTCATTGCTTTCCCAATGAACGGAAATGCGCAGGACTTAATGTGCGGAGCACCGAATGAAGTAACTGAACAGCAGTTGCGAGAAGTACACATTAAAGTAAGAGATTAAAAGCCTTAGAGGAGGAAGAAAGATGGCAAATATAATTTCAGATGAAACCATGGAATATGTAGGCATCCTTGCCAAGTTAGAGCTGTCAGAAGAAGAAAAGCAGGCAGCAAAAAAAGACATGGAAAGTATGCTCGATTATATTGATAAATTAAATGAATTAGATACCTCCAAGGTAGAACCAATGTCACATATTTTCCCAGTGAAAAATGTATTCAGGGAAGATGTAGTAGAAAATGGAGACGGTGGAGAGGAGACACTTGCCAATGCACCGGAGAGAAGAGAGCGGGCATTTGTTGTACCAAAGACCGTAGAGTAATAGAGGAGGCATTATTAATATGAAGCTTTTAGAATTAACGGCTGTGGAATTAGGCAAGAAAATCAAGGCTGGTGAAGTAACAGTAGAAGAGGCTGCCCGTGCAGCATTAGATGCCATTCAGGCAAAGGAAGAAAAGGTTCACAGCTTTGTAACCATAGATGAAGAAGGGGCAATGAACCGCGCAAAAGAGGTGCAAAAACTGATTGATGATGGAACACTCACAGGACCACTTGCAGGCGTTCCGGTAGCAATTAAAGATAATATATGTACCAAGGGAATACGCACTACCTGCAGTTCCAAGATTTTATATAATTTTATTCCAACTTATACAGCAGAAGCAGTGCTTAATTTAGAAAAGGCAGGGGCAGTCATTTTGGGAAAGACCAACATGGATGAATTTGCCATGGGAAGTACCACAGAGACTTCTGCCTATGGAGTTACTAAGAATCCATGGAACACAGAATATGTACCTGGTGGTTCTTCAGGAGGAAGCTGTGCAGCAGTAGCCGCAGAAGAATGTTTTTATGCATTAGGCTCTGATACCGGTGGTTCTATTCGGCAGCCTAGTTCCTTTTGCGGAGTAACAGGAATTAAGCCGACCTATGGAACAGTTTCCCGTTATGGATTGATTGCTTATGGTTCATCCTTAGACCAGATTGGACCGGTTGCAAAGGACGTAACAGACTGTGCTGCCATATTAGAAGCAATTACTTCCTATGATAAGAAAGACTCTACTTCCGTAAAAAGAGAAGATACAGACTTTACTTCCGCATTGGTGGATGATGTAAAGGGTATGAAAATAGGGATTCCAAGAGATTACTTAGGAGAGGGATTAGACCCAGAGGTAAAATCAGCTATTTTTGCAGCAGCAAAGACCTTAGAAGAAAAAGGGGCTATTGTAGAGGAATTTGATTTAAGTTTGGTAGAGTATGCAATTCCTGCGTATTACGTTATTGCCGCAGCAGAAGCAAGCTCTAATTTGGCACGATTTGACGGTGTAAAATACGGTTATCGTACCAAGGAGTACGCAGGACTTCATAATATGTACAAAAAGTCCCGTTCCGAGGGATTTGGACCAGAGGTAAAACGCCGTATTATGTTAGGTTCTTTCGTACTAAGTTCAGGATATTATGATGCATATTATTTAAAGGCTTTGCGTACCAAGGCATTGATAAAGCAGGCATTTGATAAGGCATTTGAAAAATATGATGTTATTTTAGGACCGGCAGCACCAACCACAGCACCAAAATTGGGAGAATCCTTAAGTGATCCTTTAAAGATGTATTTAGGAGATGTATACACTGTTTCCGTAAATCTGGCAGGACTTCCGGGAATCAGTTTACCATGTGGACTGGATGCAAAGGGACTGCCAATCGGACTTCAGTTAATTGGTGACTGTTTTAAAGAAAAAAATATTATTCGTGCAGCTTATGCTTATGAACAGACCAGAAACTACCAGCATAGTCCGGTGGCACAGGATTAGAAAGGAGAGAAGATTATGAGTAAACAGTATGAAACCGTCATCGGATTAGAAGTTCATGTGGAATTAGCGACTAAGACAAAAATCTTCTGCTCTTGTTCTACCGCATTCGGAAGTGCTCCAAATACCCATACCTGTCCGGTATGTACCGGTATGCCGGGGTCTCTTCCGGTATTAAATAAACAGGTAGTAGAATATGCCATGGCAGTGGGAGCAGCAACCAATTGTCAGATTAATCAATATAGTAAATTTGACCGAAAGAATTATTTTTATCCGGACAATCCACAGAACTATCAGATATCTCAGTTGTATTTACCAATCTGCCATGATGGTGGTATTGAAATCGAGACAGAAAACGGAAAAAAGACCATAGGTATCCATGAGATTCACATGGAAGAAGATGCAGGAAAATTGGTACATGACGATTGGGAAGAAGTGTCGTTGGTAGACTATAACCGTTCCGGTGTGCCATTAATTGAAATTGTGTCTGAACCGGATATGCGTTCTGCAGAAGAAGTAATTGCATATCTGGATAAGCTGAAAATGATTATTCAGTATTTGGGTGCGTCTGACTGTAAGATGCAGGAAGGCTCGATGAGAGCAGATGTGAATCTGTCTGTACGGGAAGTAGGAGCAAAAGAATTTGGTACTCGCACAGAGATGAAAAATATCGGTTCTTTTAAAGCAATCGCAAGAGCAATTGAAGCCGAAACCGCACGTCAGATTGACTTAATTGAATCAGGAGAAAAAGTAGTTCAGGAAACAAGACGTTGGAATGACGAACAGGGATATTCTTATGCAATGCGTTCTAAGGAAGATGCACAGGATTACCGTTATTTCCCCGAACCTGATTTAGTACCGATTATAATCAGTGACGAATGGCTGCAGCAGGTAAAGGACAATCAACCGGAGCTTCGGGATGAAAAATTAAAACGTTATCAGGAAGAATTTGGATTACCGGAATATGATGCCCAGATTCTTACATCGGTAAAAAAATTAGCAGATGTGTTTGAAGCGACCACAGAGCTTTGCAAGAAACCGAAAAAGGTATCTAACTGGTTGATGGGAGAAACCATGCGACTGTTAAAGGAGCATGATATGGATGCAGAAGATATTAAGTTCTCGCCAATCAACTTAGCCAAAGTTATCGAGTTGACAGAAGCAGGAACGATAAATAGTTCCGTGGCAAAGGATGTATTTGAAAAAGTATTTGTTGAAGATATTAATCCAGATAAATATGTAGAAGAAAAAGGATTAAAAACAGTCAATGACGAGGGTGCTCTTCGTGAAACAATTGAGAAAATTATCAAGGATAATCCACAGTCCGTAGAGGATTATCGTAACGGTAAGGAAAAAGCAATCGGCTTTTTGGTAGGTCAGATCATGAAAGCCATGAAAGGAAAAGCAAATCCCGGAATGGTAAACAAGATATTAAAAGAGTTATTATAGAAATAGCGGATACCAATCTGTGTCTTATCTTTGGTATCCGCATAGTTATTTTATGGGAAAGGTTAATGCGTAAAAGTGTTGATTTTCCTATGATATAAAAAGTGTATTCTCATTAAGCAGTTATTTTATTTCTCACAAATCCAAACTGTTTTGCAGCTTGTCCCACATAGTTCAATGTAAAATACAAAATAATACAATCAAATGGAAGCATAATGACATTTTTAAAAAGTCTTGCCGGAAGAAGAACTAAAAATGCATTTCCATATAACATGGATAACCAGTAGGTTCCTAAGATGCAATTTATGAAAAGTTTTACCAAAAACTCGGAAAAAATAACTCGTTTCCAACTTAAAGGTTTACGATACAGAATACTTCCGTAAATCACACCGGAAAGCATGGCATTTAAAGTAAAGCCAAAGAAGTACGGTCCGGTTGGTTTTAGAAAATATTTAAGGATATCCAATGCACCGCCAAAGAGACAGCCCACCACAGGACCAAAGAGAAAGTCTACCATGCGGTTAGGAAGACCGGAAAATCCGATTCGTATGTACTGTCCGATGGAAATGGTTGCTACCATACCAAGTACGATTGCAAGGGCAGCCATAAGACCGCAAAATACAATGTTTTTAGTAACAGAAAGCTCTTGTAAAGATGCTTTGTAGAGTTGTAATATCTTTTTCATAATAAAAAACCTCCTTCATAGCAGTTTTCCAATAACTACATAAAGGAGACACAGACAGCCTATATGCAGCAGCGGGATGCGAACTTTGTACCGCAGGCATCAGCCTTTCGTCCGGGTGACAACTCCCTGTTCACTCAGCACTTAACGCACAAGATTCTACTCTGCTAATCAAAAATAATAATATTTTAGAACAAGACTGTTATATCACAAAATACGACAGTTGTAAATCATAAAATTCTTTTGAAAGGTTATAGCTTATAACTATAACAAGATTTATAAAAAACAAGTGATAAATATTATCAATTACTTTCTTCCATTTTATGGATATTTGTAGTATATTTAGTGGGTTGATAAGTTAGGCATAACTAACTATTGACAATACAAGAAAAGAGTGATTAAATAAACATATGAACAGATATTCATATAAAATAAACTGCGAAGGAAGGGATAGGTATGTTTTTAGAAATTAATGATTTAAAGAAAAGTTACGGAAATGATTCCAACCGTGTAGAGGTTTTAAAGGGAATCAGTTTTTCTATTGAGCGTGGAGAAATTTGTGTATTGTTAGGACCATCCGGTTCTGGAAAATCCACACTGCTGAATGTAATTGGAGGAATTGATGCAGCAGATAGTGGATATGTTGCTATTAATGGGGAAAAAACAGTGGATATGAAAGAAAAGGTATTGACAAGATACCGCAGAAAACATTTAGGATATGTATTTCAGATGTACAATCTGATTCCAAATCTCAATGTGAAAGAAAATATTGAAGTGGGGGCATATTTAAGTGATAAGCCACTGGAAATTGACGATTTGCTGAAGACCTTAGGATTATATGAACACAGACATAAATTACCAAATCAGTTATCCGGTGGACAGCAGCAAAGAACTGCCATAGGACGTGCCATTGTGAAAAATCCGGATATTCTTCTATGTGACGAACCAACAGGAGCTTTGGATTATAATACGTCAAAAGAAATTTTAAAATTGATTGAAGAAGTAAACCAAAAATATGGCAATACCGTTATTATGGTAACACATAACGATGCTATTAAGAATATGGCAGACCGTGTAATTAAGCTGCGTGACGGACAGATTCGCAAGGATTATCGAAATGAATCTAAGATTCCGGCAAGTGAATTAGATTGGTAAAGGTGGTGGTAAAATGAAAAATCCATTAAATAAAAGACTGCCTCGAGAATTTAAAGGAGAGTTTGCAAAATACTTGGCAATTTTCCTGTTTATGACAGCAACCATTGGTTTTGTTTCCGGCTTTTTAGTGGCAGGAAACAGTATGATTCAGGCATATGATGAGAGCTTTGAAAAATATAATATTGAAAATGGACACTTTGTTTTGGAAGAGAAAGCAGAGGAAGACACCCTGACACAATTAGAAAAGGAAGACGTGACCATTTATCCGCAGTTTTACCTTGAAGAAGATACAGATGTAGATGGAAGTGGAAAAAAAGACAGTACCCTTCGTATTTTTGAAAAACGTACAGACGTGAATAAAGTATGTGTTATGGATGGAAAGCTGCCAAAGAGTGAAAACGAAATTGCCATAGACCGTATGTATGCGGATAATAACAACTTAAAGACCGGAGATAACATTACAGTAGGTGGGAAAAAGTTAGAGATTAGCGGTTTGGTAGCACTTTCAGATTACAGCGCATTATTTTCCGATAATAGTGATTTGATGTTTGATGCTGTGAAATTCGGTGTAGCTATTATGACGGATGAGGGATTTGACAGTTTCGAGGATAGCAGAATCTATTACAATTATGCATGGAAATACGAAAAAGAACCAAAAAGTGAGATTCAGGAAAAAGAGACTTCTGATGATTTTATGAAAGTGTTAGCACAGCAAGCCACCATTGAAAAATATGTGCCCCGTTATACGAATCAGTCAATTAACTTTACCGGAGATGATATGGGGGGAGATAAAGCAATGATGATTGTGTTATTATACATCCTAATCGTGATACTGGCATTCGTATTTGCAGTAACTATCAATCATACCATTGCAAAAGAAGCAACGGTAATCGGAACCTTGCGTGCATCAGGGTATACCAGAGGAGAAATGATAAGACACTATCTTGCAATTCCCATGTTGGTAACACTCCTTGCAGCCATAATAGGAAATATTTTAGGCTATACCGTATTTAAGGATATGGTGGCAAATATGTATTATGGAAGTTATAGTCTTCCAACTTATAAAACCATATGGAACAGTGAAGCGTTTATTTTGACCACAATCATTCCAATGATTATTATGTTGATTACAAATTTAGTTTCCTTGGCACATCGGTTAAAACTGTCTCCTCTCCGATTCATCCGAAGAGATTTGAGCAGTCAGAAAAAGAAAAAAGCAGTAAAACTTCCACATATGAAGTTCTTTACCAGATTCCGCCTGCGAATTGTGATACAGAATCGTTCTAGTTATATAACATTAGTGATTGGAATTGTATTTGCAAATATTTTGTTCTTATTCGGTATGATGATGTCACCTCTTTTATCCCATTATCAGGAGGAAGTGGTAACAAATATGCTGGCAGACTATCAGTATGTTTTGAAAGCACCGGTAGAAATAGAAGATGAGGAAGCAGAAAAATATTGTGTAGTGTCTTTAAAGATCGTCAATGGTGACAAAGAAGGGGAAGAAATCAGTGTATATGGAGTACAGAAAGACAGTGAATATGTAGAATGGAAATTACCATCAAACGGAATCTGTATTTCCGATGGTTATGCTGAAAAGTATCAGTTGAAAAAAGGAGACACCATTGTACTTCGTGAGGCATATGGCAATAAAATGTATGGTTTCCAGATAAAGAAGATTGTGGAATATCCATCAGCTTTAGCAGTATTTATGCCGGAAAAACAATTTTGTGAAACTTTTGACAAAGAAGAAGGATATTTTAACGGATATTTTTCAGATACAGAATTAAAAGATTTGAAAAAAGAATATGTAGCTACTTGTATCACCCAAGACGATTTGACTAAGGTTTCCAGACAGTTAGATGTTTCCATGGGAAAAATGTTTTATCTGGTAAATATCTTTGCGGTAGCATTGTCAGCATTGTTGATTTATCTTCTAACAAAGTTAATTTTAGAGAAAAACACCAATTCTATTTCCATGGTAAAAATACTTGGTTATGAAAACAGAGAAGTAGCACGACTGTATCTGTTAGCAACTACATGGGTAGTAGTCATATCCTTGATTTTTGGTATGTGGATTTCCACAGTAGTAATAGATGGAATCTATCGAGTGATGATGATGGATTATAGTGGCTGGCTGACACTGTATATTGCGCCTAAGGTGTATGTGGAAATGTTTGTTATGAGTATGGCGGCATACTTGGCAGTTGCATTATTGCAGTTTAGAAAGATACAGAAGATTCCAATGGATGAAGCATTAAAAAATGTAGAATAGAAGTTTTTTACATAAAGAGGATAGGCATTTGCTTATCCTCCTTTTCTGTGCTATTTTTATATCATAGGAAATATCGTGTTATGTTAAAGTATGAAAGTGCATGAATTTTCTATGATATAAAAATGCTCCGCAAAAGATGCGCAGCTCGCAGAATAGAAGATAGCCATAAATGGCACTGCTCGCGCGCGGAACAAAAGGTGTGCTGTATCAGAAACTAGGTCGTGAGAGTGTGCGAAGCACATTTTGTTGTCTAAGAGGAAAATTATGATGAAAAAGAAAATTACATTTTTGATATTAATATTATGGATGATTGTGATATTTTGTTTTTCAGCTCAGAATGGAACCCAATCCTCCGGTATCAGTCGTTTTATCGGATTTGGCATAGCAGAAAAACAAAACCAGTTACACCAGCAGGAAAAGAGCAAAGAAAAAATAGAAGAACAAGTAGAAGGGATGCAGTTTCTCATACGAAAATCAGGGCATATGGCAGAATATGCACTGTTGGCAATCTTAGTACTGACACATATACGCTGTTATGGGAAAAAGCTCAAACAATACTGGCTGTGGGGTTGGGGGTTTTGTATTTTGTATGCAATCACAGATGAGATTCATCAACTGTTCGTGCCGGGAAGAAGCGGTAGAATTTTTGATGTGTGCGTAGATGCTGTGGGAAGTTTTATAGGGATTGTCATTTTTACAATTTTCTTACAACTTTTTGCATATTTTCGTAAAAGAAATTGCTATAATTTATGGGAGTAAACAGGAAAAGGTGAATAGCGTGATACAGATATTAATAGTAGAAGATGATGCAAATATAGCAAAATTAATAGAAGCGACAGTTGCCATAGGAGGTTATCAGGGAACCGTATGTGATAACGGAAAAGAAGCCTTTGAAAAAATGGAAAACGAAAAGTACGATTTAGTGTTATTAGATGTGATGTTGCCGGATATGAGTGGTTTTGAAATTATGAGAAATCGAACCAATACGGAGACACCGGTCATTTTCATTACGGCAAAGCAGGAGTTAACAGATAAGGTGCGGGGACTTCGCTTAGGTGCAGAGGATTATATTGTAAAACCCTTTGAAGCAATGGAGCTGTTAGCACGAATAGAAGTAATTCTGCGGCGGGTGAAAAAGTCGGAAAATGTCTATCATTATGGAGTAATATCCGTAAATGTAGAAGAACATACCTGTAAATATCAGGAACAGGATGTATATTTGACACCGAAAGAATTTGAGGTATTGGTATTTTTTATACAGCATAAGGATGTAGCAATATCCAGAGAACGTCTGTTGACTGCCGTATGGGGATATGAATACGAAGGAGAGACAAGAACCATAGATATTCATATTCAGCAGCTTCGAAAAAAATTGAATCTAAAAGACAAATTAGTGACGATTCCAAAGCTCGGATATCGTCTGGAAAGTATAAAGGAGTAGGGAATGAAACTTTGGCAAAAGATTTTTCTCTATACATTAATACTGGTGATGCTTGCAGTAGGTGTGACCAGTATTTTGTTATTGGAAAATAGTTATTCACTGGCAATGAATCAGAAGAAACAAAGTGTATATAGCGAACATGAATTTTTTTGTTCCAGTTTTAAAAGCATGATTGTCACAGAGCGTTTAAAGCAAAATGCGGTGGTACTAGAGAGTGAATTGGTGGAAAAGTCCATGCAGGAAGTGATGGACGAAGATGCAGCCGGCAGTACCATTTTTTTAGATGAGAATCAGAAAGAGATATGTGCCGATAAAAAAACAGACATACCAAAAGAATTGTTGGATTTGGTAAAAAAAGAAAAAGATACCTGTATGCAGGCAAAGGAAAAAAAGATGTATACAGCATCCTTAGAACGTATAGAAGGAGCGAATTATTATCTGATTACAGTACAGGATATTTCCGATGTAATGGAGATTCACCAAGATATGCTCAAGCGAATTCAAATGATTAGTATGGGGTGTGCAGTAGGAATATCTGTGATTCTTCTGATTGTAGTAAAATGGTTATTGCTTCCATTGCAGAAAATGAATGAGGGAACGAAAGCCATTGCACAGGGAGAGTATGAAAAGCGCATACCGGAAAAAGGAAGCAATGAGTTGGCAGAGCTTGCCCATAATATGAATACTATGGCAGCGGCAGTAGAGAAAAATGTAAAAGCGTTAGAGGACGTTGCAGAAAATCGAAAGCAGTTTATTGACAATCTTGCCCATGAAATGAAGACACCCCTTACCTCAATTCTTGGGTTTGCAGACCTGTTACAGATAAAAAAGGATATTTCTGAAGAGGGAAGAATCGAATATGCAGGAATTATAAAAGAAGAGGCTGCAAGAATGCGTACCTTATCCGGAAAATTAATGGAGCTAATTACCGTAGGAGAAGCCAATATGGAGTGGCAGTCAGAGGATATGCACACATTATTTGAAGAAATAGGAGCAGCACTCAAGGTAGTGGTACGAAAACAAAGAATGCAGTTAGTGTGTGAAGCAGAATCAGGACAATTGGTGGTTGACAGAGAGTTGTTTAAGTCTTTGATTTATAACCTTGTGGATAATGCCATAAAAGCCTCTAACGAAGGTGGAAAAATTCAGGTACATGGGTATTTTACGGAAGAAGAATTTGTGATTATGGTAGAAGACGAGGGAATGGGGATTCCCAAGGAAGAATTAGAGAAGATTACGCAGGCATTTTATATGGTGGACAAGGCACGGAGCAGGAAAAAGGGCGGAGCAGGATTAGGACTTGCCTTATGTGCAGAGATTGTAGAAATACATGGGGGAAATATGCAGTTTGAAAGTGAAGTGAATCAGGGAACTTGTGTCATGATTCGAATGAAAGGGGGAAACGTAAATGAAGAATAAAAAGGCAGGTTCGTGTTTACTAACCTTTTTTTGTGCGGCATTGATTCTTGGAGTGGGATATTTAGGAATTGTAAAGGGTGGAAAAATCATACTTGGAACAGAAGAAAAGCCGCAGAAAGCTAATTTTGAGGATACCGGTTCTAATGTGTTTTTCGGAAAAATTGAAGAAGATATACAGTTATTCCCGTGGAACTATTATGGACAGAACGAAGTAGAAAACTTTGAAAAAACAGACGAAGAAGCAGGACGCTTAAAACTGTTGCAGGAAAAAGTTTATAGTATGGAAGCGGTACATTGTGGTGTAGAACGGGAAACAATCGATAAGCTATATGAGAAAAAGGGAAGTACCATTTTAAAAAATGTGCGTGTGTTTGATACAGAGTATGGATTGATATTTTTTTATCAAGATACCTTGGAAGTGCAAGGAAAGCAATATCAGGTGAAGGCAGCCTTTGATGAGTTTGTTATTTTGAATTTTACCTGTATAGAAACGAGGGAGGAAGGAGCAAGGCAGACAGAAATCTGGAAAGAGGGTAAGGAAAAGCTGAAAGAAATGCTGGATAACTATTCCAATGAAATATACACCGTCATGTCTAATATAGAAGAGTTAGAGTATTTAAGTTCAGGAGAGCTGAATGTGATGTTAGAGTATTATATGAGCTCAGATAAGTTAGAGACGCCATATGACCAAAAGATAATAGATAAGGAAAAGAAAAGTCTTTTTGTAGAAAGTTATGCAGTACAGGTGGAAAATTTGCAGAAGATGCTTTCTAATGATAATATGAATGTAGAAGCAGAAGATGAAATGTGGATAATGGGTGATAATAGTAGCTATGATGATATAGGGGAATATTCTTATCAAATAATAGAATTGAATGATGTGATTTTATTACTGGTACAAGGTGAGTATATGTGTCAAGGAGTATATTATGATCCGATAACACAGAAATTTTGTGGATACAATCTGTTCGTTCAATAAACAAAATATAAATAGAATCTAAAATTTTTCGAAAGCCTTTGAAAAACCAGTTGTGCAAAAATACTCCTTGAATTATAATAAAAATAAGATTCTGTTATAGGAATCGGAGGAAAAGAGGAGAACACAATGAACGATAACGAAAAATTTGACGATACACAGTTGCAGGACGAAAACAACACAAACGATGATGTGAATATCAGCGAAAGCAGCAGCAGCGATAATCAGGAAAACAATGAAAACAACGATAACAACGAATATGAAGATATTTGTTATATTTGCCGCAGACCGGAGAGCAGAGCAGGCAAAATGATAAAGATTCCGAATAATATTTGTATTTGTGCAGATTGTATGCAAAAGACCTTTGACAGCATGAATCATACAGGATTCCCAATGGGAGATTTCGGCAGTATGACGGGAATGCCGAATATTAGTCTGGTGAATTTATCCGATATTCAGAATAGAAATTCCGTACCGAAAAGTCAGAGATTGAAGAAAAAGAAGCCAAAGGAAGAAAAGAAGACAGCACCGGTATTAGATATTAAGTCCATTCCGGCACCACATAAGATAAAAGCAAGTCTGGATGAATATGTAGTAGGACAGGAAAAAGCAAAGAAAGTAATGGCAGTTGCGGTATACAATCATTATAAGAGAGTTTCCGGTGAGAATTTAGATGGTGTAGAAATTGAAAAGTCAAATTTGTTAATGATAGGACCTACCGGAAGTGGTAAGACCTACATGGTTAAGACATTAGCAAAGCTTTTGGATGTACCTTTGGCAATCGCAGATGCCACATCATTAACAGAGGCAGGATATATTGGTGATGATATTGAAAGCGTAGTGTCTAAACTTCTTGCGGCGGCAGATAATGATGTAGAACGTGCAGAGCATGGAATTATTTTTATTGATGAAATTGACAAGATTGCCAAGAAGAAAAATACTAATCAGCGTGATGTAAGTGGCGAAAGTGTACAGCAGGGGATGTTAAAGCTTTTAGAGGGAGCGGAAATCGAGGTTCCGGTAGGAGCGAACAGCAAGAATGCCATGGTACCTATGGTAACTGTAAACACCAAAGACATTTTATTTATCTGCGGTGGAGCATTCCCGGATTTGGAAGAAATCATTAAGGAACGTTTGAATAAACATTCTTCCATGGGATTTCAGGCTGATTTAAAAGATAAATATGACAAGGAAGAGAATCTGCTCCATGAGGTTGCGGTAGAGGATATTCGAAAGTACGGTATGATTCCCGAGTTCTTGGGACGTTTGCCGATTATCTTTTCTTTAGATGCACTGACGGAAGATATGTTGGTAAAAATCTTAGAAGAACCAAAGAACGCAATTATTAAACAGTATAAGAAATTGTTGGCAATGGATGAAGTGAAGTTAGAGTTTGAGCCGGAAGCACTTCGTGCCATCGCAAGAAAAGCTAAGAAAAAGGATGTAGGAGCCAGAGCACTTCGTGCCATTATCGAAGATTTTATGCTGGATATTATGTACGAGATTCCAAAGGATGACAATATTGGAGTTGTAACTATTACAGAAGATTATATAGAAAATAAAGGCGGTCCTATCATTACCATGCGGGGCTGCATGGAATTAGAAGACAAAGCAGCACCAAAAGAAGAATCCGTCATATCCTAATAAAAAAGAAGGATTCTATATATGGACTGTGAAGAAATAGTCTATTCTAATGATTACTATGATTTTATAGCAGAGAATTATAGTGGAACAGCAGGAAATATATATGAGTATTGCACACAGGAAATTAATAATGTGTATACAATTGTGTATGCAGCACGAGAGGGATTGTTGCCGTTAAGTATTGCCAATTATACTTATTCTTCCATTCCCAAGTGTTTTACATTAATGGATAAGAGTGCATTAGAAGCGAGTGGGATATTGCGTATGCAAAATTATCCCACTTTGTCATTAAAAGGGCAGGGAATACTAATTGGTTTTATTGATACAGGAATTGATTATCAAAACCCCGTATTTTTAAATGCAGATGGCAGCAGCAGAATTGCAGCTATCTGGGATCAGACAGAGCGAAGCGGAACGCCGCCGGAAGGTTTTATTTACGGAAGTGAATATCGAAACGGAACGATTAACGAAGCCCTAGAAAGTCAAAGACCGGAGGGTATTGTGCCATCAAAAGATACAAACGGACATGGAACATTTTTGGCAAGTGTAGCAGCGGGAAGTGAATTGCCGCAAGAGGACTTTTCGGGGGCAGCTCCTTATGCACAGATTGCAATGGTAAAACTCAAGGAAGCAAAGGCGTATTTAAGAGAGTTTTATTTTATACCAGAGGATGCGGTGGCATATCAGGAAAACGACATCATGGCTGGAGTTGCTTATTTGAATCAGCTTGCAGAAAGAATGAATATGCCGCTGGTTTTGTGTACCTCTGTTGGTTCTAATGCAGGAAGTCATGGGACAGGAAGTAATCCTCTACTGTCTGTGTTAGAAGCACTAGCCTTAAGGCGACCAAGAGGTGTGGTAGTTGCTGCTGGAAATGAAGGAAATCAGAGACATCATTTTGCAGGACAGATACAAGAGGAAGAAGAATATCAGGAAGTTGAAATTAGTGTAGGGGCTGACGTAGACGGATTTATTGTGGAAATGTGGGCAAGTGCACCACAGCTTTTTGCAGTGGAAATTGTATCTCCTACTGGAGAGCGGATACCAAAAGAATTTATTTTATCCGGTGGAAAGGAATACACCTTTCTGTTTGAAAATACCACAGTGTCCATAGATTATCGGATTGCAAGAATATCAGCAGGAGACCAGCTTATTTTCATAAGGTTTACCCGACCGGTGCAGGGAATTTGGACGATTCGTGTGTATCGTCAGGCGGTGTATGCAGAACGCTATCATATGTGGCTTCCAATGGAAGAATTACTGACAGGAGAAGTGTACTTTCTGCGTTCAAATCCGGATACAACCATTACCACACCGGCAAATGGCTATACGGTTATGACAGTGACAGCGTATGATGTAAGTGATAATAGTATTTTTATAGATGCCAGCAGAGGATTTACCGTTACAGGGATGATTAAGCCGGATTTTGCAGCACCGGGGGTAAATATATATGGAGCAGGACTGCGCAATCAGTTTGTAACCAAAAGCGGAACCAGTGTGGCAGCAGCAATAACCAGCGGAGCAGTGGCATTGTTGCTGGAATGGGCAGTGGAAAGAGGAAATAATACGTTAATTAATAATCTAGATATGAAGAATATACTGATTCGTGGAGCACAGCGGGATTCCGACAGGATATATCCCAATCGAGAGTGGGGGTATGGAAAGCTGGATTTATATCAAGCTTTTGAAAATATTCGAGTAAGATAAACAGAGGAGGGAACAGAATGGTATATGTTGCCATAGTAGCCATATTATTTGCAGGAGATTTTTTTCTGAAGAGACAGGTGGAAAAAAAGATAGAAGAGAACCAAAAACGTGATGTGTGTCGTGGAAAAATCGTGATACAAAAATATTATAATAATGGTGCAGCATTAAATTTTATGGAAAAAAGTCCAAAGGTATTAAGAGGGGTTTGCGGGGGAATCATACTAATCATTGGAATTATCTGGTACTTATTCCTGAGGGAAAAAAGAAATCCCGGAGTCCTTTTGGGATTAAGTCTGATGTTAGGCGGCGGAGCCAGTAATATGTATGACCGAATGGTAAAAGGACACGTAGTAGATTACTTTAGCTTCCATACGCCATGGAACTGGTTGAATAAAATCGTGTTTAATATATCAGATATGTTTATATTTTTAGGAAGTATTTTGGTTATAGTATTTGGAAATGGAAGAATTTAATATAATAAAGCTTTTCCTATGATGGAACAAAAAGGGGCTGTCGCTTTAACGAATGAAAATTCGTGAAGCGACAGCTTCTTTTTT
>CAYTDI010000025.1:0-33347 GCA_964436595.1 uncultured Eubacterium sp.
GCGACGTCAACTTAGATTCCAGGCTGCTAATCTGATTATCATATGTAGTTATCTGCGTATTAAGATTTCTAATCTGTCCTCTCAATACATTTCTTCTCTGCTCTTTTGCTGCTTTTTCTGCTGCTCTTCTTTCCTGTTCAGATAAATTTTTAGCCATACTCCTTCGCCCCTCTACTCCGATTTATTTTACCTAAAAAATGGTATCATATTACTTTTTTTATGTCAAGTTTTTCCATTTTTTCGTTTATTTTTTCTAATTTTTACATTCCATCTATATTTTTTCCCATTTCTTGTATATACTATAATTAATCTAGGAACACTTTAAATTAATAAAATTAAGAGAGATGAACAATATGCCCGGTTTTTCAACACATTATTTATTTGGATTAAACACTTATAAGCATTTAGATGAGTTTGAGATAAAAAAACGGATTCACAAAAATCATGCCGCATACAGTCTTGGACTTCAAGGACCTGATATTTTCTTTTACTTTCTTCCTTCTTATCTGATACATGAAGATAATATCGGTGCTATTACCCACGAAAAGCGCATCGGAGCATTTCTGCATTATCTCATTGAAAGCAGAAAGTTATTTCCGGATTCTGAGGAACACAAGATTGCGGAGGCTTACATTGCAGGGTTTTTAGGGCATTATCTATTGGATACCTACTGTCACCCTTATATTTATTGTAAAAGCCGTTTTGAAGAAAAAACTGCCCGCTATCACGGTGCACATATGCGCTTGGAAGTAGATATTGACAGCGAGCTTTTACAGCTTTATAAACATAAAGCACCTTCTCGTTTCCGTCAGGAATCTACCATTATGCTAACTCCTTTACAGCGCCGCACCATTGCCTCTCTTTTGCACTATGTCTATGCAAAAACCTATCCGGAACTTGGCATTTGGCGCAGTACCATAAACCTCTCCATTCGTTCTATGCAGCTTGGCACTCGGTTTTTAAGAGATTCTTCCGGTCAAAAAAAGGTATTATTACGCAAACTTGAGGGCATAACATTAGGCTATCCCCTGCTATCTTCTATGATACCAAGTGACAGCCTGACTTTTTCTCTTGACCCTTTAAACCTTCTTCACAAGAAATGGCATAATCCATGGGACAAGTCTTTCACTTCTACTGCGTCATTTTTTGATTTGATGGAAAATGCACAACAGGAATATGCTTCTGTATTAAAACAGCTTTTCCATGCTTTTTCCTGCTTTCCTCATTCCAATGAAGAACAGAAGTGTATCGCTGCTCTCAAAGAACGCTTGGGAAGTAATTCTTACCATAGCGGATTAGATATTACAACATAGATACAACATACATTCCCTAGCTAAGTCCGTTTAAGAAATACTCATGGATGCTCTTATCCTCATCCAACTCCGGATGAAAGGACAATGCCAATATATTTTTATTTCTTACTGCTACAATATTTCCATCTACCTGTGCCAATACTTCCGTGTCTCCCATGACCTTTTCAATATAGGGAGCACGGATAAAGGTCATGGGTACGGTTCCAATTCCTTTTACTTCTGCCTCTGTATAAAAACTTCCCAGTTGTCTGCCGTAGGCATTTCGTTTTACCACTGCCGGAAGCAGTCCTAAGTGTGCAGATTCTCCCCCGTCAATCTCCGCTGCCAAAAGAATCATTCCCGCACAGGTTGCAAGTACTGGGATTCCGCTTTGTATGCGCTTTTTCAGCTCTTTTTCCATATCAAGTTCTTTTATCAGCTTTCCCTGTACGGTACTTTCTCCTCCGGGAAGTACCAAGCCATCAAAATCCTGCTCTAAATCTTCCTTTTTTCGCAGTTCGATACACTCTGCCCCCAGACTTTCCAGTACTTTTTCATGTTCAATAAAAGCTCCCTGCACTGCCAACACTGCTATTTTCATCCTACTCACCTCGTTTTGCCATTAATAGCTCTATCTCTTGCTCATTGATTCCGACCATTGCCTCTCCCAAATCTTCCGAAAGTTCTGCAAGTATCTTATAATCGTTATAATTGGTAACTGCCTTTACAATTGCCTGTGCACGTTTCTGCGGATTTCCGGACTTAAAAATACCGGAACCTACAAATACGCCTTCTGCTCCTAACTGCATCATTAATGCCGCATCTGCCGGAGTTGCAACTCCACCTGCTGCAAAGTTTACTACCGGAAGACGTTTGTTATCGTGCACATACTGCACCAATGCAAATGGAACACGAAGCTCTTTTGCGGCCTCAAATAATTCATCCTCACGCATAGAACCGATTCTTGCAATTTCCTGATTCATCATTCTCATGTGACGTACTGCCTGCACTACATCACCGGTTCCCGGTTCTCCCTTGGTACGAATCATAGACGCACCCTCGTTAATTCTACGAAGTGCTTCTCCAAGGTCTTTTGCACCACAAACAAATGGCACTTTAAACTTTGTCTTATCAATATGATAAACATCATCTGCCGGGGAAAGCACTTCGCTTTCATCAATATAGTCAATTTCAATTGCCTCTAAAATCTGTGCTTCTGCAAAATGTCCGATTCTGCATTTTGCCATAACCGGAATAGATACTGCCTCCTGAATCCCTTTTATCATGGCAGGATCACTCATTCTTGCCACACCTCCTGCTGCACGAATATCTGCCGGAATTCTTTCCAATGCCATAACCGCACATGCACCTGCCTCTTCTGCAATTTTTGCCTGTTCCGATGTGGTAACATCCATAATAACGCCACCTTTTAACATCTGTGCCAATTCTTTATTTAATTCATATCTTTTCTGTTCCATTTTGTTTCTCCTTTTTCTTTCAATTTTCTTTACATTTCACATATTTCTCATTATAATCAAAAGTGACCTTATTAAAATATCCATTTTGAATATATTCAGAATGGTCAGATTGGGAAAGGAGTTTTCATTGCTTACCTATTCATTTGCCGATTTAGGTTCAGACAGCCTTTACGAACATTTATATAAATGCATAAAAAACGATATATTAAACGGGGTTTTGACCATTGGAGAAAAGCTTCCCTCTAAACGAAATTTTGCAAAGAATCTGAACATAAGCACCATTACCGTAGAAAATGCTTATGCGCAATTAATGGCGGAAGGTTATATTTATTCTCTTCCCAAAAAGGGGTATTTTGTGGCAGATATTTCTACTTCTGTTTTGGAAAACACTACTGCTGTACGTTTTCCCGTTACAGAAGTTCCTATAACACAAGTTCCGGTAACACAAAATCCTTATTTTGCAGACTTTGTCTCCAACAGTATCACTGCTGATAATTTTCCCTTTTCTATTTGGGCAAAAATTATTCGTGAAGTTATTTCTGAAGAATGTGATGCTCTCATGACCAATCCTCCCTCCGGAGGTATTCCGGAGCTTCGCAATGCTATTGCGCAATATTTATTTCAATTTCGTGGCATGAAAGTAGACCCTGCACAGATTATTATTGGCGCAGGTACGGAATATCTCTATGGTCTGCTCATACAGCTTTTAGGAAATGACAACACTTTCGCCGTAGAAGACCCCGGTTATCGCAAAATCGCACAGATTTACAACAGTCATCAGGCAAACTGCAAACACATTCCTTTAGACAACTACGGTGTGGAACTGACGGCACTGGAAGAAAGCGGCGCAGATATTATTCATATTTCCCCATCTCACCACTACCCTACGGGAATCGTTACTCCAATCAGCCGACGCTACGAGTTGTTAGGATGGGCTTCTAAGTCTTCTTCCCGCTACATTATTGAAGACGATTATGACTGTGAATTTCGTTTACAGGGAAAGCCTATTCCATCTCTGCAAAGTATTGATGTAATGGAGAAGGTTATCTATATTAATACCTTTTCTAAAAGCCTTGCTTCTACTATCCGTATCAGCTACATGGTGCTTCCACATCATTTATTAGAACGTTTTTATCGCCAGCTTGGCTTTTACTCCTGTACGGTATCCAACTTTGAGCAATATACCCTTGCCCGCTTTATCAGTCAGGGATATTTTGAAAAACATATTAACCGTACCAGAAATTTTTATAAGACCCAGCGTGATACTCTTTTAAATTGTATTAAGAACAGTCCTTTGGCTTCTCGCTCTACTATTATGGAAGAAGATGCTGGTCTGCACTTTTTGTTGAAGCTTGACACGAAACTGTCCGACGAAGACCTGATTGAAAAAGCAAAACAGGCAGGACTTCATATCGCCTGCCTGTCAAAATACTATTATAAACCGCAAAAATTGATGGAACACACATTAGTCATGAACTACTCCGGCTTGGAACCGGAAAAAATTCCGGAAGCCGTTCAGCGTCTTTGTACCTGCCTAGACTTAATGTAACTATGAGAAACACGCGTAAACTATGAATTTTTTACACAAAAAATTCTTTTATCTGTTCTAAAATAATTTCCATCAATCTGGTTCTTGCCTCCACACTTGCCCATGCAATATGTGGTGTTATCAATAGTTTATCACTGTCTTTCACACGTCGTAGTGGATTGTCACTGCTCATAGGCTCTACACAAAGTACGTCTAATCCTGCTGCGGCAATTTTCCCCTGCTCTAGTGCCTGTGCCAAATCTTCCTCTACCACAATCGGACCTCTTCCCACATTCAGAAAAATAGAAGTAGACTTCATTTTATCGAATACTGCCTTGTCCATCAAATTTTCTGTTTCCGGTGTCAGCGGTGCGTGTACGGATACAATATCTGACTGTGTTAAAAGTGTATCAAAGTCTACTCTTTCATAGCCCGGCTGACTATTTTTCCCTGAGGTAGAATAATAAATCACCTTACATCCAAAGCATTTTGCAATATCTGCTACTCTTCTTCCAATTGCACCAAGTCCGATAATTCCCCATGTCATTCCTGCAAGCTGGGAAAATTTCCTGTCAAAATGAGTAAACAAACGATCCCCTATATATTTTTCACTTTTTACATAATCATCATAATAAGGAAGATGCTCTAACAAATAAAACAGCATGGCAAAGGTATGCTGTGCTACGGATTCTGTGGAATACCCTGCCACATTGCGCCATGCTATACCACGTTTTTCTAAATATTCCTTATCTAAATTGTTCGTTCCTGTGGCTGTTACACAAACTAATTTTAAATTTAAGGCTCCACCGATTGTCTGTTCATTAATGGGAACTTTATTAATAATAACCACATCTGCCTCTGTTACACGTTCTGCTGCTTCTTCCGGTGTAGAAAAGTCATACTTGATAACTTCTCCAAGTGCCTCATAGCCTGATAAATCAATATCCTCTCCAATTGATTTTGCATCCAAAAAAACTATTTTCATCTCACGTTCTCCTCCTTTTGCTTTTTTATAAATTATACTCTGTTTTCTCCTATTTGTATAGAAAAAGACAATCATAAGAAGCGATACATAGATTATCTCTACCCTGCTTCTTTGATTGTCTCTGTATTTAACAACATTTTTTAGGATTCTTTTTGCGCTTTATAATTTACATATCCTCTTGGCTCATATGGGTGTTTCTTCCACAATTCATCAGCTTTTTCTTTCCACTGACAGGCATAATCTGCACATTTTCCACATAAATCCATATCTTCAAAACTCAAGTTTAGCTTATGTCCATATTCCGCAGCCCAGCATCCGGTACATTTTAAGTTACATGCACTGGTAGGGTCCATTAAGATTAACCATGGAATATTACATTTATGTACTTTTCGCATTTTACGGATTTCTTTTGTGCCACGGAATGCGGCTTCATATCCAAGATTTAAGGCTGTCATTTTTGCAACATATGGGTCTGTCTCATTCAGCAGTCGGTTTACATACTGCATCCACTTTCCATCTGGATTTTGAATCATTTTCTTTGCGCCTTCATAAGATTCTTTGGTAAAATTATCTCCCATAAACTTCTGAGCCAAATCTAAAATTTGTAATAGTCCCTTTTCCCTATCCTTATTTACATGACGTAATGTTTGGTCTACTGCCACACTAAAGGCTTTTCTCTGCAAATCATGTGATAAATTACTCATAATATATCCCTCCGTTTTATCTTACGCACTAGAAAGCTTTTCATGCCTTCTAATTCATTTTTCTTTCCTCAGTATAAGAAAAAACGGATTTTTTTTACATATTCAATTCTTTTTATTTGTATTTTTCATTTATACATTCCCATTTTTTTGTTTGATTCCTTATACATTTTTTTCAATTTGTATTTTCCAATATTTCACATGATTTTCTTCTGCCACTTCCCCTGCAAATCCTTCTCCATTTCCCACCTGATAGTCAAAATAGCTTTTCTTTGGCAGTCCATATTTTTCCAAAATTGCCATAATTGTTCCCCCATGAACCACAAATGCTACCTTGTTCCAGCCTTGCTTCTTTGCTTTTTCCATACACTGTACATAGGCTCTTATGCAGCGTTCTTTAAAGTCTTTTGGTTCTTCTCCCTGTGGAAAGGCAATCGTTCCCCCACTGTCAATAAACCTTTGGTAATCTGGATTCCCATTTAACTCCTGATAGTTCTTATACTCAAATACTCCAAAATCCATTTCCCGAAAGTCTTTTATTACTTCCATTTGTATTTGAAACTCCTGTGATTTTTCAAAAAGTGCCTCTGCGCTTTGTATGCAACGCACATAAGGACTGACAAATACATGATTCATCATTCCTAGTGTTTCTCCTGTTTTTCGTAATTCTTCCCGTGCACTTGGAAGAATTTCTTCGTCAGTTCTTCCCACATAGCGGTGCTCTGTATTTCCCTTGGTCGCTCCATGGCGGATAAAATATACTTCCATATCTGATAGCCTTTCCTTGCAATATCCCGATTCTTAGCTTTCCAAAATCCACTGTGCTTTACTTCCCTTTTCGTTTTTGCTTACTACCAATTTTCGGTCTATCTGTTCCTTTAACTCCGTTACATGAGAAATAATCCCTACCAATCGGCTATTTCCTGCCAATTCTGTCAAAATTCCAATTGCCTTACTTCGGGATTCTTCATCCAGCGAACCAAATCCTTCATCAATAAACATGGTATCCAAATGTACTTTTCCCGCCATACGCTGAATAATATCCGCCATTCCAAGTGCCATAGCCAATGCTGCCATAAAGGACTCTCCACCTGACAGTGTTTTTACATCTCTTACCTTATCGGTAACTAAATCATACACATCTAGGTCAAGTCCCACTTCGCCACGCTTTCCAAGATTCTCCATATCCCTACACCGTAATATAAACTGGCTGTCACTCATTTTCACCAATCGGCGATTTGCCTCTGCTACAATATATTTAAAGTAACGTCTTTGCACATAGGTCTGTAAATCTAATCTTGCCTGTTGATTCAAGTTTCCGTTAGCTGTACGGTCTAAATGATTGATAACTTCGTATTTCTTTTCTAAAACACTTCTTTCCTTATACAGTTTTTCCAGATTTTCCTGTGCTTGCTGATTGCGACTTTCCTTTCCGGCAATAAGAATCTTTTGCTGTTCTAACTGTTTTATCTCTGCTGCTAGTTTTCGTGCTGTTTCTTCTAACTTTTCCGTATCTATTCTTTCCTTTCCGGAAAGCTCCTCTTTTCTCTTAGAAAAATGTTCTTCTAAGGTAACTAATGTTCCCTGCTCTTTTGCCTGAGACTGCTGCAATTCCTGCACCTGTTTTTCCAATGTTTCTTTTTGCTGTTCTAGTTCTGTCTTTTTCTGCTCTGTTTTTTGCAGATTTTCCTGCAATTCCTGCTCTGTTTTATAAGGAAGCTCCTGCTCTATATTTTCCTGTGTTTCCCTTGCTGTTTTCTGTTCTGCTTGTAACAGGAAACAGCTTTTTGCTGCATCTTCTCGCTCCTGTGTCAACTTTTCCTGTTCTTCTAATAGTTTCTCCTGCTGTTTTCTATATGCCTCGCAAGTCTTCTTTTGTTCTTCTGCTGCACTGCGCTGTTTTCTTACCGCTTCATACTCTGCTTTACACTGTACACGTTGTTGCAGGATTTCTTCTGTTTCCAATTTTCTATCAAATATACGCTGTGCTTCTTGGTTTAGTAGAGACTGTTCCTTTTCTACTTGTCCTCTTTTTTCCTGATAAACTTCTTTTTTCTGATTCAGTAACGTGTCTGCCTGTTCCCGCTGTCTTTTTGCCTGCTCCACTTCCTGTTGGGTAACTGCTTCTTTTGAAAGACAAGCTTTCTTAGGATGTTCCAATGAACCGCAAACCGGACATGGTTCTCCCTCTTGAAGCTTCTCCGCAATAATTCCTACCTGCTCTTCAATAAAAATACGATTTTTCTCCTCGTAAGCTCTGCTCTTTGCCTGATAGTCCTCTAATTGTTTTTGCACCTGTTCTCGTTGGTTTTCGCACTCTTGTGCCAGTTCTTTTATCAGCTCTGCCCGCTCTTTCATTTTTTCCAGACTTTGCTGCTTTTCTTCTAATTCTTTTTCCTTTAAAAGAAGCTCCGGTAATATCTCCGGTGCTTGTTCTAACTTTTCTATCTGTCTGGCATTTTTCTCTAATTCCTGCTTTTTTCGCTGTAATGCTTCCTCTAAGACTGCAAGACTCTTTTCTGCCTCAATTTTCTTTTGTTCTATCTGTCGGAGCTTTTCCTGTTTCTCTTTTAAAAGTGCATACTTTGGCAAAAATGTCTTCCATTCTGCAATTTGCTCTTGCAGGCTTGGCATTTCACTTGAATATACCTTTGCCTGTTCCTGCTGTTTCTTCAAAAGTTCCTGTAATTTTACCTTATTATTTTCTATCTCAAGTCTGTTTTGTGCAATTTTCTTTTCTTCCTGCACCAGTTGTTCCAACTGATGATTGACATCTACTGCCTGTTTTTTCTGAATACTGTTGTCTGTGGCACATCTTTGTTTTTCTTGAAGAAACTGCTCTACTTTTTCCCGCTGTTCTTTCATTTCTTCTAACATCTGCCCTACAACCTCTATGGTTTGCTCTGCCTGTGTTTCTTTTTTTTCCTTACATTCTTCCCACGCTGAAAAATGCTTGCTGTTGGTAAAGCAAGCAACACCCTCGACTTCATGCGCCCACAGCTTTCGATTGTCTTCTAATTTTCCATATACCTGTTTTGCCTGCTCCCGCAGTTTTTGTTGGATAACCCGATAAACTCGCGTATCAAAAACACGTTCAAAGATTTCCTTTCGTTCCTTAGAGGGCGCATGCAACAGCTTCATAAATTCTCCCTGAGCAATCATGCAAATCTGCGTAAATTGACCTGCATCTACTCCAATAATGTCTATAATTTTCTCGTTAATATCACGAATTTTTCCGGGGAACACCTGACCGTCCGGCATGGTCAGCTCTACTGCCGCTGCTTCATTGGTAAGGGTTAATTCTCCCTCTTTATTCCGTCTCTTGCTGGTTCTTTTATAGTTAGGATTGCGGCGAATACCATAGACTTCTCCCTGATAGGAAAAAATAAATTCTACATAAGTAGGTGTGTTTCCATCTGCATACTGACTGCGCATCATTTCTCCCTCTCTGCGCCCACCGCTGGTCTGGTCAAATAGCGCATAGGTAATGGCATCAAATACGGTTGTTTTTCCTGCACCGGTGTCTCCGGTAATTAAGAAAATTCCATTGTTTACCTTTTCAAAGTCTATGGTTTCCACACCTGCATAAGAACCAAATGCCGACATGGTAAGTCTTACCGGTTTCATGCTTCGTCCTCCCTACATTGATTGATAATATCTGCCACAAATTTTTCTTCTGATTCACTCAGCGTTTGCTGATTCATTTCTTCATAAAAGGAACGGAAAATATCCATAGGTTGTAACTGCATATCCAATCCTTCTTTTTCTTCTATCAGACTTTTGGTTCTGCTGTTTTCAATACGAAGTTCTAAAATGGAATCATAAACTTCTTCTAACTGTTCTTTCGGATTATACGGCTCTTTTTCGTCTGTCATGGTCACACTGATAAAATCATGGCAGTTTTCCTTTGTTGCCCGCGCCAGTATCTCTTTTAACAATCCCTTTTCTCTTCGCACTTCCTGTATGGGTATAAGCGGAATCGTATCAATGATTGGTTCTGTTCCTTTTTCTTCTAATGTTACCATGGTGATGGACTTTTTGTGATGTTCCTCACTGACAGAATATTTCAGTGGTGTGCCACAGTAACGAATGGAAGACTTTTTTACCATCTGCGCACCATGAATATGTCCAAGTGCCGCATAGTCAAACTGCTCTATGACAGATACATCTATATTATCCAGTCCCCCTACGGAAAGTACCGTATTCTCAGAATCGCAAAGCTCCGGTGCTTTTCCTCCGTTGGTATAAAACTGATGCGACAATATGACATTTCGTGCTCCGTAATCAATATTTTCTCTTGCCAATACCTCACGCACTGCGCTTTCATAATCTGTCACAACGCCCTCTTCAAACAGATGCCGCACATATCCCGGTTTCAAAAAGGGAAGCAGATAAAAATTCACTGTTCCCCATTTATCCTGTAACTGTATTTTCTTTAAATATTCCTCCGGCTGTTGCGGAGGAAGAACTGACACATAGATGTGATGTTTTTCTAAAAAGCTGCTGGCATAATTCAGTCGTTGAGCATTGTCATGATTACCAGCAATAATCAGTACCGGCGTTTCCGGTAATTTTTCGGAAAGTTCGTTTAAAAAATCATCAAACAGTGTATATGCTTCACCTGATGGCACTGACTTATCAAAGACATCTCCACAGATTAAAATAACATCCGGTGCCTGTTCCTGTGCCCTCTCTACAATCTGATGCAATATTGCCTGCTGATTTTCTTTCAGGCTATAATAATGCAATTGTTTTCCTATGTGTAAATCTGATAAATGAAAGATTTTCAAATCCGCTCTCCTTTTTTACAATCTTATTCCATGCCTAGATACTTTTTCAATGCCGGCATCAATTCCTTTGTCTGACGATAGCCTTCCTCATATAACTTTGTAAGTTTTTCCGGATCAGACTCTGTACGTCCAACGCCATAGGTGGTTTCCGGCGCTATTACAAAAACCTCTCCCGCCTTTTCCTTTTCCAACAATTCTTTCATACAAGCATTATAACGTTCTGGTCTTTTCTCTAAGTCCTCTACAATTTTCGGATATTTTTTATATAATTTTTGTGAGATAACTCCTGCTCGTTCCTGTTTCTTTACATATCCCCGCTCTCTGGTAAGGATTACAATATTCTTGTCACATCCTTCCTTGATTGCCTGTTTATAAGGAATAGAATCTGCTAACCCACCGTCAAGATAATAACGCTTTCCTACCTTTACCGGCTGAAATAGAATTGGCAGGGCACAACTTGCCACAACTACCTCATACTTATCATCTCTTCTGGGCACTTCAATATATTCGGCTTTTCCTGTGTGAATATTGGTAACTCCTGCCACTACTTTTCCCGGATAGGCTTCAAATGCATCCATGTCAAAGGGCAACAGTTTATTCGGCACTTCTCCAAATGCAAACTCTAAATTATAAAAATTTCTTTTTTTCAATAAGTGCTTTACACCCATATAACGCTTGTCCGGCATATATTTTGTACTCAATTCTAAGTTTCTGCCCTTTTGCTTTGACAGATAAGAAATGCCATATGCAATTCCCGCCGAAACTCCGATAAAGTAATCCGGCATGATTCCTTCCTCTAAAAATACATCTGTGACACCACAACTAAATATCGTTCTGCTGGCACCGCCCTCCATTGTAATTCCTAATTTCATTTATATTCCTGCTTTCTCTCTTATTTTTCTCCATATGCTTTTCATTATATAACTTTCGTGTTTTGTGAGCAAGAAAAAAACGCTTTTCCCAAAATGGTTTACCATAATTTTACACACACTTTACTATCCCCTAAAACACATTTTACTTTCCTTTGATATCCTTATAATAAAAGGAGGATATTATTATGAAACAATTATATCAACTTTCTCAACAATTTGAATCCAATGGTTTTGTATCTGCCAACACAGTATATGTTATGCTTCGTACCTTGGCAGTATTTGTTCCTTCTCTTATTGTGGGATTTTTATTAAAAGACCTGATTCATTTACCCGCTACCACACCTACTGTTTTCGTTATTATTTTCTGTGGATGGATAACTGTTATCTTTGGTTTTTGGGGCGCTTTATTATATTTAATGCGTCAAGACTAATTTTTACCATATTTTCTTTTTTTGTTGTATAATAAATATAGTTCCTATTTTTCAATTTGTTTATTATCAATGGAGGAAATACGATGAATCATTCTGAAGAAATTCGCATGACCTACTCCGGACTTTTCATGCATAAGGGTGAAAAAACGGTCCGGGTATCCTTTGAACGTGGAGAAAAAGACTTTGCCGAGGGAATCCTTCCCGGTGGTACAATTGAAAAATCCTCTGGTTTTTCTCCGGAGGAATTACAACAGCTAAGTAATTACCTTATCTATCACGCTGAAGATATTATGAAAAAGGCAAAAGACGTAAATCCAATTAGAGACTGGCTCAGGAAAAAATAATTCCTGACCAGCCTCTTTTCTGATAATTTTACTATTCTTCCTTATCCCCCACTGGAATCGAGTCATGGTGTCCGGTAATGGAATAGATTACCCATTCTGCAATATTCGTGGCATGATCTCCAATACGTTCAAAATATTTTGCTACCATAAGTAAATCCGTTGCCTGTTCGCTATGCTCTGCATTGGTACGAATCAAACCAATTAACGTTTCCTTAATCTGGCTGAACAAATTGTCCACGGTATCATCATTATCAATTACAGACTGTGCCAACTTTAAGTCCTTTTGAACAAATGCTTCTACACTATGTGTAACCATAAGGGTTGTCTCCATTGCCATTTGTGGAATTAAGGTTAAATCCTTTATGTATGGTTCATTCGCCAAAGCAATGGTAATTTCAGAAATATCGGATGCCTGATCTCCAATACGTTCCATATCGGTAATCATTTTTAATGCCGCTGAAATCAAGCGCAAATCCTTGGCAACCGGCTGCTGCTGCAAAAGAAGCTTCATACACAAGGATTCAATATCTCTTTCCTGTCGGTCAATCTCCTGATCAAATACAACAGTATTTTTTGCCGCCTCTACATCCTTGCGGATTAATGCATTTACAGACATTTGAATTGCCTGCTCAATTAGATTTCCCATTTCAATTAACTCATTATTCAGTTGTTCTAATTGTCTGTCAAAACGATTTCTCATAATTAACCAAACCTTCCTGTAATATAGTCTTCTGTTCTCTTATCCTGAGGAACGGAAAACATTTTTTCTGTCTCACCATATTCTACAATTTCACCTAATAAGAAAAATACGGTTTTGTCAGAAACACGAGTTGCCTGCTGCATATTATGTGTTACCATTACAATTGTATAGTCCTTCTTTAACTCTATGACCAAATCTTCAATTTTAGACGTAGAAATCGGGTCTAACGCAGAAGTTGGCTCATCCATTAAAATCACCTCAGGATTTACGGCAAGAGCACGGGCAATGCAGATTCTCTGCTGCTGTCCACCGGAAAGCCCCAACGCACTTTTTTTCAAACGATCCTTTACTTCATCCCAAATTGCTGCATCTCGCAAGGATTTTTCCACGATTTCATCTAACTTTGCTTTATTGCGTATTCCATGAGTCCGAGGTCCATATGCAATATTGTCATACACGCTCATTGGAAATGGATTTGGCTTCTGAAATACCATACCTACACGTTTACGCAGTTCATTTGTGTCTATATTATGGTAAATATCTGTACCATCTAAGGTTATTTCTCCTGTGATTTTGCATCCTTCTACTAAATCATTCATACGATTTAGGGATTTTAACAAGGTTGACTTTCCGCAGCCGGAAGGTCCGATAAAAGCGGTAATTTCATTGGATAAAATAGGAAGATTCACATTCTTTAATGCATGAAAATCTCCATAATATAAGTCCAGTCCACTAATGTTAATTTTCGGTGTTGGTTGTTTTATCATAACAATTCTCCTTTTTGGTTTATTGCTTACACTTTCGCAATTCTTTTGGCAATGCGATTAGAAATCCAGTTGATAATCATAACAATTACCAATAAGATAACTGCCGTTGCATAGGCTTCATTTGTGTGAAATCCTTCAGATGACAGCGCATACATATGGTATGCCAAAGTTCGTCCTGAATCCATCAACCATGAAAATCCTTTTCCGCTTACTACTTCTGTAACTGTTCCTGCGGTGTACATCAAGGCAGCAGTCTCACCTACAATACGTCCGATTGCAAGAATGACCCCCGAAAGAATTCCCGGTACTGCCGCCGGAAGTACAATTCTAAAAATCGTACGCACACGTCCCGCTCCCAGTCCAAAACTGCCTTCCCGATAAGAATCCGGCACGGACTTTAATGCCTCTTCTGTGGTACGCATAATTAGTGGCAAAATCATAATTGCCAATGTCAACGCACCTGATAAAAGGGATAAACGAAACTTCAATGTTGTTACAAAAAACAACATACCGAACAAACCATATACAATGGATGGAATACCTGACAATGTTTCTGCCGTAATTCGCACAACCTTTACAACTTTGTTTCCCTTTTTCGCATACTCTACCATATAAATTGCAGAACCAATACCAATGGGAACCGCAACGATGAGTGTCACAATAGTAATAAGCAGTGTATTAATCAATGCCGGCATTAAAGACACATTTTCACTGTTATATTCCCATGCAAAAAGACTTGGCTTAATATGTGGAATTCCATTCCATAAAATATGTACTATCAGGAAAAGCAATGCACTAAAGGTAATGAATGCTGCTGCCATAACCAAAAGAAACAATAACCAAGATAATGGTCCACGCTTTCCCTTACTGATTTTCTGATTTGTCATGCTTCATTCCTCCTATTCAAAATTGAGAATAACAGGTTAATAATCAAAATAAATACAAACAGTACCACTCCCGTTGCAATCAATGCCTGTCGATGTAAGTCTGCCGCATAACCCATTTCAATTACGATGTTGGAAGTAAGTGTACGTACTCCCTGGAACATACTATCCGGAATACGTGGCTGATTTCCGGCAACCATAATGACTGCCATTGTTTCACCGATTGCACGTCCAATTCCTAATATAACTCCTGCCATAATACCAGACTTTGCTGCCGGAACCACTGTAAAAAATACACTTCTTTCATGGGTTGCACCCAATGCAAGTGCTCCTTCATAATAACTTTCCGGAACTGCACGAATCGCTGATTCACTGACTCCTACAATCGTTGGTAAAATCATTAATCCAAGCAACAACGAGGCAGTAAGAATACTTGTTCCTTTACAATCATATTTTGCAAATAATTCTCGCATAAATGGTACTAACACCACTAATCCAAAAAATCCATAAACAACTGACGGTATTCCTGCTAACAAATCTATTGCTGCCTTTAATGGACCATAAATCTTTTTCGGACAAAAACGTGCCATAAAAACGGCTGTTAAAATACCAATTGGTACACCTACAATAATCGCTCCTGCCGTAATATAAATACTTCCGATAATCATAGGAAGTATTCCAAAAGATGCAGGAATGTTATTTGGTGCCCATTTTGTACCTGTTAAAAATGAAAATAAACCTATTTCCTTCATAGCCGGTATTCCATTTGCAAATAAGAATACACAGATTAATAGAACGGCTAAAATAGATATCAGTGCTGCCACAAAAAATATAGCATGCGCAAATGTTTCTCTTACCTTTTTTCCCATAATTACTCCTTCCATTTTTCGTGGTTGAAAGGGACTGCCATACAAGCAGTCCCCCTCAGGGTTGGGATATCGAATAAAGGTGAACCTGGTAATTTTACCAGTTGGTTGTTTCACCTGTGAAGATTGCTTTAATCTGATCTGCTGTCATATCATCCGCAGCGTTGTCGTTATTTACAATGACTGCTATACCATCAATTGCAATAACGGTAGGTGTTAATGAATTTTCACTATCCTTTAATTCTCTGGATGCCATTCCGATATCTGCGGTTCCATCCATTGCTGCCTGTAAACCTGTGGTAGAATCACTCTGGTTGATTTCAATTTCTACATCAGTATTTACTTTTTCATAAGCTTCTTTTAATTTTTCCATAACCGGTGTTACAGATGATGAACCGGCAATTACAACTTTTCCTTTTACTCCGCTGTTTGCATATGCTGCTGCGCTATCCACAGAAGCAATATATCCGGCCTCTTCTACTACTTTCTGTCCTTCAGAGCTTAAAATATAATTGATAAAGTCCTGTGCCGCATCACTTGGAGTTCCATTTGTTGCAATATTAAATGGACGAGAAATTTTATATGTACCACTCTTGATGTTGTCTACGGTAGCCTCTGCTCCGTCAATTTTTAATGCTTTTACTTTATCATTCAAAGAACCAAGAGACACATAACCAATTGCATTTGGATCACTTGCTACATTTGATAACACAATTTCTGTACTGTTTGCAATGGTTGCTTCTTCAGTTGTGTTGTCTACTTTATTGCCATCAGCGTCCTTTTCTTCCACTCCAAATAATTCAATAAATGCACCTCTTGTTCCAGAACCATCTTCACGAGAAATTACATTAATGGCTTCTCCTGCATTGGTGCTTTCTTCGTCCGCATCTGTATCTGCCTGTGCGTTTGCATTGCTGTCATTTTTACTGTTTACTGTGTTGTTAGAACCGCACCCAACCATTGCGGTGGCTGTCATTGCCATAACCATAAGAGCTACAATGAATTTTTTCATAATCTTTCTTCCTCTCTTTTCCATTCAGTTTCTTCTCTTTTAGCAGTGGTTTTCCCTACTGCAAGAATGAGTATAAAATGGAAACGTAAAATATAAATACCAGATTATGAAAAATCTATGTAAAATCTTCGCAAAGAAAACGGAAAGATGGATTTGTAAAAACGCTACTCGCGTAAAAAAACAGCAGGAAAACCAAAATAATCGGTATTTCCTACTGTTTTTCTCATTTCTAATTTTTACTTTTTATTTTCCATAGACATATGTGCCAACGGAACACTTTGCTCCGGAGGTTCCGGAAATATAATATCCCTGTCCGTCCTGAATACCAGAAGTAATATCTACCGTCTGTGCACCAGAACCATTGTTGAAAATCAATCCCTTTACATCTTTGGCAATTTCTGCTTTATAGACTTTCTGATTAAATTCATTTAAGCCTACATAAGTCATTTTCTCGCCCGGCCAAGCGGTTGTTTTCGCACTTCCTCCCCAGCTATATGCGTATACCGTTCCCCAATTATTACTATTGGTAAAATATACCGTAGCTGTTTCTGTCTGCGCTTCTTTAATTACAAAGTTGTATGACTCTGTTACCTCTTTATCTCCATTTTCCGCAGTAACCTTCAATGTTGCGGTTTCTGATATGGTGACTTTTGCTGTACCGGTAAATGTCACTTTACTGCCGTCTCCAAGCTGGTAAGCTGCTGACTGGGCATTTTTTACCGCAAGAGTAACTTCCACTTCGCCTGTATAACTGCCTCCTGCCGGTGTTGCGGTAATTACAGGTGTCTGATATACCACCTCTCCCGGTAAAGAACCTGCATATTTCTCAGCAGTTACAGATGACCAATTACTGTCTGCTACCAAATAATCATTACCATCTTTTAACTCAATGGTCTTTTCGTTATAGCATTTTCCACTTGGTAACATTCTTGCAATAGATACCTGTTTTGCATCTGCCGGAACTTCATAATAATATAATTTTTCTCCGCTTGTATTGGTAAAGATATTCATCTTTGTATATTCACTATCTGAATCCACTTTAATCGCTGCAACCGCAGAATCATTTTCAAACCAACTACAACCTGCTACATTTAAATAAACATTATAATCTTCTTTTTCCTCTTCCTTGGTGTATACTGCAGTTGCAGGTTCTGCACTTCCGTCTGCATTCGCTGCTGTTACTGTTACTTCTACGGTATCTCCCGGCTCCATATCAGCTCCAATGGTAAAGCTCTTGGAATCACTGAATGCCACTGGTTCACTGTCACCAATCTGATAATAAGCCTCCTGTGCATTCGCTGCTGTTACTGTTACCTCAAGAGTATCGGTAAATGTAGTTCCATTTTTCGGTGAAACAGTTACTGTTGGTACTTCATACACTCTTGTATATGTGTAATTCTTTGTTGCACTTTTCGTTTCATTTACTGCTGTTACAGTTACTTCTGTGTTATCTGTAAAGGTTTTGGTGATAGAATCTGTAAATTCTTCTGCTACACCATTTACAGTAATTGTTGCCATTTTGGCATTCTCTACCGTAAATGTGACTTCCTTACTTCCTGTAAAATTACCTGAATTTGCAGAAGCTGTAATCACAGGTGTTTTTTCACTTTCTCCATCATCTCTATAAAGAATCCATTCATTGGTATCCGGATGATACATATAGCCAATTTCGCCCATTACAAGGTCTGCTGTCTGAGAAGCACCTGAATTGCTGAATATCACATGATTATATCCTGCCTGTGTGTCTATCTGCAATGCATAAATGTGATTTTGTGTATCACATTCAAACATTTTTTCTCCAGGCCATCCTGCATTGTTTACAGGTGTTGCCCCTTCATCACTCCATGCATAGGCTGTTACTGTATCCCAACCCTTTGTATTTTCAAAAAAGATGCAGTTTGTCAAATCATATTCGTCTTTGTAATAGGTATACGTTTTGGTAACTGTACCACACTTATTTGTTCCGGTTATTGTTAATGTTACAGAATCTCCCTTGTTTAATCCTTTGCCAATGTTAAGTGTTGTTTCTCCATTCAGTGTACCGGATTCTCCATTTGATGTTTCATAAGAAGCTGTATTAGCATACTCTGCCGAAACCTTAACCTGCAAAGAATCTCCATAGAATGTAGTTCCATCTGCTACACTATTTTTAATCTGTACCGGATATTCTGTCTGTGGATTATCCCTTACATTTTTGTAAACAACGGCAATTCCATATTCACTATCAATTTTTCCTGTTAAGACTCCACCTGATACACGAAATGTATTTCTGGACACTTCATCGGTATATTCTCCATCTGCCATACCATGGGCAGAGATTGATATGTCACCAGAACCATTAAAGTTTGCAATGACCATTCCGTTTCCACGAACACAGTATGCCATGTTATTTTCACAGCCCATCTGGTCGTTTTCATTTACCATTCTGTTATTAAAGTGATTAATTGCTGCGACTTCTTTGGATGCCCAAACATAAGTCTCACACTCGCCCATAGTAGCCTGTGTTAAGGTCTGCTGCAAGTTTCCTTTCATAGCGCCATCGCAGTCATTCTCTAAAATATCTGCAGATGCATATGGACGTACAAAAAATAATCCTGCTGCATTATCCTTATTTGCTACCATTGCCCATGTTCTAACAATGGACTTATCAGAAGCATAGCGTGAGGATTCGTTCATGTAAGTATCATGGGATTCTGCCCACAATACGGAAACCTCCGGTGCGTAATCCATGCTTAGCGTATTGATGTTATTATTACGAAATGCCTCTAACAAATGATTTCCTGCGGAATTATCTGTAACAGACATATATTTTGTATAAGAATCTATACTAAAATTGTCCCCTACGGTATTAAGTACCTCTCCATATACATACAAATCTCCGCCTGTTTTTTCTTTATAATGTGACTTTGCCTCATTCAATACAGTTGGCCAGAAATCACTTGCAAAAGAAGGATCATCGTCTGGTGTTTCGATATGTTTTGCCGCATCAAAACGGAAACCATCTACTCCACAATCAATCAGTTCATCCAAATAATTTGCTACCATTGTCTGCACTCTTTTATCTGCTGTATTTAAATCCGGCATTCCCATGGTTCCCTGTGTAAAATGAAGTCTGCTGTCACTCATCCACACCTGATAATCATTGATGTGCCAAAAACTTTCGTCTGTCAACATATCCGGATTCCAATATTCTCCAACCTGCGGCGAAATATCTGTCAGTGAATTTTGCCAACCTTTAATATTCCCCATATGATTTGCAACTACATCCACAATGACTTTAATTCCGTATGCTTCAGCCTTTGTACACAGTGATTCTAAATCTTCTTTTGTACCTAACCATGTCTGTCCGTTATCACACACAGAAAATGCTACCGGCTGATACAATTTCCACCAGTTTCCGGTACCACCCACTCCCGGAGTTCCTACATCTGTCCCTACTACACCTTCATAGGTATAATCCTTTGGCTGTGTTGCCGGTGATGTTTGAATTGCGGAATATCCGCACTGAGCAATAAGCTCTAAGTTGTTTTCGATGGTCTTGTAGGACCAGTTCCAGCAATGCAGAATCGCTGCATCCTGAACGTTGTCAACCAGTTCATACTGATTGATGTTGTTTGCTGCCTGCGCCTGCTGCGGTGCTGTTACGGAAACGGAAGTCACCATTAATAGCACAGCTAGCAGAAGTGCTCCTATACGCTGCGGCAACTGCTTTTTACTTTGCACTTTCATAAAAACCCTCTCTCCTTAAATTTGTCCATTTCCTTTTCATCTATCAGCAAAACAGTTTTACCCCCAACCTTTTGCTTTCCGGAAAAAGAATGGCATTTGTATTATTAAGGACTTATTGTGCAAAGTCATTAAAATTTTTTATGATTTTATGTTGATTTTATGCTTTTTATCTACTTTTCTATTTTAGGACTGCTTTCCTAAGATAATATTAATCAGCGACTTATCTAACATAATCGTTCTATTCCACGGATTCACAATGATGCCTTTTATCTCCTCCACACCCAAAGCAGACTGAAACAACTGTTCCATATCCGTTAAAAATGTAGACATGACACTTCTCGAACCCTTTATTTCTTCCTCAAAGCTGGTAAATACTGTCCACCATTGTGCACCATCCTCTGTTTGAACTGCTTGTACATTCAGTCCGCTATTTCCACTTGGCGGCTCAACTGCTACAATAAACTGCCCCTTTTCTTTCATGCGCCGACGTATTACGGTAAGTGTATGTGCTAACATTTCCTGAGACGGTTCTTTTTGAAGTGCCAAAATTGCATCTTCTATTTTCTCATTCCCCTGCAAACCTTTGTCCGTTTTTTCTTCATTATAATTATTCATATATTTTTCTGCCGCTTTCCTCTTTATTCTTCACTTTTGCTGCAATTCTTTACAAATGCTACATTATTCTCTAATAAATAATTCACTACCGATTTGCCCGACTTCCACATTTCGGACACACATCGCCACCTTTATACACATAACCGCAACGATAACAACATTTTACCTCATGTTCCTCCTTTGCCAGATAAGACACCTTTCTGGATTCCGGCTTTTCCTGAAGATATTTTACAAATTCTCCTAATATACCAGTAAATTCTTTCCATTCTTTACTTGATACACCTACTGGAATTTTTGTTTTCTGTCCGTTTTTTTGCTGAATATAAATGCCTTTATTCAACAATCCCGTACTAAAAGAAACTTCCTTTATATTTAAAATGGAAACTCTCTCACTGCTAAAGGTACTATTGTAATACAAATAATCCGGCGTCAGCAAAAAACCTTCTCTTCCATTTCCTCTATGGGTAGAATCGCAAACCACTATTGGGAACTCATAGCGACTATGCTCCGAAGCGTATGTTTTCAATGCACACTTTACAATCACCGCTTCTTCCCCCTCCCATTCTCCTCGCATTGCTTTTCGTGCCGCATAATAATGGAGACTGGAGGTATCTTTCAGCTTTTCAGATAGTTCGCTTTTTAGCTTTTGCACTAACAACTCGCTTTCGTCGGACTTAATCTTAGTAAGACGCTTATCTATCATTTCTAAGGCATTACTCTTTATCTCTGGTAAAAACATTCCGTTTTCAATTTTCTCATAAGCCTCTTGTCCTTCTTCAAAAGTCATGCTTGTAAGGTTTGGACAGATTCTATCAATAGCTGCCTCATCTAATTTTTGTATTCTTTCATGTAATTCCTGCAAGGTCTTTTCCGTATTTTCCCTAGAAAAGTCAGGGCTTTGAAGTCTTTGCCAAATATGAAAAATTGCACCTCTGTCATTTTTATTTATGCGATTCACCATAGCTGCAATTTCCTGACGTTCTGCCTGCTGTTTTTGTTCTTCTAGTTTTTGCTCATAAGGCGCAATGTCCGCCTCCTTATATTGTGCCAGCTTTTCCCGAAACAGCTTATACCGCTTTCTGTCCATATTGATTGGCATATTAGCAATCAATGCATCTGCCTCTTCCTGCGCCTTTCTATTTCTCAACTCATACAATGGTGCAAGTATCGTTTTTTTCATTTCTACCGGACTATCTGACCGTTCTATTTCTTCGATACTTCGGCACAACTGCGCATAATTTCCCTTTCTTCCATTCTCTGCCCGTCTTTCCAGCTCTGCCTTTTGGCTCTTTTGTATATGAGTTTCTATCTTCTGGATATATTCCTGCTTGTCAGATTCCGGCAACAACTTTTCCCCTTTTACTTTTCCACGAAGCTCTTTTAATTGTCTTGGAGACATACGTTCAATCACACTCATTCTTGCCTCGTACTTTTGCCGTACCCTTTTTACCTCTTGTTCATTTGGTACAGATACGCTGGATTCTCCTTCACGCTCCGTTTCAACTACTGTTTCTCTTTCCTCTGCTGTCTCTCTTTCTTCTGCTGTTTCTCTTTCATCGTTTACTTTTCTCTCCGCTTCTACCTCTCTTTCAACTTCTTTTTCTCTTTTTCTTTGTTCTTCTATCCCTTTCTCTTTTTCTGACTTTTCTTCCCCATTTTTCCCTTTCTGATACTTCTTTCCCTCTGCCTGCTGTAATTTCTCTTTCGGCATTTTCACAGATTTTTCCTTTGACACATCAGTTTCTTTTTCCAATTGTTCCCCCTTTTTTCCTACCTCATGCGCTGACTCTTTTTTCAAGACATTTTCTTTGTTCTTCTTTTTCGACTTCTCTTTTGTCTTTTTCCCTGCTCCCTCTTCTTTTCGTTGTTCCAAAGCTTGTATGTTTTCCGATTCCTCTATGTTTTCCGTCTCTTCTGATTCCTCTTCTTCCGGTTTCTCAGATTCTTCCCTTGAATCTTCTTCTGACCTTTTCTTATTTCTCTCCCACTCATACTCGTTAAACTTATAATTACTGGTTTTCTCTCCCTGTGCTCCCAACAATTCCTGATAATCTTCATAAGCCTCCCGGTCTTCCCCAAAGTCTAACAGATACACATCTGACTCACTTAACAGCTTTCCCGGTCTTGGGGTATAAAATCGGTTACATACATCACAGGCATATGCCCTTGCAAGATATACTCTTCCCTCTTCTGTTTCTACCAAAAACTCCTTATCCACAGGATAAACTACCATATGCAAGTTTTTTCCACAATTTGGACACTGATAACCCACCATATAAAAATTGTTTCCGATTCTTTCGCTTTCCTGCGCTGTCTGACTTGATTCTTCTTTTTTAAAAGACATCTTTGCTGTAACCCATTTCATATTGTGCCAAAGTCCCAGCTTTTCTTCCTCTTGTTCTTCTTCTGATTCCTCTTTACGTTTCTCTCCTGCTTCTAAGGCTTTTTGTACTACATCCTCATAGGTAATCTGAATCCCATCCTGATAAAAACGAAAATTATCATTTCGATATCCCGGTTCGACCTTTATTTCTCGCAATATCTCTGTAAACAATGCATTTAACTGTGCATAATCTTTCTCCACTCTGATTCCTTTAATCGTTCCCCACTTTCCAAATGCATACAGTATCATATCTAACACGTTGGTAACTAACACATTTTCATCAATTGGTTGTATTGCTTCTTCCACAATGGGAATCTCTATTACATTGGTATTTACTTTTCGATTATCAAAATTAAACACCAGCGAGCGCACATCGCCCGGCAGTATCAAAAAGTTATTCAGAATCACAAATAAATGATTCCATTTTACCGGAACTTCCATTGTCTGTATTAATCGTTCAAATGTACGTTTTAATTCTATATTAGCTTCAAGAAAAATCATATCTTTCATCCCCTTTTCCTTTTGCCAACAGTTTAACATATTTTAAAAGAATTTAATATACCTCATAAAAAAACAAAAGTGTAAGTACGCTCTACTTTTACACTTTTCCATTGTGTTTACAAGCTTTGACGCACCAAATTTGGTACGCCGTACATCTTCCTAATAAATTCGTGTGCATCCTTAGCGAAATGTTTTTTATATCATATGAAACTCATACACTTTAATCTTTTAACACAACACGGTGTTTCCTATGATATAAAAAATGCCGAAACAATGTTCGGCATTTTTACTCTCACTTCTATGATTCAGATATTATATTTTATACTTTTTAGAATGCATCTGGGAATACATACCACTTAGAACCTGATTTATATACAATAAGGTATTCCGTATCTTCATCCCACTCCTCGTAATAAGTATCGTAATATTCAAATGTTACTTCCACTTCTCGCATTTCGGAAATTTTTACATCGACGCCTGTTTCATCTTTTATTTCTTCCAGACCTTGATTTAACTCCGCTTTGGTCATCTTATCCTGCTCTTCGACTTTGACATTCCTTACCTTGCCAAAATCTTCATAACTATAATCTATTGCTACTTCCAAAGCATATGCAATATCATCTTTTTCATAACCACTTGATTCCTCTAATGCTCTTACCATAGAATCTGTACATGTTACCTCAAGCAGTGTATCGCCATCTTTATCACAAATTGCCTCATAATATTCCTCTACGGCCTTTTCGATAGAACCACTTCCACCGGTAAATAACTGGAATAACAGATAAATGACTCCTAAAGCAACTACTACAATTCCTACTAATAAAGCTGCGCCCTTAGCAGAAAATTTCCCTGATGTTTTTATCGGCTGCTGATATATATAACTTTGATCCGGTTGTGTATAACTCTGCTGTTGCACGCTCTGCCCTACTGGCTGTGTATTACTCCGTTGTTGTACTCCCTGCTCTACTGGCTGTGCATTACTCTGCTGTTGCACGCTCTGCCCTACCGGCTGTGCATTACTCTGTTGTTGTACTCCTTGTGCTGCTCCACATTTCGTACAAAACTTATCCTGATCTGATAACTGACTTCCACAATTAATACAATATTTCATTCTTTTTCCTCCGCATTTCCATATATACTGTACTTTACCAAAAAAGAATTCCTCATATTATGGGGAATTCTTTTTATGTAGCATTCTGTCTTAGTTGTTATTTTAATTAAAATCCGAGATCTTCTAAATCTTCATCCTTAACACCAGCATCTTTTGCAGCATCTTCAAATGCTTCTACATGCTCTTCTACATCCTGCTGAAGCTCTGTTGCTTTTTCAGAAATCTCAGTTGCTCTATCTGCGTCAGCCTCTTCCGGATTTTCCATCATATCAGAAAGCTCTTCCATATAACCTGCAAGTTCTTCCATGTCTTTCTTGATTTCTTTTCCTTCTTTGGTTTTCATATCCATATCTTTTACAATATCAGAAAAGTCTCCTAACTCTTCCATATCCTGAAATGCTTCTCCCATTTCAGCGATTGACTTAACATCATCCAGATATTTCTCCTTAGAATTTCCACATGCTGTTAATGTAGCAAAAGACATTGCTAAAACCATACCAACTACTAAACTTTTCTTTTTCATAGCCTTTAATCCCTCTCTTAAAATTATTTTACAAAGTGCAAATCTAGTTTAACACACTTTTCTAACCCTTTCAAGAGAAAATGTCGGATTCTGTCATATTTTTGTCTTTTTTGTCATTTTTCTACTCTTTTACCCCCGGTAATTCTTCCAAAGAGTGAAATGTATATCCCATTTCTTCCCATTTTGTCAAAAGTTCATCTAAAATCTCTCCATTTGTTTTCGATGTATTATGCAGCAATACAATTGCTCCGGGATGCACACGCTTTAACAGCTTATCAAAGGCTTCCTCATGTGTCGGCTGATTATCCGTATTCCAATCCACATAGGCGAGACTCCAGAAAAATGTCTTATACCCTAATTCCTTTGCTATTTTTAAATTATTTTCACTATACTTTCCCTGTGGCGGACGATAATATTTTTTCATCGGTTCACCAACGGTCTGTTCATACAACGTTTCTAACTCCCCTAATTCCTTTGCAAAAGCCTCCTTATCCATTGCAGACATATCCGGATGATGATAACTGTGATTTCCTACAATATGTCCTTCCTCTAACATCCGTTTTACCAAATCCGGACTGGTGGATAAATAATTTCCTACAATAAAAAAAGTGCCCTTGGCATTATGCTTTTTTAAGGCATCTAAAATCGCTGGTGTATTTCCGTTTTCATATCCACAGTCAAATGTTAAATACAGTACCTTTTCCTGCGTATCCTGTGCATAATATGCATTATATCTTGCCATCTCCTCTATGGAAGCATTCGCCACCGGAAGTTTTCCTTCCTCCTGAAAACTCAATCCCCAATTTCCTTCCGCTGACTGTATTGCCGATGTTCCTGCAACATCCACCGCTTTTGCCGCAAAATGCCCCACAAAAAAAGCAGCTACAAAAATCACTACTATTTTTACCAGACTTTTTTTCTTATCAAGCTTCACCTGCAAGCTCCCTATTTTTTTCTATTATTATATTCTACGACCCACACAAATATTATTGATATATCCATAGAACAACTGCTATAATATTAAAGAATTACAATCAACAGGAGGTATTTATATGAATCACAAGATTGATACTGTCATTTTTGACTTAGACGGTACTTTATTGAATACACTAACAGACCTGACCAATAGCGTAAATTATGCTATGGAACAATATCATTTTCCTACCCATTCCGAAGATGCGGTACGCCGCATGGTCGGAAACGGAATCTATGTGTTATTAGAACAGGCAATCCCAGATGGACGAAACTTTCCCGAATATGATGCCTGCGTAAAAACATTTCAAAAACACTATGAAGCACATAAAAAAGACTTCACCCGTCCTTTTCCCGGAATTTTAGAACTGTTAAAACAACTCTCCGAAAACGGTTACAAACTGGCAGTTGTCTCTAACAAATTCGATACGGCTGTAAAAGACTTGTGCCAAGACTTTTTCTCCCCTTATATTACAACTGCCATCGGTGAGTCTCAATCCATTGCAAAAAAACCCGCTCCAGATACCGTATTTGAAGCAATGAAAGAACTTGGTTCTACCCCTGATACCTGTATTTATGTAGGAGACTCTGATGTAGATATTGCCACCGCAAAAAACTCTGGAATTCCATGCATCAGTGTTACTTGGGGATTCCGTGATGAAAATTTCCTTATTCAACATGGTGGAAACCATTTTGCCAACAACACCGATGATATTTTGACACTTCTTGCAAAATGGAATAAGGCGCTAATTTAATCCTCGGAATCCTTTTCCGATAATTTCACTACTATTTGTAATCATCATAAATGCCATTGGCTGGTTCATTTTAATAAAATTTCTAAGCTGTACCGCCTGACTTCGTTTCATAACCGTAAGAATTACATATTTCTGCTGATGTGTATAAGTTCCCTCTGCCTTAAATATCGTAGCACTACGCAGTAATTCCTGATGAATAAAATCACAAATCGGCTCTGGCTCATCACATACAATGGTAAAATACTTACACAGATTGATATTTTCAATGGCGCTATCAATCACCAATGATTTTGCTAACAAACCACATAGAGAGCATAAACCAGTCTGCGCATCAAAGATAAAACATGCCGCAACCGTAATCAGCAAATCTACCAAAAACAACGCCGTACCAATATTGATTGACGTATGCTTTTTTAATATCATAGCCAAAATGTCCGTTCCACCACCACTGGCACCAATATTAAAAAGAATTGCAGAGCTCAATGCCGGAAGCACAATAGCAAAAATCAACTCTAATATAGGTTCATTGGTCAATGGCTTCGACATGGGACACAGCTTTTCCAATGCACTTAATCCCACAGAAGTTAAAATGCTTACATACACGGTTTTAATACCGAAGCTCTTTCCCAGAAATAAAAAGCCAAATACCAAAAGAAGCATATTAATGACAAAATTAAGTGTACCCGCGGTAAAAGGTGTCACCGCACTTAATACTACCGCCATACCTGTTACGCCACCAAAAGAAAAATGATTGGGAAACTTGAAAAAATATACTCCAACAATCAATATCAATGATGCTGCTGTAATCAGCACATAATCAATTACTTTTCTTCGGATTTTCCAATTTTCCATAACTAACTTCCTCCACCTTCAAGGTTCTTCTTCTGTAAAATTTCCCGCCTTTCCTATTATTTTCATAATGCATTATGCGAAAACCGAGAACTTTATACAGCTTCTATCCATTTCATCAATTGTTCTGTCCGCTGTTTCCAAGTATGCTTCTTCTCTACCTCTTTTTGCCCTCTTAAAACAATCTCGGCTCTTTCTTTAGGCGATTCTAACAAACGCTTTACCAACTCTGGTAATTCCTCTAAATGATTACGGTCATAATAACAAATTCCTGTTCCCTCCGTTAAAATTTTCCGTAAGTATATACTGTCATCACTTACCGAAACCGCCCCATTCAGTATACTGCTAAAAATTCTATCATGCGCTCCGTCTTTAAACTCCGGCATTACATTTAAAGAAATCTTTGTCTGCTGCATCAACTCCAAACAAGTCTCTGTATCTGTTTGTGAATGTACTTTTAAAAATTCCGGATGCCTGCACTCTAATTTTTCCCATCCATTTCCCACTACTTCTACCGGAATTCCCGCATCCACCAATGTTCGCACAACATTTCCTCTGCGCACATTGCGCACATATAAATCAATAAAATTCATGTGTGCTAAAACCTCAGCAAAATCCGCATCTGAAATTGCTCCCATCTCTTCCAAACAACACGTTCTTGCCACTTCTTCTAATGTTTTTTCCGACTGCGCTAATACTCTGTCAATAATCTTATGATAAAACCGGGTATATTCCTCATCAATCCGTTCAATATAAGAATTGAACTTTTGCGGTAGCTGATAATTTCCTGTAAACAATACCGGAATCTTCCGTTCTTTCTTTTCTTCTCCAGACATCTTCATCCCTGCAAGTGGAAGAAATCCACATATGTTCACATTCGGATAATAGTTTTCCACATATTGAATGTGTTTTTTGTCAATTCCAATATAGTGATAATTTTTTATAGGTTCACTCAAATGCTTATGATAATACAGAGGATGATCCACCAAAATATTATACACCGGAATCTCAAACTGTTCCCAAATATATCCCTGTTGTGGACGATATAATAACTCCTCCTGACTCAATCCGATATGATTAAAAGTTATCAGAACTGTTTCTTTCGGCTTTAAAAATCTCTTTAATCTGGAAAAACAGACCTCTGTTTCCTTCAAATCATAATAGAATACTTTATAGCCTTTCTCTTCAAAATTCTTTCCTAATTCCTTTGAAAAATAAGTAAGTGTCTCCACTCCTCCAGTCATTAATACAATTCTAGATGGCATTTTTCCCCTTCTTTTCCTTAGTTTACTTTTTTATGTGCCTCCTGACGGTCAAATGCATGTGTCCAATCCGCCCTAAAATAATACATTAAGAAAATAATGGAACTTAAAGACCAAGTCAACGGATATGCACAAAATACCGTTCGAATTACCGGTACAACCTTCACCGCTATGGTAATGTATGTAATTCGGATAATACACCAGCAGACTAACATTACCACCATTGGTACCGTAGACTTTCCTGCTCCTCTGAAAATAGCCGCCAAACAATGGGACAACGCCAGCAAAAAATAAAACAAAGTTACTGTTCTTGCCTGTGTCGTTCCATAGCGAATAACCTCCGGCGTACTGTCAAATGCTCCTACTAACTGCGGAATAAATATAAATAATAGTATACCAATTAACTCTGCCATGGTAATACAACAGATAATACCAAATCTCGCTCCCTTTTTCACACGCTCATACTGCTTTGCCCCAAGATTCTGGCTAATAAATGTAGTCAGTGACATTGCAAAACAGTTAATCGGCAAAAAACCAAATCCCTCTATTTTTGCATATGCGCCACATCCTGCCACCGCTGCTGCTCCAAATGCATTAATATTCGATTGTACCACCACGTTTGCAAGAGCAATAATGGAATTTTGTATTCCCGCCGGCAAACCGTTGGATATAATCTGTCTCATCATATTTCCATGAAAACGAATCTTTTTCACCTGTATACGATACTCTTCCTTACTTCTCAGCAACCGAACAGCACAAAGAATTGCACTTAATATCTGAGAAATAATTGTAGCCACCGCTGCTGCTCCCACTCCCATTTTAAATACTGCGATAAAAAGTAAATCCAGTCCTATATTTGTAATTGAAGAAATAATTAAATAAATCAATGGATGCCTACTATCACCTACTGACTGCAAAATTCCTACAAAAATATTATACATTACAAATCCCAAAGAACCCGCAAAATAAATGCGAAAATATAGTATGGAATTTGGAAGTACTGACTCAGGTGTTCCCATCCATTGTAAAATATATGGTGTTGCCATCATTCCCACAACTGTCAAAACAACTCCTGCCACCAAACCAAATGCCACTAATGTATGTACTGCTTTTTCTAATTCGTCTAACCTGCGAGCACCAAAATACCGTGCAATCACAACTCCTGCTCCCATGGCAATTCCATTAAAAAAACCTACCATCAAAAAAATGAGATTCCCTGATGAGCTTACCGCAGCTAATGCATCACTGCCGATAAAATTTCCTACTATCAGGGAATCTGCTGTATTGTATAACTGTTGAAAAAGGTTACCCAGAAAAATCGGCACTGCAAATGCAATGATTTTTTTCCAAATTGTCCCCTCTGTCAATAACGTTGTTGCTTTTGTATCTTTCACTTGTGTTACCTGCCTTTTACTTGCTACCCCTATTATTTATCCATACCCAACCAAAAAATCCAACTAATGTGCTCTTTCCTACCGGAACAGCGTTGCTTACCTCCATTTTCATTATGAAATTTCCAAGCACACAGTATCTCTTACCACTATTTTCACTATGAAATTTCCAACTTACAGTCTCCACGCATTTTCAATGGACATTCATAAACATTTTCTCCATTACTCTTTCCTATATACGAAATAGGACATTTTCTACAATCACCCTTGTTAAACTCCATGGGTACTTCAAACTCTAATGTCGCTTTTCTAAATCCGCTCACAGCTTCTGCCGCCTTAATATTCTTCCAACTCAATGCCTGTCCACAAACGCACCGTTCCATTCCCTTTGCAACCGGGCGACTACACGTTGGGCATGAATAATAAATTTGATCCATCTCGCCTCTTGTCTCAATTACCTCTGCCGAAAATTGCCTAATTAATTGCTCTCGCAACTCCTCTGTCATCATACATTATCATCCTTTTCTATTTTATTTTCTAGTTCTAATGTACTACTCTGTGGTTGTTCCCATTATATCATGACAATCTCCCCGCAGTCCAAGCTCAAAAAGCTCAGCTTTTTACTGCTTATTCTAACGCTCATTATATCATATGCAAAAGCCGCTCCGGTAAAAGCCAGAAAAACTTACGGTTTTCCTGGCTCGCAGGTGCGTTCACATATCTCAAAGATGTTTACTTGATACAAGCATCAGCAAGCATCTTTAAGATATGCTCTCTTTTGCCTTTGCGTACATTATATCATACAAAATTTCAGACAGCAATATAAGGATTTAATGATTAATTTGTTTCACTAACTCCTGCATCTTATCACTCATCTTGTCCAAAATTCCAGTATTTGCTTCCTCCGACTCCATTGTGTCACTGGCATGTGCAGAAACTTCCTCTGAAATTGCTGAAATTGTTTGAATTGAATCTACAATCACATTATTTGCATCTTTTAGTTCTACAATGTGACTCATTAAATCTTTTGCACTATTGCGTATTGCATATGTATTATTCTGAATTTCAGCAAAACTATCTGCTGTATTTGCCGCACCTTGTTTTTCCTCATCAATACCTTCTATCATCTGATGAATCACTTCCACAACTTCACTAATAGCACCTGATACATTATTAATAAGTTCTGTAATCTGCTCTGTGGCATTCTGAGTCTGTGTTGCCATTCCTGATATTTCCGTTGCAACTACGGCAAATCCTTTTCCTGCTTCACCTGCTCTCGCTGCTTCTATACTGGCATTTAGTGATAACAGACTGGTCTGTGAAGTAATACCACTTATTAACTCAACAATAGAATTCATTTCCGCCATATATTTGTCCAGCGTTTGTAATTTTTCTGCGACATCAGCCCCATTTTCTACTGATTTTTCCACCATCTGTACCATACTTTCAACATCTTGATTTCCATGCTCCAATACATCTAACGTATGGCGCATGCTTTCTATAATGTTCGTAGCTGCTTCGTTTACCATATTTACTTTATTTTGAATAGCCTCTGTCTGTAAAAGCTGTTTTTGTACTGCCTGTGCCGTATCACTTGTTCCAACGGTTACTTCTTTCATTGCACCTTGTGTCACTTTAGAGGCTTCATTTAACTTGTCTAATTCTACATGGATATCCTTAATTCCAATCTGCATTTTTTGTGACAGTTCTGACATATTATTTAATAATATTTCTGTTTTTCCCTGTGCTTTTCTTATTTCTTCCACTTTTTCTTTATTATTTACATTCAAAACCTGTGCTGACATAATGGAATAAATACCGATTAATATCATAACTACTACTTGAATAATGGCAGAATCCAGTCCCATATATCCAAATTTTCCTGTGTTTGCTCCAATTATTACAACAATCAAGCTTTCCAAAATTGTTCCTATGTTAATTAATAGTGAATATCGTGCATCATTATAAATCGCAATTAACAGAATCATTGGGATTACAAAAACAAACACCATATTGTTTGTTGATGTAAACAATGCAACCGTATAAAAAATAGCAAACCCAATTGCCATAAAATGCTTTACCATAGATGTTTCATGGTCTTGTTTCCAAAATACATATTCTGCAACAATTGGCGTAATTCCTAAAACTGTTAATATTAGAGCGTAAATCCATGTTCGTCGTCCGCCAATCACTTGAAGTATACAAAATGTAAGCATAACCATTGTATCTATTGTATGCGCTATCATTGCTACTTTATTATTTCGAACCAATTCTGTATTTGATTTTTCATTCATAATCTTACCCTCTCCTATTCACCTAATATATTTATTTACCAAATATATTCTCAATATATTGTCATTCTAGCATAAATAGATAGAATTATCACTATATTTTTGAAATTTTCATGCACATTTTCATTATATTGTAAAAGAAGATAAGCATTTGCTTATCTTCTTTTTAATGAGACATCGGGGATTCGAACCCCGGACAACTTGATTAAAAGTCAAGTGCTCTACCAACTGAGCTAATATCCCATACTCGAACAAGTTCGAGAGTGCCCAGTTCCGGAATCGAACCAGAGACACGAGGATTTTCAGTCCTCTGCT
>CAYTDI010000026.1:0-32276 GCA_964436595.1 uncultured Eubacterium sp.
ATCGTAACACTGTATAATACGAATTAGGTGTTAAAGAATTGTAGGTATCAAAATTGAAATTTATTGTTTGTAATGATACAATACTTCTTTACCATGTTTTTCTGCATACTCAATTTCTTTTTTTACTGACTCTCCAATATAGTCATCCATATTTACAACATATATGCCGTCACTTAAGTCTATTTTTCTGTAATGAGCATCAGAAAGTCGCAAAAGTTCTTCTTCCGTTGGAACAACATTCTCTTTACAATAAACACATTGCAATATATTATAACCTTTACAAACTTCAAGTTCATAAGCGATTTCTTTCATATCTTTCTCAAATCGCATACTCCCGCAAATTGTATAAGTTTTCATCTTATTACCTCCACAAATTCAAATAACCACCTGTGTTCTACCTTCCCAAGATTGAACACAGGCAATAAAATATAATAATTATGCTTGATGCTCCAGTACCCACTTAAGCATATCTTCGTATTCCAAGTTTCCATCTGCTACTGCAAGAATCATTTCATACAATTCTTTTTGTGTATATGATAATTCAATTCCATTCAATGCAAAAAATACAAGCATTGCATGCGTTCCTATTCGCTTGTTCCCGTCCAACATACAATGATTTTTTATCAAACCATAACCAAGGCGCGTGCCTTTCCCTTGTATAGTTGGATATAACTCTTCTCCACCGAATACTTGAAATGGAGTCTCAATGGCTGATTCCAATAAATTAAAATCTCTTACGCCATCAATCCCACCTGTCTGTTCAATAAGCTGTGAATGGAGCATTAAAATCTGCTCTTTACTCAGTCTTTTCATTTAGCAAGCACCTCATAAGCCTCTTTATTCTGTGCAAGTAATCTTTTTGAAATTTCAAGCACATCTTCATCCTTAGCTACAGCACTGTCATCTGCTTTGCTAAAATCTATTACCAAGTATCTTGGTGCATTATTCTTAAGTATAACAACTGAGCCAAGCTCATCTACTAATCTTGCAACTTTTGAAAAGTTCTGATTTGCTTCTGTAATTGAAACCATTGTATTTGTATCTACTGTCATGCGAACACCTCCATCATATTATATAGATAGTATATCACTTTATCTAGGATAAATTCAACCTATTTTATTATATTATTTTCCTAACACTTGCAACATATTGCCTTTCCTACTTATTAGAACCAAAGAAGCAAATAAAACGCTGGAAATTCCAATGCCTCTTCCTAGAATTTGTGTTACCATTCACAGGGCAATGACATTTACCCCTCCTCTACATTTCGTTTAAAGCAAAGATAAGTCACACTAAAGTAAATGCTATACACCAGCAAAAATAACGCAAGTGCAAGTCCAAAGAACAAATGATTTCCTGTCTGGATTTGTGTTCCTGTTAGCATAATCTGATTTAACTTAAAGGAAATTACCATACTAATCAATACCGGAATTACAAGCGGACAACCAAAATAAATCAACAACTGTTTCCAGATTAATTTTGCTCCTCCACAGTCATCTACTCCCATATGATGCAGCACCCGGTAACGGTATTTATATTTGGTAGAGTCACTTAACTGCTGTACTGCAAGAATGGTTAATGCCACGCAGATAAATACCAATGCTACATAAAAAATAGACGATACTACTGTAATAATGGCTGCTTCCACCTCTGAAACCATCCCGCCATTTTTTACCATAATATTATCAAAAATGGCATACATACTATCTACGCCCATTCCATGATCCAATTCACCTTCTCGCTCTGCAGAAGTGGACCAGTTTTCTGCATCCTGTGTCACGTATTTTTTTAGTTTCTCATAAAGGTCATTGCCTGTTTCTTTTAATGTATCGCATACATACTGAGAATAATACACTTCCATCTGCTCTACTGTCGCATCCGGTACAATTACCACATATCCTGCACCGTTTTGTCCGTTTTGTGCAAAATCTTCCTCATAAATTCCCTGACACTGATATGCCGCACCACAGATTTCCATAGCCTCATTTTCTTGCAGCCATTTTTTATAATACTTTGAAACAGACGCAACACAATGAAGTGCATACTCCTTATCCTTTAAGGAAATTTTCTCCAATCCAAGAAATCCACGTAACACATTGTAATCACTTACTTTCATATAAGTATCATATTTAAAATACCCTCCGGAAACCTGATTCTCTTTTAATACCTTTCGTAAGGTGTCATTTTTTCCCTGATAAATACTGTATACAAGGTCATTTTTCACCCAGCCGTCCTGCTGTAACATTTCTCTTGCCTCTGCAAAATCCTTACCTGCCTCCAAATCGGTAAGGCAAATATCAAATGGCGCATACTTTTCAATTTCTGCTTTATAATTACTTAAACCAATGGCATAATTGCTGCTTAATAATGCCAGCGTAAACAACATTGCAATGGTTCCCATGGTAAATCCCATGGTATTGATTTTCGAAGCAAGCTGTCTGAATACAAACATATGCATTTTCTTATATTTAAAGCGTTTTGTTTTGTTGACGAGCAATACCATTATACCGGATATTCCCATGTAAAAACCGTAAATAAAAAAGATAATGCAAATCACAACTACAATCACCGGAGCCTTGATACATGCAATCGCTCCTGCCACAAGAGATAACACAAACATAATCACATTTCTTGTAACATGCTTTACCTGCACCTGCTCGTTTACTTTGTCTGCATTTATTAAATCATGTATTTTTAGTTTCTTCAAATATCGGTTGTTTCGAAATACCACAAGTATCTGTATGACAAAATAATATGCAATGGTAAGCAGCATAGCATATACGCTAAACTCTGCTTTTAAACTGTATTCCTGTCCAAAAAATGCGGTAACGATAATTACCAATCCCTGAAATACAAAGCTCCCGATAAAGCAGCCCAACACAAGTGCAATCACACCAAATATAATATTTTCGTAGAAAAACAATTTCGAAACGTCTTTATTTTCCATTCCCAGTATTAAGTAGGTTCCAAATTCCCGGCTTCGTTTTTCTAACATAAACTTTGTCATGTAATTTACCAGCCATGCAACTACAACAAGAACAATGATAGAAAACAGAATTAATAACGACTTATAATCTGTCATATGCGCATTCATTCCAAGTATCAAATCCGAAAACATCATGGAATTAAATGCAAACATCAATGAAAGAATTAACGTAATGGTTATCACATACAAAAGATAATCGTTTATGGAACGCTTGATATTACGAACCGCTAATTTAGTAAGCACCGTTTGTTTCACCTCCTAGCAGAACAAGCACATTTAATATTTCATTGTAAAATTCTCTTCTGCTTTTTCCTTGTGCGTTTAGTTCTTTAAATAAATTTCCGTCCTTTAAGAATAAAATCCGCTGTGCGTAGCTTGCGGAAAATGCATCGTGAGTTACCATTAAAATGGTTGCGTGTAGCTGCTCGTTCATTTTTGCCATCGTTTCTAACAAAAGCTGTGCAGATTTAGAATCAAGAGCCCCGGTTGGCTCATCCGCAAGAATGAGTTTTGGATTGTTAATCAAGGCTCTGGCACAGGCACATCTTTGCTTTTGTCCTCCGGATATTTCATAAGGAAAACGTTTTAAAATGTGCTTAATTCCAAGCACGTCAGCCATCTCTTCCACACGTTTTAGAATGTCTTTTACATCAGCCTTGTTGATAGTTAATGCAATGGAAATGTTTTCCTCTACGGTTAACGTGTCAAGCAAATTGAAATCCTGAAACACAAAGCCTAAATTTTTTCTTCGGAACTCTGCTAACTGTGTATTTTTCATTTCTGTAATGTCTGTATCATCATAAAAAATATGACCGGTGGTTACCGTATCAATGGTTGAGATACAATTTAACATGGTAGTCTTTCCTGAACCGGAAGCTCCCATAATTCCAACAAACTCCCCTTTCTGGATTTCAAAATTTACTTTGTCTAACGCTTTTGTTACATTGGACTCGTTTCCATAATATTTACAAACGTCTTTTATTTTTAATAGCGACATACTATTTCCTCCTTGTTTTTTGTTTACTAGCAGTAAGTTTTCGAGCTTAAAAAATGACATTGTTGTATGTGACTCTCAACAGATACATGAATAATAATACTTTCTGTTTTCTTATTATTATCATAACTGATTTTTTCTTGATTTCCTATAATCGAGGATTACATTAATCTTACAATTTTGTAATGTTTTATTGTAAGCAGAACATATTTTTTCACAATAAAAATGTATGACTATCCTAACAATCCATGCCAGAATAGCCATACGCCTTATTTTATAAAGTCTATTTGTATAAAATTGCTACCTTATTTTTTCTTAACTATTATCAAATGAATAAAACGTTCCTTCTCCAAACCTCAAAATCATCTTCGTATATTCCCCATATTCCGAAACCGCCTGTATCCCAATATTTAACTTCTTACAAAGTTTACTACAAATAAACATTCCCATTCCACTCGACCGCTCATTTCTTCTTCCATTAGTTCCCACATAACCTTTTTCAAAAATATGACTGATTTCGTTCGGTTTAATTCCCAAACCATTATCTTCAATAATAAGACTGGTGCTTTCTTTTTCTTTCATTGCGTAAATGCGAATAGATAACCTCTCTTCTTTTTGATACTGCACACAGTTTAATAAAATCTGGGTAATAATAAATGAGCTCCATTTTTCATCGGTATAAACCACTTCCTCTTCTACCTGCATATCAATCTTTACCCCATTATAAATGAGAATCTGATACACTTTCATAATAGATTTTTCTACGATTTCACGAAGACAATGGCAGGCGATTACATAATCCTTCCACGTCTCACCGGATTTGGAATAATAAAGCATACGCTCAATGTCCATTTCCACTTTTTTTGTCTCCAGTTTTATTCGGTCTGTAAGCGAATTTCTTTCATTATCGCACATTAACTGAATGGCAGTAATTGGCGTTTTTACTTCATGAATCCAACTGTCGATGTATTCTTTGTATTCAATATTCTGCTGTTCCTGTTCATTTAATTCGTCCATCATGGATTTACACGCGCGCCGCACTAATTCCATATAAAACTGCTGCTGGTAGTTTCCTTTTTTCTTTGCCACCTCAGAAATCAGATATTTTTTATCCAGTAAATCCATGGTCCGCTCAAGATTTTGGTATTTCCTATTTGTGTACAGAAAATGACAAATAAAATACACCACAAATACACTTGGATATACCATAGCAACAAACAGTACAATGTCTTTATTAATACCTGCAAGTTGTAAAAAAATCAGAAAAAACACAAAGGAAAATAACATCACTAAAAGCAGGGATATGCGATCTATTATATAATTTTTCAGTTTCAAATCCGATACCCCACCCCTCGTTTTGTTTCAATAAAATCTTCTAATCCGTATTCGCTAAGTTTCTTTCGTATTCTCGTTACATTTACACTTAATGTATTATCATCAATGTATAGTTTATTCTCCCACAAATATTCAATCAAGCTGACTCTGGAAACAAAGCTGCCCTTCTTTTTAAAGAGACAAGTTATTATTTTTAATTCACTCCAGGTCAGTTCAATGTTTTGTTCCTTATAGGATAGTTCACCTGTTTCCATATTTAGCGTAACCTCTTTATGAGTAATGAGATTGGATTCTTTTTCATTTCCATAAGTACGTCTTAACACGTTGGCAATTCGCGCTAAAAGAATAGGAACGTTGTATGGTTTTGCAATAAAATCGTCTCCTCCCATAGTAATGCACCGCATCTCATCTTCTGTCGTATTGCAATTGGTCACAAACAAAACCGGAACCTGGGAAAAACTGCGAACCTTCATACAGATTTCCAATCCGCTCTGCACTGGCAACATTACATCCATTACAACCATGTGAGGTTGTACTTTTTTAATCTGTTCAATTACATCTTCAAATGTTTCCACCGCATACACTTCATATCCTGCATTTTTCAGCAGAACCTGCAGCTCTAGGCGTATAGTTTTATCGTCTTCTACAATCATTATAGTATAAATGCTAATCACCTATCTTTCTGTTTACTCATTCTTTCTTGTCATCCACTCATGTTTTTCACTTTTCTTGTGGCATAATATCTGCATGGTATGCAGTCTACGATATATATTTTCTATGTGATAATTCTAGTTGCCAGCAACCATTGTCCTATCGGATAAGTTATTACCTCAACAGAGCGCATTACTGAATGTTTCTATTCCCACACAATTAGAAGTTTTATTATTCTTGAGCTAATTCAACAAGCTTCTTAATATGTATTGCTACACTGTCCAAACATGGGAGTATACAGTTTGCATCATTTAAGATCAATGGTAATTCTGTACATCCCAAAACAACTGCTTCTATCTCATACATATCCTTCAATTTTTTAATTATTTCATTAAACTCTTGCAATGTTGATTCCTTTACAATCCCTAATTCCAATTCTTCATATATTCTTTTTGCAATAAGTTCTCTATCTGTTTTATCAGGAACAATCACATCGATTCCCGCCTGACGCAAATCTTTTTTCATAAAATCCTGTTCCATTGTAAAAATAGTTCCTAATAATCCAACTTTCTTATAACCCTTTTCCATCACTTCATCACATATGGTTTTCGGAATACTCACCAATGAAACCTTGGTATTGTTCTCTATTTCATCGAATACAATATGCATAGTAGCCGCAGTTAATGCTATAACTTCTGCCCCACTTTCAACTAAAGTGTTAACTTTTTCAGAAAGATAATCCGCCAATTCTTTATGCTGCTTTGTTGAAACTAATTCCCATGCCTTACGAAAATTCACACTCTCTATTGATAACTCTGGCATATTTTTACCACCAGTAGCTTCATCTATTTTAGCATTCAATTCTTTATAATACATAATCGTAGATTCCGGACCAGTTCCACCAACCAAACCTATTTTTTTCATCTCTTTACTCCTTATCTTAATGTCACTTTAATCACATTTAACAGTTCTCCAAATTACCGTTATCCTCTATTCTTCATTCTATTGATTATATCATGAACTACGTTCATAATCGCCATTCGTCGTTCGCCAATCATGCAAGCATGTCGTCTCTCTTGCACTCATTATATCGTGATTTCATCACTCAATAATTTCGCCGTTCGCTGAACACACAAGTGTGTTCCTCTCACTTTCGCTCATTATATCATAAATTTCCTCTATTGTGTCTATTGAAAAATCCCTCGTATCCATCCCTTTTTCTCTCCTCTCCCTTTTTCTCCCAGTAACAACTGCATTTTCAGTATACTGTTCTCCTCACTTTCTTCATATCCTTCTTTTATCTTTTTTAATGTCTCAATGGTTTCATTTATAAAATATTCATCCAGAATCCCTATGACTTCATTTCCGGCATTTACCAGCTCATTGACACTGTCCCTTGCCTGTCCTGCGCCCTCCAGTTCTCCAAGGCTTTCCCTCACTATCCCACAGCAATCCTGTAATGCTTCCAGTTCTGTAATTCGCAGATTTAATTCTGTATAATCTACTTCTAAGCTATTCTTCATAAAGCTCCTCGTCTGCCTCCTCAAACTCCTCTTTCCACTGTTCCAGCCCGTCTTCCACGTTTTGGAAAATGGTTTCTGCTTCTTCCTTTAATGTCTTGGTTTTTTCTATATATTTCGCAAGGTTATCGTGTACCTGTCCCTGTTTTACACTTTTTTCCACCACATTTCCCATGATTTTCTGATATTCTTCCAACAGATACATCACATTTTCTTTCATTTCCCGAAATGCGGTTTTCTCCATGGTTACCCTTGAAAAACTTACCCTAATATCTGTTTCTGCCATGCGCCTGCTCCTTTATCTCTATACGAATTTCCTGTTCTGTCTGCGCTATCCGCTCTCTGATATACCGGATTCTTCGCTGACGTTCCTCCTGCTCTTCTTCCAAGGAATTTTCCGTCCTTTTCAATCCCTCTGTTTTTTCTTCCACCTGGTCATAAAGGCTTTGAACACGCTGTCCGCTGACAGTCCTTCCTAATACATAACGCATGGATGCCACACTTCTCTGACAGATGGACAGATTTCCAAAACGCCTTAGTACAGCAGCTTTTTCCAGCTCAAAGTTTGCAATGTCCTCCATCCTTTTTTGGTTGCTTCTCAAAATTTCCTGTGCATACTCCAACTTCCTGCTGCATTTCTTCTTTTCGACTTCCAACTCTTCCAGCTCACGATCCAGCCTTTTCTTTTCCATCCGCTTTTGGTATAAACTCAATAAATCACCACCTATTTTTCTTTTCCGGTTATAAAGTCAGCCACAATTTTTTTATTTTGGATTTTACTGAATCAGCAGTCTATGGATTCATAGACTAAGACAATTCCCTTTTCCCTTATTTCTTCTCTTGTATACTTTCCTCATAACTTAGTTATTATTGTAATTTTTCCCCTGTTTCTTGTCAACGGTTTATTTTCATTTTTACCTATTTTTAATTTATATTATGAAAAAGATTGCTATAACTCTCTCATAAAATACAAGAAACTAAAACTAATATGTCTGTATAATTTATCATTACACCATAGGATTCCAAAATCCTGCTAAATTTCCTGTTAACACTTCAGGCTTTCCAACCCCCATCGTTAAATTTTGGGTCTAACTTTTGAGGGTCGGTTCAACTTAATTAGATAGCCTTTATCCCATAATACTTATTAATCATATTTCAGCATTTCATCCATATTTCCATGTAAACGCTCCAAATATGCTTTTACTTCTTCTTTTAATGTGTCATCCCGTAATGCAAATTCAATATTTGCCTGCAAGAATCCCATCTTACTTCCTACATCATAACGATGTCCCTTAAAGTCATAGGCATACATTGCCTGCTCCTTTGCCAAACGCTTCAATGCATCTGTCAACTGGATTTCTCCACCTTTTCCTGCATCCTGTGTTTCCAAAAAGGAGAATATTTCCGGAGTAATGATATAACGACCTAATACCGCAACATTAGATGGTGCTTCTTCTAAAGCCGGTTTTTCTACCATATCCTGCACTTTATATACACGGTCATCTACCTGCTTACCGGCAATGATTCCGTATTTATTTACCACTTCATGAGGAACAGTTTGCACTCCTAGAATAGATGTCTGGTACTCGTGAAATACGTCTAACATCTGTCCTAAACACGGCTGTTTTGAAATAACCACATCGTCTCCTAAAAGTACTGCAAACGGTTCATCACCAATAAAGTGCTGAGCCGCTAATATGGCATGTCCCAAGCCTCTTGGCTCTTTCTGACGAATGTAATGAATATTCGCCATTTCGGAAATCTCTTTTACCATATCCAGCATTTCCTGTTTTCCGCTTCTTTCTAACTCCAACTCTAATTCAATGGAACGGTCAAAATGGTCTTCAATGGAACGCTTGTTACGACCGGTTACTACAATAATATCCTGAATCCCTGCCTCTACTGCTTCTTCAATGATGTACTGTATAGTTGGCTTGTCTACAATCGGCAGCATTTCTTTTGGCTGTGCTTTCGTTGCAGGCAAAAATCTGGTTCCCAAGCCAGCCGCCGGAATAATTGCTTTTCTTACTTTCATAATTATCTTCTCCTTTTATGTATTCTAAGACAACGAAAAATCCTTTGCTTCCTTAGACTTAATATTCATGGTAATGGAACAATCTGCAAGATGTTCATAATTTACCTCTAAATTATATTTTACCTTGATATCTATATTTTCATCTGTTTCATTGATATCTACACTTTTTGCATCAATCCCTATCAGAATACTTCCAAAGGGTGTGTGATAGTAAGAGATATTCTTTTTATTTTTCTCAAATACCATATGCACATTGGATACGCCTTTTTTCGTAATATCCAATGAATCGTCTGTAATCTTAATGAGATTGCGAGTACTTCCCTCAAAGCCTTCCATTACTTCATCATATAAAATATAATGCTTGCCATTTTTCTTATAATAATCACCGGCTGTAATTACTTCTACCGGTTCTGCTTCTTCCTCTGCCTGCGCTGCAAACTGCAACCCGCTGATTGTTAATAATACATCTTTTGTCATACGTTACTCCTCTATATGTATTAACCGTGCTTCCTCTATCTCACAAGGTAAAATAGAATTGGCAAAATTTTTAAACTTCTCTGCTGCATCACTGACATAAAACTGATACATTGGTACTTCTCTGGTATCTGCTCCATTATTGGTAAGGTGATGCTCTGCCAATAATCGTTTTAATCCCTGCGCTGTTTCATATGCAGGATTTACTAAGTTGACCTTTTCTCCCATAATGCCTCGTATGGTAGAACGCAGCAACGGATAATGGGTACATCCTAATATCAACGTATCAATATCTGATTTTTGAAAATAATCCAAGTATCGCTTGGCTACTTCAATAGTAACCGAATCCTTCAGCCATCCTTCTTCTACCAAAGGTACAAATAAAGGACACGCCTTTCCAAGTACCACTGCGTCAGGATTATGTTTCTGAATCGTCTTGGTGTAAATCTGGCTTCCAATCGTTCCTTCTGTTCCTATTACACCAATTCTTCCATTTACCGTAGTCTCAGCCGCCACCTTTGCACCCGGCTTTACTACACCAATAATCGGAATCTTCATTTCCGGACGAATAGTCTCTAAGGCAAATGCACTTGCCGTATTACATGCTACTACAATTGCTTTTACTCCTTTAGACTCCAAAAAGCGGATAATCTGTCTGGAATAAAGCGTAATTGTTTCTTTAGATTTACTGCCATAAGGCACTCTTGCCGTATCACCAAAATAAATAATACGTTCTTCCGGAAGTTGGCGCATAATTTCTCTCGCTACTGTCAGTCCGCCTACACCGGAATCAAACACCCCAATTGGGGCATATTTTTTATCTTCAAATGATTGTATCATATTACTTTCTCCATACACTAAGTCATATAAAATTATATTACCTTTTTTAGTGAAAAATTGCAACTGATTCCTTGATATCTTTCCAGAAATCTATAAATGCAAATTTCACTTCATAATTTTTATCTTCCATAAGACTTTCATATTCCTCAGGAGTTAATATCCGTTCTAATGACTTCTCTGCTTCCCCATCTACCACTTCATAAGTACTGTTAAAAAAACACAAATTAGGATACATCACACACCACCAATTATGCCCTTCTCCCTTTCCTATAACGACCTCCAATGCTTCATAATTTCCTGCCTGAAATGTATACGGTCCATAGGTTTTTTCCGGAAAATCAATGTTAGAAAGTCTTGCAGATACAGTATATGTATACCCTTTCTCTGATATCACTTCTTCTGCTTTTTGTTCAATATCAGGAATACTTTCTCGTACAATCTGACGACTATTTTCAATGTCTGTTACATCAGAAAGCCTTGGCTGCATAAATGCACCTATTGCATCCCGCACTTCCAGTTTCAGCTTTTGATCTTCTTCTGTATCACTATTTGCCAATACATGAAATCGTATGATTTTCCCTGCAATTTCTTCTGTCATTTTATGCTGCTGATACTGTTTTCCTCCGGTTATAACACAAACTGCCGCTACTACTAATAATAAAATTTTTTTCACAAAAATACCTTCCTTAACCGGGCTGCGCAAACCCTTTTTTACCGGTTAAAGAAAGTATTACCCATTTTTTTTCACTTATACATTTATTGAAAATTTAAAATTGTCACCTCTGTTTGAAACACATGTCTTACGTCTTTTCCATAGGTTTTTGGCATATCTTTGTATTTTTCATATAAGTTTCGCTGATACCCGCCAAGTGCAATATAGCTGTTTGTCATATCAATTCCTAATTTTTCTTGCAGTTCATTTGCTGTTTTCGTAAGCTGAAATGTCAATTGCTCTGCTACCTGCTTTTCCAGCCGATACCTTTCCCCATCTTCCATTGCCACAGACTGACTAATTTTTCCCTTTCCGGTAATTGTGGTTTTTACTACCGGTACACCAGCTTCCTCTTGTATTTCTCGTTCCACCCGCATATTATTAATTTCTATTACCGTGCCATCTTCACATTCATATTCAAAGTGTTTTAACAGGTTCTGACTTAAAAATACTTCCATCGCCGTTTCTACGGAAATATCTCCTACATATTCAAAATTAGAAATCACGCCATATTGCGTAATTGCCGGCTGTTCTCCTTGTTCCGTCAACACGGGAACAAGAAGAAGTTCATCCTGATTATGCCACTGGTTCATCAATTCTCCGATGGTTGCCACTTTATCTGCCCGAAAATCTTTTTGACTTTCCAACATTTCCTCTAAATACTTTCCCACAGACCCTTCCGTTTTCTCTGTCAAAGCTAATATTTCAGCCGCCTTTTCCGAGGTAAAAAATAAACTGGTATTTCTTGCTACTTCCGGTCTATCCTCCCAGTTTTCCAATAACCCCCGTATCTTTTGCATATTTTCAAAGTTTTCTTCATTTATTATTATACTTTTCAAATGATTATAGTCTAAAATGCGATTAGTATTGTTCTCATAAGATTTCTCTATGTGATACAAGTCCTTTCCTTCTAAGGAAAATCCCATGGGTGTATCTGCCGTCTTACTTTTTTCCGAAATTTGTTTTAAATCCGGAAAATCATAGGTAATTACCAGGTTCTCATCGGGTTCTTGCATTTGTACATCAATTCCCATTGCCAGCGGGAAACTGCGTTGCTCTAATTCCGCAGAATCACATCCGCCAAGAAAACTCATACTTAGCAAAAACATCACTACTTTGACTGATTTTCGCATGGCTTTTTTCCTCCCTCTCGCTTTTTCATAAACCCTCGCACCCGATACACAAGGGGTACTACAATTAGAATAAATAACACTCCGGGTAATGCAATCCACTCCTGATATGCTTCAAATACGGCTTCCATAAATCCATTTTTTATAAAACTATCTCCTATAAAAAATATAAGAATTAATATCACCCACATACTATAATTACTTTTCTTTTCGTTACACAGCTGCTTCATGATTAGCGTTCCTTGAAAAACTCCGGTATGAAGAAGTGCAAATAATGCAAAAAACCAGATAGCTGTCATGGTTACATCCTGTCGGGTAAAAAATCCGCCGGGCAAATCTACCATTCCCATGAGCGTAATCACCGGATGTTTCAAAATCTGTACGGTTTTTTGTCCGAAATTTCCTATCAAAATTAAGTACACTGCAATATTTAAAACCGTTACTGTCACAACTGCTGTTTTTGCGCTTTTTACCAACCTTTCCGTTTTTTGTACAAATTGTTTTAAAAACAATATCCCTGACAGCGGCAGTAAATAGCTCCAAACCGTAATACTATGCTCCATATACCCCCTACCATTGGTATAGAAAATAGGTGTCCACATATCCGTATCCACAGAACCGGCGGCGAATATCAGCATAATCAACAGTGGAATCCCCAGAAACAAAAATAGAATCTCATATATTCTCACTCTTCCTTCAATTCCCCGAAACGTTCCATAGGCTGCCAATAATAACAACAGTACTTCCACTGTCCAATAATTTCCCTTTGGCAGCAGCCATGACAAGATAAGAATATTTAACTGATATAGGACATATCCAGCTAATATGATAAAATACAGCAAATAAAACACCATGAAAACATCTGAAAGAATCTGCCCCATAGTTTTCTTGAGATATTCGTAATAACTCCCTTGCATATATCGCACATTCCCTTGTATCAGTCCAAGCAGCAGGATTCCACCACCCAGTCCGAGAATAAAACAAAATACACCGTCTGCTCCGGTCATATCTGCTAATATTTTGGGCAACACTAGACTGCTAAGTCCGAATAAATCCAATATCATAATTCTGCTTATCTGGCGTAATGAAATTTTCCAATTATCTGCAAACATATTTTCCTGCCTTATTTTAATTTTAGTCTGGTTCTTGCTCCTTCTCTGGTATAAAGAGACCTTTTTTTCAAAAATTTCAGCGGCAAACGTAAAAAAGTATCTCTTTCATCCTGATATCCATTTAAATCTGCTCCCACAAACGGAGCTAAATAAGGGATTCCAAAACTCTCCAGATGGGATAAATGTATCAATACTGCCATAATTCCAATTAAGAATCCGAAAAATCCCAAATATCCACAGACCAAAATAAATCCAAACTTTAAAATCCGAAATGCCGTGGCAAATTCTTCGTTAGGTACGGCAAAAGAACAAAGTGCCGTCAACGCCACTACAATTACCACAATAGGACTTACAATATTGGCATCCACCGCCGCCTGCCCAATAATCAATCCTCCTACGATTCCAATGGTATTTCCATTTGCTCCGGGAAGGCGCACACCAGCCTCTCGCAGCAGTTCAAAGGCAAGCTCCATCAAAATCACTTCGATTACCGCCGGAAAAGGCACTCCCTGTCTGGATGCCGCTAGAGACAACAACAAATCCGTAGGCAAAATCTGCGTATGAAAATTTGTCATTGCAAGATATAAGCCTGGAAATGTCATTGCAAGAAAAGACGACACATAGCGCAGCACTCTGGTAAAAGAGGCGATTTCCCATCGACTGTAATAATCATCACTTGTCTGAATAAACGAATTATAGGTAGCCGGAAGTATCAAGGCTACCGGTGAATTATCGGAAAGCAATACGATTCTGCCCTCTAGGATTGCCATAGCCGCTCTATCCGGTCGCTGTGTGGTCTGAAACTGTGGAAAAGGCGAGTACTTTTTTGTTTCTGTCAACTGTTCAATAATTCCACTATCTAATGTTCCATCGATTTCAAATTCTTGTAAACGTTTTTCAATTTTTTCTAGCACTTCCGGATGAATCAAGTCTTTTAAGTAGACCAAATCCACGTTGGTATGGGTTCTTTTCCCCGCAAAGCTTTCTCGTACCTTTACATGAGGACTTCGAAGTCTTTTTCGAATCAATGCTGTATTTAACTTGACAGATTCGGAAAAACCCTCATTTGATCCTCTAATTACCTTTTCTGACTCTACCTCATATACACCTCTGCCCGGATATCCCTCATCTGGAATCTTTAATGCCTTGTCATACCCTTCTAAGAAAAAGATTACATCCCCCGTCAACATTCCCTGTGCTGCATCTTCTATGGTATCAAAAGGAGCAGAATCTGAAATATCCCATGTATTTTCACTTATATAAGAAATAAGTTCCTCTTCCGGAAGTGTCCTTAGTGTAGTTAGTAATTTTCCAATTGCGGAATCTTTCCATTGTGTACTACTAACCGCCACCTCCACATAGGCAATATAGCACTCCCGTTTCAACTGTGCTCCTACCTTAATGCGCCTTTTCTTAATATCTGCACAATCCGAAAACAACATTTCATAGTTTTGAATATTTTCTTCTAATTTTTTTGTGATTTTTTTTGGCATAATCTATCTCATTCTTTCCACAAAAAAAGAACTCCTATTAAAAGGAATTCTTTTCTTTTTTCTTTTATTTTTTCCTGATTTTTCTTTTTTATTCCTAATTATTCCTGTTCACGAATAATATTTTTCACCATCATTTCCTGATTTTCCACATGATGACTCATCACTCGGATTACCTCATCCTTATCTTTTCTCTTCAGACAGTCAAAAATCTTTTCATGCTCTTGAATTAAGGTTGTATAAATCTCCTCATTTTTTAAATATTCCACACGATATCGATATATCTGCTCTCTTAAATTATTCAGCATATTAACCAGCTTAGGATTATTGGTTGCCTGATAAATAACATCATGGAACTCTACATCTGCCTGAGCAATTCGTTTCACATCATGCCCTCTGGTACTTGCTTCAAAATTTTTTAATGCGACATACAATTTTTCTAAATCCGGCTCTTCTAAGTTGTCACACGCAAGTCCTACTGCAAGTTCGTCCAATGCCTTACGGATTTGCAGTACATCTTCCATGTCTTTTTCTGTCATGCGGGCAACTTCCGCACCCTTTCTTGGAACTGTTACCGCCAACCCTTCCAATTCTAACATACGAATTGCCTCACGAATCGGAGTTCTGCTAACACCAAGCTTGGATGCTAACTGTAACTCCATCAGACGTTCTCCCGGCTTTAATTCTCCTTTTAAAATTGCTTCTCGCAATGTATTAAATACCACATCACGCAGAGGCAGATACGCATTCATGTTTAATTCCAGCTTTTCTGTCATAACTTACCTCCATTATTATAAAATTCTGTTAAATATACCTGTTTTGCAAGATTTCCCTCACGCATCCGTTTGTATGCAAATTCTGCCTTTTCTTTATCATCAAATATTCCAAAAACGGTAGGACCACTTCCACTCATCATGGCATTCAACGCACCATCCTTTATCATCTGCTCTTTGATTTGAGCAATCACAGGATACTTTGGAATAGTAACACTCTCTAATACATTTCCCATATGGGCTGCCATATCCACTAAATTCTCGTTCTCAATATCCTGTATTAAAAGGTCAATGTTCGGATGCACGGTACTCTCATCCAGCTTCAAACTTTCGTAGACAAACTTCGTAGAAACACTAATTGCCGGCTTTGCAATCAATACCTTACACTGTGGTGCGGGAGAGAGCTTTGTCAACTTTTCTCCAATTCCCTCTGCCAAAGCTGTTCCACGCATGAGACAATATGGAACATCTGCTCCTATTTTCACCCCACGCTCCATAAGTTCTTCTAAGGATAGTCCCAAATGAAACATCCGGTTCATTCCATACAACACTGCTGCCGCATCAGAACTACCGCCTGCCATACCTGCCGCAACCGGAATAAACTTCTGCAAATCAATGTGCACTCCTTGCTGTATTTGAAACTCATCCATCAACAGCTTTGCAGCCTTATACACCAAATTATTCTCATTTTCCGGCAAATAGAACAAGTTTGTTTTTACTTGTATTTTTTGTTCTTTTCTCTTACGCATAACGATTCTGTCATAAAGGCGGACGGTCTGCATAATCATTTTTACTTCGTGATAACCATCTTCTCTTCTTCGGATTACATCCAATCCTAAGTTTATTTTTGCCAGCGCTTTGAGTTTCATTTCATACATTGTTTTTCTCCTGTATTTTGTATACATACTACTTATTAGTTAAACATTTTTTATAGAAAAAGTCAATCACTATTAATTTTTCCTCCGCTTGTACCGATAGAAACTATAACAATAGATTAACGGGTACGGATGCCCATTATATTTTCCAAGGAGGGTTCTATTATGAATGTAAACAGTGTGAACAATGTAGCTGCTTATACCGCAGCAACCGACACCAATTCTTATACAAAATCTTCTGCTGATACAAGCGAGAAATCCAATAACTCCGGTGTGGTTTATGAAAAGAGCAATTCTACATCTTCCACAACCATTTATGCAAAGGAAGATGTAGTTGCACGTCTTAAGGCTGATGCCGATTCCAGAACTGCTCAGTTAAAGAGTCTGGTAGAAAAAATGATGTCCCAGCAGGGTCTTAAAATCGGTGAAGCTGATGATATGTGGAAATTCCTTGCAAGCGGTGATTATACCGTTACTCCTGAAGTAAAGGCGCAAGCTCAGGCAGATATTGCAGAGGATGGATACTGGGGTGTAGAACAAACTTCAGACCGTATCATTGAATTTGCAAAGGCTTTAGTTGGTGATGATCCGGATAAGGCAGAATCTATGCGTGCCGCTTTTGAAAAAGGTTTTAAAGCTGCAACAAAATCTTGGGGAAAAGAACTTCCTGATATTTCCCAAAAAACTTATGATGCCGTTATGAAAAAGTTTGATGACTGGGCTGGTATTGCTAAAGATGATTCTACCGAAACCAAAGCCGATAAAACTGAATCTGCAAAAAACAAATAACTTTTATGATAACAAGCAAAAAGAACCGTTTACACGGTTCTTTTTGTTTTAGCTCTTTTTACTTATCTTACTTTTTCTTTTTAAAGTGTACCTTAAATGTATACCACAATGCTCCTGTAATGCATACGGAAGAATAAGTTCCGCAAACAATACCAACCATCAGTGGCAGTGCAAATTCTTTTACAGAGCTTACGCCTAAAGCAAATAACAATGCAACCATTACAAAGGTTGTTAAAGATGTATTGATACTTCTGGATAAGGTCTGTGTAATACTTCTGTTTGCCACTTCTATAAGTGTTTCCTTAGTCTGTTCACGCACTGTTGACAGATTCTCACGAATACGGTCAAAAATAACAATAGTGGCATTTACAGAATAACCTACAATCGTCAACATACATGCAATAAAGGTATTTCCAACAGAAACTCTTGCAATGGCATAGAACGCCAATACAACTAATACGTCATGTACCAATGCAAGCACTGCACTTCCTGCAAAACGTATATCTTTAAAACGGAACCAAATATAAATTAACATACAGATAGTTGCAATGACTACTGCCCAGATAGCATCTGACTTCATCTCTGAACTAACGGTAGAACTGATATTTTCAGATGTTATGGTTTCTTTATTTACATCAAACTTATCTGCTAACGTATCGTTTAAAGCTTCACGCTCTTCCAAATTCAAGGAACGAGTCTTGATAACAATCTGGTTAGAATCTTTAATCTTCTGGGTCTGAATATTTTTATCTCCAGTTAATTCTTCTAATACCGGAACAATTTTTTCATCAATTTCAGCAATAGAATAATCTTTGCCAAAATCAACGGTTGTTGAAGTACCACCTATAAAGTCGAGACTGTAATTCAACATCTTATCTCCCTTGGCATTATGTACACCCATTCCAATAAATCCTGCTGCAATAACTGCAATGGAAAGTGTAAAGAATACCGCTCTTTTTCCAAGGAAATTGATGTTCTTTCTCTCTTTTTTCTTACCATAGAGCTTTTCGCTCTTAGCTCCAAGTGCATAGAAACATCTCATCAGCCATCTGGTTACTACTAATGCAGTAAACATGGATAATACAATACCAATTCCTAAGGTATAAGCAAATCCTTTTACCGGACCGGAACCTCTAAGTCCCAATACAACTGCTGCAATCAATGTGGTAATATTGCCATCTATAATCGCAGATAACGCTTTTTCATAGCCAATTTTCATTGCAGTTTTTACTGTTTTTCCTGCTGCAATTTCTTCCTGAATTCTGGCAAAGATAATAACGTTCGCATCTACTGCCATACCAATAGAAAGAATAATACCTGCGATACCCGGTAATGTTAAAGTAATGTCAAAAATCCACAAAGCCCATACCATCAAAGCTGAGTATAGAATCAATGCTATACCTGATGCAAATCCCGGCATACGATACATTACAATCATAAATAAGATTACTAATATTAAACCAATTACTGCTGCCATTAAACTTCCTGACAATGCAGAGGTTCCAAGCTGTGCTCCAACTACTTTAGAATTTAATTCCTTTAATTCCAAAGAAAGAGAACCAATACGAATGGTAGATGCTAATTCATCTGCCGCTTCATAGCTTTCCATACCTGTAATCTGCGCATTTCCATCGGAAATAACAGACTGTACTGTTGGACTGCTGATAGTCTCTCCATCATATACAATCGGAATACTCTTTCCAATATTTGCCTGTGTTGCATCTGCAAACTTCTTAGTTCCATCCTCTGTCAGTGTTAACTCTACTACATTCTGCTTCTGCCCTTTATCGTCTGTATAAGTCTTAGCCTGTGCATCTTTGACATCAGCTCCACTTAAAATGGTTTCTCCTGCAGAGGTTTGAAACTCTAAAGAACCCGGCTTTCCCATTTCCTCCAATATAGTATTGGCATCAGAGACACCCGGAATTTCAATACTGATACGGTCAGAACCTTCCTGATATACACTAGCTTCTGTACTGTACTTTTCTACACGCTTTTGCAGTTTATAAACAGTATCTTTCATATCTTCTGCTGACGGGTTCTTCTCAACTGCCTTGTAAGTAATGCTGACACCACCTGCTAAGTCAAGTCCAAGCTTAATATTACGACTTGCACCAACACCTACCGTAGAAATAATTGTGCCTGCATACCAAGTCATACCTGTCAGCACTGCTAAAATCACTGCCAGAATCACTGCTGCTTTGCTTTTCTTCATGTTAGTTCTTCCTTTCTTGTATTCTTTATGCATAATTATTATGCTTCATCTGCTAATGCAGCTTTTATCATAATAGCACATTCTACACGTTTTTTCTCTAACTCACAGCCAATGTCATATGCATCCGTAATACTTCCATGGAAATTATATGAATTTGCTGCACAGCCACCACTACAATAAAATCTTGCAAAACAATTTCTACATTTTTCTTTTGCATACACATTACAACACTTAAATTCACTTTGTAATTCTGTGTTCTTGATACCCTCGTATACATTTCCCATCAGAAACTTTTCATTTCCAACAAACTGATGACAAGGATAAAAATCTCCCCAAGGAGTTACTGCAAGGTATTCTGTTCCGGAACCACAGCCTGACAATCTCTTTGCCACACATGGTCCGCCTTCTAAATCTATCATAAAGTGGAAGAAATTAAAGTCTTTTCCCTCTTTATGTCTCTTAATCATTTCTACTGCCAGCTTATCGTATTCTTCAAAAAGCTGCGGTAAATCTTCTTCTCTAAGTGCATAGCTCTCTGTTGGCTGTGCAACTACCGGCTCTACGGAAATCTGCTTAAATCCTAAATCTGCCAAATGCAATACATCCTCAGAAAAGTCTAGATTATTATGTGTAAAAGTTCCTCTTACATAATAACGGTCTTGATTTCTACTATCTGCAAACTTCTGGAACTTTGGCACAATCAAATCATAGCTTCCAGCTCCCTTACGGAATGGGCGCATATAATCGTGTACTTCTTTTCTTCCGTCAATACTTAATACCACATTTCCCATTTCCTTATTGGCAAATTCCATGATATCGTCATTTAACAATACGCCATTGGTAGTTAAGGTAAAACGGAAATTCTTATTGTGAATCTTTTCCTGCTCTCTTCCGTATGCAACTAACTGTTTTACCACATCAAAATTCATCAGTGGTTCTCCGCCGAAGAAGTCAACTTCCAAATTGCGTCTGTTTCCGGAATTGGCAATCAAAAAGTCTAATGCCGCTTTTCCTACTTCAAAGGACATCAGCTCTCTTCTGCCGTGGTATTCGCCCTCTTCTGCAAAACAATAGCGACAGGCAAGATTACAATCATGAGCAATATGCAGACATAATGCCTTTACTACCGTCGGTCTTGTCTTGAACTGTTCAATATAACCTTCGTACTCATCTTTCGTAAATAACTGTTCATCATCTGCCAGTTCCTTTACTTCTTCCCAAGCTTCTTCAACATCTGCCTTATTATATTTATTTTCCAGACTTCGTACAATTTCTTCTTTTGTATTCTCTTCAAACATTGGGATAACATCATACATAACATCATCCACAACGTGTACTGCTCCACTGTTTACATCTAACACAATGTTGTAGCCGTTGTTTTTATACTGGTGAACCATTGCAGTTCCTCTCTTTCTATAACGCACAAATGACCGCTCGCTGCTAACGAACGGTCCTTTTTTGTGTTTTTATTCATTTTGTATTCTTATTTATTTTCGCAGCTCTGATTTCCTACTGTACAGGATGTCTTACATGCTGACTGACAAGATGTCTGACATTCACCACATCCGCCTTTTTTTACTGTTTTCTGTAACTTTCTTGTATTTAATGTCTTTACGTGTTTCATAAGAAATACTTCCTTTCCATATAATTCTGATTACTAATAGGCATTATAACATAATTGTAGTGGATTGCAAAGTATTTTTTGCATTTTCCTTGCCACTGGCGTAAATCAAGCTTTTCTGTCAAATGGCTCATATTTCCTGTTTATTTCAGCTTGTTGTTCTATTTTCTGTGTACTGCTATATTCCTCCATGTTTTCTGACGATAATAGTTCAGAAAGTAATCCATCACTTTCATCCATACCATTTGCCTCTTTATTCGCCTCTTTTATTGCATCTTCTTTTCGTTCTTCTTCCGTCTTTGGCTTATTCTTTTCTTCTGCTTCTTTTATCTGCTCGCCGCGTTCCTCTGCTTCATCCACAATATGAAGCATCTGAGAGCTATTATATTCCTGCTTTGCAGCTGCAATCAAGTCATTATAAGAATGGAGCAATTCGATTTTTCTTGCAATATCATCCAAATCTAATGACTCCGTATTTTTCAAATTCTCTTTTTGTGCCTCAAAAAAAGCCACTTTGCTATCCCTGTCTGCCTGACGCTGTAATTTCTCTTTGGTGCTTTTCAGTATATTGGGATTGGACTGTATCGTGGAAAACAAATTATTTTTACCGAAATTTACTGTCAAACTCATAATAATTCCTCCCAAACTTTTCTTATTATGTATATCGGCATTGAATCTTCTAAATAAAGTATTTTCCTAAAATCTAAAAAATCTTAATCCTGTCAGCTTGCCATTCCTCCAATCATTCCAGAAGCAATGCACAATATCAATGTTGTAAAAAATCTGCTTATTTCTATATTGATTCCATGGGTAAACAAAATCGCTCCAATTACTAAAATACTAAAATAACAACCACCTAATACCATTCCCCATAAAAATTTTCTGGTTTTCATAATTTTTCCACCTAAAAATCCCCCAAGAAATCCCGATATTACATAAATCAGTACAATTCCTACTGCTACCACACTTTCACTTAATTGCATTTTACAGAGCATTCCTGCCAGTATTACCAGTAAAATGCCAGTAATAATATACATAAACAGTAATATTTTTAAAATCGATAATGCCCATGTTTGTTTCATCATTCCTTTTCTCATTGTTGCTTCCTCATACCCAATTATTCTACTTTCATCATATTCTTTTTTGCTTATTACTATGCCCTTATGGTAAATTTTTCATATATTTTCTGAATTTTTTCTGAAATCCTTGCAAATAGAACGTCTTTCCGTTATATTTATATGTGACGAAAGGAGAGATGTACTTGGACACAAGTGACGTCATACAATTATTAATTATTATTATTTTACTACTGTTATCTGCATTCTTTTCTTCTGCAGAAACAGCACTTACTACCTCAAATAAGATTCGTATGCGGTCTTTAGCAGATGAGGGAAACAAAAAAGCCAAAAAGGTCTTAGAAGTTACGGACAATTCAGGAAAAATGCTTTCTGCTATTCTGATTGGAAACAACATCGTAAACCTTTCCGCTTCTTCTATTGCTACTACCTTTGCAACCAAAGCATTTGGAAATGCAGGTGCAGGTATTGCAACCGGTGTGTTGACTCTTCTTGTTTTAATTTTCGGTGAAATTTCTCCGAAAACGCTTGCTACTATTCATGCGGACAAGATTTCTCTTTCTTATGCCGGAATTGTTAGTATACTTATGAAGGTACTGACACCACTTATTTTCATTGTAAATAAAATGGCTCTAGGGTTACTTATGTTATTACGGGTTGACCCTAACGGTGCACAGAATACAATGACGGAGGACGAGCTTCGTACTATTGTAGATGTCAGCCATGAAGAAGGTGTCATTGAAACGGAAGAACGTGAAATGATTAACAATGTTTTCGATTTTGGCGACGCACAGGCAAAAGAAGTGATGGTTCCTCGTATCGACATGACTTTTGCAGATATCAACAATACATATCAGGAATTACTTGATATTTTCCGTGAAGATAAATATACACGTCTTCCGGTCTATGAAGACTCTACTGACAATGTAATTGGTATTATTAACATGAAGGATTTATTGCTCTATGAGGATAAGGACAGTTTTTCTGTTCGCGATATTTTAAGAAAACCTTATTACACCTATGAGCACAAAAATACTTCTGAACTTTTGGTAGAAATGAAAAAATCCTCTATCAACATTGCAATTGTACTGGATGAATACGGTGCAACTGCCGGTCTTATCACTTTAGAAGATTTATTGGAAGAGATTGTTGGTGAGATTCGTGATGAATATGACATAGACGAGGAAGACCCAATTCAACAGATTAATGACTATGAATACATGGTTCAGGGTTCTATGAACTTAGAAGACTTATGTTCTACTCTGGCTTTGGATTGGATTTCTGAAGATTATGATTCCATTGGTGGTTACTTGATTGGTCTTTTGGATCATCTGCCTACGGTGGGCGAATGTGCCACTACTCCTGAAGGCGTTTTCCTTCGTGTAGAAGATATGGAAAAGAACCGTATTAATAAAATATTTATGAAACTTCCTGAAAAAATGGAAGAATCTGAAGAAGAATAAAAAGCCCCCTATCATACAACTGTGTGATAGGGGGTCTTTTTACTCCTTTATCATTTAATCCTTTATAATCGAACTTCGATTGGAGCATCCAATTCCATACTGTCTTTTGTAATCATGCAATCATAGGCCAGAATACCTACCCCGTTTTTTGCTGCTTCTCGCAAAGTATCTCCAAATGCCTGATGCGTCCTGTCATTCGGCTCAAACCATTTTATTCCTTTCATTTGTATTACAAAGAGAATATATGCTTCGTACCCTTTAACTACTGCCTGTTCCAGTTCTTTCATATGCTTAATTCCACGCAAGGTAGGTGCATCTGGAAATCTTGCAATCCCCTCCTCCTCTAAAGTCACACCTTTCACTTCTATAAATATTTTCTTTCCCTCTGCTGTCTCTAAATAAAAATCAACTCTGGAATTTCCATACTTGCACTCCGGTTTCAGATAGGTAATGTTTTTAAAATATACTTCTTTCTCTAACCACTCTTTTACTGCCTTATTGGGCGCTTGAGAATCCATATTGATAAGAACTTCCCCCTTTTTCACTCCTACCAAATCATAAGCTGTCTTGCGATTGGGATTGTCGCTTTTTTCCAAATAAACTTCTACTTCTGGCAATAACAGTTCTCTGCACCTTCCGGTATTTTTTACATGGCACGTTTCTACTTTTCCGTCAATCTCTACCATGGCAATAAAACGGTTCGGACGATTTTTGAACTTTCCAGTTACTACATTTTTATATATCATAAACTACCTTTCCTTTATGCTATAACACTTTCCTTTACACTATAACATAAATAACTCCCTTAACAATAATAAAAAGAATATACTATATAATGTAACACAATATTTCCTATGATACCAGCTATGAGAAACACGCTCTACAAGTTTCTCGCGCAAAAAAGATGACCTTTCCACAAGTATCACCTTGTAGAAAAGCCATCTTCTTTTGTATTATTTAAAATTAGTTCAATTTCCAGATATCCTTATCGTATTCTGCAATTGTTCTGTCAGAAGAAAAGAATCCTGCCTTAGAAGTGTTTACAATCATCTTCTTAGCCCATGCTTTACGATCTTCGTAATCTTTGTAGATTTCTTCTTTCTTAGCTGCATAAGACTTGTAGTCTAACAAAGTCATGAACCAGTCTTTGTTTAATAACTCGTTATAAAGTCTTTCCAGATTTTCTTTATGTCCAACCTTTAATAAGGTATCGCTTACGATAAAGTCAACTGCTTCTTTGATTTCCGGTTCTTCTTCATAGAATTTTCTGGATACATAATCAGCTTTTTCATAATGCTCAATAACAGTATCAGAAGATTCACCGAAGATATAAATATTATCTTCGCCTACTAAATCAGCGATTTCTACATTTGCTCCGTCCATAGTTCCTAAAGTAAGTGCTCCGTTTAACATGAACTTCATGTTTCCTGTTCCGGATGCTTCCTTAGATGCTAAGGAAATCTGCTCAGAAATATCACATGCCGGGATTAACTTCTCAGCCTTTGTTACGTTGTAGTTTTCTACCATAACAACCTTTAAGTATGGGCTTACTTCCGGATCATTGTTGATTACTTCCTGTAAGCATAAAATCAAATGAATGATATCTTTTGCAATGATATAAGCAGGAGCTGCCTTTGCACCAAAGATAACAGTGATTGGTGTACTTGGCTTGTTTCCTTTCTTGATAACTAAATATTTGTGAATTACATATAATGCATTCATCTGCTGACGTTTGTACTCATGGAGACGTTTAATCTGAATATCGAAGATAGAATTTTCATCAATTTCTACGCCCTGAGTAGCCTTTAAGTATGCTGCAAGGTTCTTCTTATTCTCTGTCTTAATCTCTAATAATTTATTTAATACTGCATCGTCATCCTTGTATGCTAATAATTTTTCTAACTCATTAGCATCTTTATGCCAGCCGGTTCCGATAGTTTCATCTAAGTAACGGCTTAATCCCTTGTTACAATGCATTAACCAACGACGGAATGTAATACCATTTGTCTTGTTGTTGAACTTTTCCGGATAAATCTTATAGAAGTTATTTAATTCGTTCTTCTTTAAGATTTCAGTATGCAAGTATGCAACACCATTTACGCTGTATCCGTAATGAATGTCCATGTGTGCCATGTGTACACGGTTTTCATCATCAATGATTGCTACGGACTTATCATCAAATTTTTCTTTTACTCTTGTATCTAATTCACGGATAATTGGCATTAACTGTGGAACTGCTTTGTTTAAGTAGTCCATTGGCCATTTTTCCAATGCTTCTGCAAGGATGGTGTGGTTAGTGTATGCACAAGTCTTAGAAACAATTTCAATTGCCTCGTCCATACGAATTCCTCTTTCCATTAATAAACGAATTAACTCAGGAATTACCATACTTGGGTGTGTATCGTTAATCTGGATAGTTGCATAGTCTGCTAAATCATGTAAGTTACATCCCTTTGCTTCTGCTTCTGCAAGGATTAAACGAGCTCCGTTGCTTACCATGAAATACTGCTGGTATACACGTAATAATCTTCCTGCTTCATCAGAATCATCCGGATATAAGAATAATGTCAAGTTCTTCTTAATGTCTTCTTTATCGAAATCAATTCCATCTCCGACTAAGCTTTCATCGATTGTTTCAATATCAAATAAATGTAATTTGTTGGTTCTGTTTTCAAATCCTGTTACATCTAAGTCATACATTCTGGACTGTACGGTAAATCCACCGAACTGTACCGGATATGTCACATCTGTCTTTGTAAGCCAGCTCTGTGCTTCTAACCAAGGATTTTTGTTTTCTTTCTGTAAACGGTCTTCAAATTTCTGTAAGAATAATCCGAAGTGGTAGTTTAATCCGATACCGTCTCCGTTTAATCCAATAGTTGCCATGGAATCTAAGAAACATGCTGCAAGACGACCTAATCCACCATTTCCTAAAGATGGTTCTGGCTCAACTTCTTCGATTAAGTTGATATCTTTTCCGTTTTCAGCGAAAAGTTCTGCAACTTCATCATAAATTCCTAAGTTAATCAGGTTATTGGATAATAATTTTCCGATTAAGAATTCTGCGGAAATATAATAAATTTTCTTCTTTCCTGCATTGCTTTCTTTTTCTTTTGCAAGTTCCTTTACTACTGCAAGTAATCCGTAGTATAATTCTTCATTGCTGCAGTCTGCAATTGCTTTGCCGCACTGCTTTTCCAGTAATTCTTTTACCTTCATTTTTATCCTCCTAAAATCATTTCATTATTTAAGACACATTGTCTTGTGTTTTGTTTTTATCTTATGGGTACATTATATCCTTATTTTTTTCGTTTTTCTTGCAATATGATAGCATATTATAGTACAATACTATCATCTTAAACGAAATATCCTTAAGAAAAAGTGGGTGCACCGAACATTTCAATGAGCCTTTAAAACAAAATTATGTCAGCAAAGGCTTCCATAATTTTAAGTCTCATTTTCATGGTGCTTAACACTTTTTCCAAAGGATATTGCTCAAGGTGTGGTCTGACAGAAAAATATTGGCTACATTTTTGTGAGGGTACATTCAAATTTAAAAGGAGCGATTTATTTGAACATATTAGAATATGAAAACACACAGGAAATTAAGTCCCATGGGCTGGCGAATTTTCCTTTTAATATTTATCTTTGCAGTATTCCCCTTGACTTTCCCTTAGTTCCTGCCCATTGGCACAATGATATGGAAATCATTTATATAAAGAAAGGACAGGGGCAAATCACAGTAGACTTAGTTCCTATTGTGGTAAATTCCGGTGATATTATTGTAGTTCCTCCCGGACAGCTCCACTCTATCGAACAATTTGAAAATCAGTCTATGGAGTACGAAAATATTATTTTTCAGCTTAATATGTTAATGGCTGTTCAGGGCGATACCTGTACGGAAAAGTTTTTCCAACCGTTACTGCAACGTCAAATCAGCATTTGGAATCATTACACTCCTGATTCCTCTGTTTATCCCGTTTTGTCAAGCTGCTTAGACAGCATGGATAACATTTGTAAAACTTTTGCTCCCGGTTATGAGCTGGCAATTAAAGGACAGTTATTTACTTTTTTCTATTCTTTAATTTCCTTTATTAAAGAACCTCTGCCCAGCCATCAGAACAAGTCCTTAGACCGACTAAAAGACATATTAAAATATGTAGAAACCAATTACAGCGATAAAATTTCCATTGCAGATGCGGCTGATATTTGCGGCTTTTCCCAGTCACATTTTATGAAGTTTTTTAAACAAAATATGGCTGTTTCTTTCACCGATTATCTCAATGATTACCGCCTTACCATGGCAACGAGACTGTTAGTTTCCTCTTCGGACTCCATTGTAAACATTGCGGCTGAAACAGGATTTGATAATCTTTCCTATTTTAATCGACTGTTTAAAAGAAAATATGGTTGTACACCAACTGCATTTCGTAACAGGAGCTAATACATATGAAAACATTTACGCACCCAAAGAAAAAATTTCGCAATATACTGCTTATCCTTTTCCTGCTTCTTTTTATTGCTTATTGGACCGCTTGCTATTTTGCGGTAAGTTTGGCTTTAGTACCTTCTTTTATGGAAAAAACAGATGCTTTTGAAGAAGTAACAGATACTGCAATGGAAGCCTTGGTACAAACCAGTGATATTCAAAATAATCACGTTGCCGCCGTACAAAAGACAAATGAGTGGCTGCAAACTGCTTCTTATGAAAAACTTACTGCAACCACGCAGGATGGCTACCAACTAGTTGCCACCTCCTTTGCCCCACAGGAAGAAAGTCACCTATGGGTATTGCTGCTTCACGGCTATACCGGCTGGAAAGAGGAAATGTATCCTATTGCTTATGAATATGTACAACAAGGTTATCACGCTCTCGTACCAGATATGAGATACAGTGGAGAAAGTGATGGAGATTTTATTGGTATGGGATGGACTGACCGACTGGACAATATGCTCTGGTTAGACCAAATCATCGCACAGGACTCTGATGCTAAAATTGTCATCCATGGGCAATCTATGGGTGCCGCCTGCGCTCTTATGATGTCCGGTGAAAAACTTCCCTCTCAAGTATGCGCCATTGTAAGCGACTGCGCCTACACTGATGCCTACCAGATGTTTGCCAAACAGATGAAAGACTGGTTTGGACTTCCTTCCTTTCCTCTGCTGGACAGCATGAACCTTGTGCTGCAGCTACGAGGCGGCTATAACTTAAAAGATGCTTCTGCCTTAAATGCCATAAAGAAAACCTCTCTTCCTATTTTGATTATTCATGGGGAACAGGATGACATGGTTCCGGTAAATATGGCATATGAACTTTATGACGCAGCAGGTGGAGAAAAGGAACTTCTCATTATTCCCGATGCCGGACACGCACAGGCTATGGATAAAAATCCGGAAACCTACTATAATACAACTTTTCAATTTTTAAAAGAGCATGATGTAGAATAACACCATGCTCTTATTATCTTATTCTTTTTCTTCCACTTTCATCTGTTCCAGCGCTTTCTTAAATTGAAACCGGAATAAAATCACCGTAAATGTAACTGCAAAAAAGTCCGCAACTGGTTCTGCCAAATATACCGCCATCGTCTTATTTTCAGTTATTACATGAGGCATAAGATAGATAAGAGGAAGTAACAGTATAAATTTTCGCATAATTGCTACGATAATAGATGCTCCTGCTTTTCCCAGTGAAGTAAATGTCATCTGACAAGCAATCTGTATGCCAAACAGCATCATACATGCCATATAAATACGAAGGGCTGTTTTTGTAAAATGCAACAGTTCTGTATTAGTGGTAAACATTGCCGCAAATCCCTGAGGGAATATCATCACGCACAGCCACAATATTACTGCATAACTAAGACTTACTTTTAACAACAGCCTAAAAGCTTCTCGTACACGTTTTGCATTTTTTGCTCCATAATTATAGCTGATAATAGGCTGTGCTCCCTGCCCAACTCCCTGCAACGGAAGCATGGCAAACTGCATAACACTTGTAAGAATGGTCATTGCACCAACTGCAACATCTCCACCGTATTTTAATAAGGAAGAATTAAAGCACACAGAAATCACACTTTCACTTGCCTGCATAATAAAAGTCGCCAATCCTAATGCCAGACTTGGTAAAATAATGTTTGCCTTTGGCAGCAAATATTTTTTCTTTATTTTCAAGACGGTTTTGTTTCCAAACAAAAATGACAGTACCCATATACAGGAACACGCTTGTGAAATCACAGTTGCAAGTGCTGCTCCCTCTACGCCCATATTGAGTCCAAAAATAAAAATTGGGTCTAATACAATATTTGCTACTGCTCCAATTAGTACGGATAACATTCCTATTTTCGCAAAGCCCTGCGCTGTAATAAACGCATTCATCCCCAAGGTAAGCTGAACAAAGATAGTTCCTATGGCGTAGATACTCATGTAACTTTCTGCATAAGTAATGGTATTTTCACTTGCTCCAAAGGTCAACAATAAATCCCGATTCCACAATAATAGCACCACTGTTAAAATAATCGAAATCAAAATTTGTACTGAAAAACAATTTCCTAAGGTATTCTCAGCAGATTCCTTGTCCTCTTTTCCCATAAAGATAGAGGCTCGTGGTGCTCCGCCGTTTCCTACCAATGCGGCAAATGCCGAAACAATCATAATAATCGGCATACATACCCCAACTCCTGTTAATGCCATAGCACCTACTTTTGGAATATGTCCGATATAAATACGGTCTACGATATTATAAAGCATATTTATCATCTGTGCCGCTACCGTAGGCAATGCCAGCTTTAATAACAATTTTCCAATAGGTTCTTTTCCTAAAAAATCTTTGCTATCACTCATTTACTTGTCTCCTTGCTATGTATTTCTGTACATATTTTATCATACTTTTATTTAATTTTCTCTAATAAACTGTGGAAACACGCTTTGCAGTTTCTGAAGTTATCTCCGTGCTCCCCAAAGTTTTATGCAAACACTCGATTTTCCTCGCTGCTGGCACAAATGAGAGCTTTGGAAAATTATTTTCTCCTTAACTGCTGCAAACCTTTGAAAATCTCCGGGCAGATATTGACAAATTTTTATCAAAGTTATATAGTTAAAGTATGTTTTGTCCGATGTTTCGGGCAATCCGTGAACAATTAAACTACATATTATATTAGGAGGTTTACACATGAATAACTTAAAGTTAGAAGTGGAAAACGAAGTTGCTGTTCTTACAATCAGCAGACCTGCAGCATTAAACGCATTAAACAGTGAAACTTTAACTGAGCTTAATACTGTATTATCTGAAATCGAAGCTAGAGACGACGTAAAAGTTGTTATTTTAACAGGTGGTCCTGACAAAAAGGATAACCCATACAAATCTTTCGTAGCTGGTGCTGACATCGCTGAGATGGTAAACTTTACAGCTGCTGAAGCTCGTGCTTTTGGTATGAGAGCTGCTGAGCCATTCTTCAAATTAATGAATATGCGTCAGGTAACTATCGCTGCTGTTAACGGATTCGCTTTAGGCGGTGGATGTGAAATCGCTATGGCATGTGATATCCGTATCGCTGCTGACAATGCAAGCTTTGCACAGCCTGAATGTGGTCTTGGAATCATCCCAGGATTCGGCGGAACTCAGAGACTTGCTCGTTTAGTAGGAATGGGACGTGCAAAAGAATTGATTTTCACTTGTGATAACATCAATGCTGAAGAAGCTTACAGAATCGGTCTTGTTAACAAAGTAGTTCCTAAGGAAGAATTAATGGATACTGCTAAGAAGATGGCTTCTAAGATTGCTTCTAAAGCAAGCTACGCTGTATCTATCGCAAAAGCTGCTATCAACAACGGATATGATATGGATATTAAGAACGCTGTTGAAATGGAAGCTAACTTGTTCGGTGTAACATGCTCTACTCATGACAAAAAGGAAGGAATGACTGCTTTCCTTGAAAAGAGAGCTGCTGATTTAACAGATTTCTAAGTCATTTAATGAACGTAAAAAGGTATCCCAGTTTTCTAGTTGGGATACCTTTTTTGTGTCATAGGAAATACCATGTTGCATTAAATCGTGAAATTGCAGAGAAATTTCCTACAAATTTAAAATAGAACCTAGAGTTTTCTAGGTTCTTAGAGTAGCGGAAGAGGGATTTGAACCCCCGACACCACGGGTATGAACCGTGTGCTCTCGCCAACTGAGCTA
>CAYTDI010000027.1:0-31003 GCA_964436595.1 uncultured Eubacterium sp.
TGAAAACTCTTAGAATCTTTCAAGGTTGTTTCACTGTTCAGTTATCAAGGTTGTTTATCTTGCTGTCTCAAGCGACAACTCCTATATCTTATCACGGTCATTCGCTTTTGTCAACAACTTTTTTCATTTTTTTGAAACTTTTTTATTTTTGAAAATAATGAGCGGAGAAAGAGGGATTCGAACCCTCGCGCCGGTTACCCGACCTATACCCTTAGCAGGGGCACCTCTTCGGCCTCTTGAGTATTTCTCCGAATAAAACTTATTTCCAAAATATAAAATTGTCTCTTGCGCCGTGACGCATACTATATATTACTAAAACTATTTGATTTTGTCAACGATATTTTTAAATCTTTTTAAAGTTTTTTTCTGTTATTCGTTTTTCTTCTATATTATGTATGTTTTTTCTATATTATATGTAATATCCATATAACATTATCAAGTATTATTATATTATTTAGCATACTGCTTTATTGCTGTTTCATAGAGATTGTTGCCTTCATTGTCTACCACTACAATTACGGGAAAATTTTCTACTTCTAATTTTAAAATTGCTTCTGCTCCTAAATCTGCGTAACAAACCAGTTCTGATTTTTTGATACATTTTGAAAGAAGTGCTCCTGCTCCACCTACTGCTGCAAAATAAACTGCTTTATTCCGCACAACTGCGTCGATTACTTCTTGTGTTCTTTTTCCTTTTCCTATCATTGCCTTTTGACCTAAATCTAAAAGTCTTGGTGCATACTTATCCATACGGCTTGCAGTGGTAGGTCCTGCTGACCCAATTGGTCTTCCTTCTCTTGCCGGAGATGGTCCCATATAGTAAATAGTTGCATCTTTTACCGGAAACGGAAGTTCTTCTCCTCTATCTAATACTTCCATCAGACGTTTATGCGCTGCATCTCTTGCAACATAGATAGTTCCATTTATATATACATAATCACCAGAATGTAAATCTTTTGTCACTTCCTCGGTAATTGGTGTTGTTATATGCTTATCCATTTTTTCCTTCTTTCTTAAAGATAGCTCTCTTTATAATAAAAAATACAATATAGTTTTAACAGTTTTATCTTATAAGGTACGCACTGCATGCCGATTTACATGACAACATATATTAATTGCAACGGGTAATCCTGCAATATGTGTAGGATATGTATTTATGTTTACTGCAAGTGCTGTGGTTGTTCCTCCTAATCCTCCCGGTCCAATGCCCAGATGGTTGATTTTTTCCAACATTTCTTCTTCTAACTCTTTTACATAAGGAATTTCGGAATGTTTGTTTACTTCTCTGGTTAATGCTTTTTTAGCAAGGATTGCTGATTTTTCAAATGTTCCTCCGATTCCAACTCCTACTACCATTGGAGGACAGGCATTTGGTCCGGCATCTTTTACTGCTGTTAAAATGGCATTTTTTACACCTTCTATTCCATCGGCAGGTTTTAGCATAAAGATGCGGCTCATATTTTCACTTCCAAATCCTTTGGGTGCTAAGGTAATTTTTACTTTGTCACCCGGTACTATATCATAGTGAATCACTGCCGGAGTATTATCTTTGGTATTTTCACGAATGATAGGATCTCCTACCACAGACTTTCTAAGATAACCTTCGGTATATCCCTGACGAACCCCTTCGTTGATTGCCTCTTCTAAGGCTGCTCCTTCAAAATGGACTTCTTGACCTATTTCCATAAATATAACTGCCATTCCGGTATCCTGACAAATTGGAATCATTTCTTTGTCGGCAATTTCTAAATTTTCCTGAAGCTGATTTAAAATCTTTTTTCCAAGTGCAGCTTTTTCTGTTTCTACTGCTTTTTTTAATGCCTCATCCATATCTTTTGAAAGGTAATGATTGGCTTCTATGCACATTTCTTTGATGTTTTTTGTAATATCTGAAGTGGAAACTGTACGAATCATTTTTTTCTCCTTTTCTTAATACTATAACTCTTGTTACATTATAAAGTTCTTTTTTAAAACGGTCAATCATAAACTATTGACTATTACGCAACGTCATAGTTTATGATTGATTTAACAAATGGAAAGGAATATACTAAAAATGAGTTCAATTATTGTAAAATCCGTTCGTTCGGATGAAGTTTATAAGAAAATTATGGAAGCACCTATTGAAAAAAAGGATGACATTTATCGCTATGAGTTAATGAAACCTTTTGAAGGAAAATGGAATGTTTATAACTGCCCTTTAAAGGCAAAACAACCAAACGGTTATGATGTAATTAAAGCAAGTAGTCTTTTAGGACTAATGTCTCCTCAAAAAATTGACAGTTCATGGGCATCTGCTATTTCTCTTTTAGGAGATGATGATTTTTGGCAACGTTGTACAGATTCTATTGAGACTTCTTTGAATTGTTTTGTAGATGCAGGTTTTGAGCTTTCTTTAAAGGAATATTTGTTTACAATTGTTCTCCTTAACCCAGAAAGCCCTTATTCGATTATGTGTGAAAATTATACCGGTGATGGTGGAATCCCCGGATATATTTTTGGTTCTCTGGTTCCTTCGGAATATACCATGAATCGTTTGCCTGCCGCACTAGCCCATGAAACTAACCATAACGTTCGTTTTCAATTTGAAAAGTGGACAAACAATATTTCTCTTGGTGCTTATATGATATCTGAGGGATTGGCTGAAAACTTTGCGACTTGGATTTATGGGGAAGAATTTTTAGGACCATGGGTAAGCAAAACTGATGCACAAACATTAAATGAGTATATAAAACCTCTTATGCAGGATGCACTTGATGTTACCGGATTTGAAAATATCTCTGCTTATATGTATGGAGATGAACTTGCTAAAATGAGAAACTTTTTTCCGGTAGGACTTCCTTATTGTGCGGGTTATGCCTGTGGCTATTATTTGATTAAATACTATTTAAAAATTTCCGGAAAATCTATTGTTGAAGCAACGTTTACTCCATCTGAAGAAATTTTAAATGAAACAAAGGAGTTTTGGAATGAAGAAACAATATACGGTGAATGAGTTAGCAACTCTTTCCGGTGTCAGTGTAAGAACACTTCACTATTATGACCAGATAGGCTTACTATGTCCCACGCGTATTACACAAAATCAATACAGAGTCTATGATTCTAATGATGTGAATCAACTTCAGCAAATTCTTTTTTATCGTAAGTTGGGTGTTCCTCTAAAAAAAATCAAACATCTCATGGATGCACCTGACTATGATAAAAAGAAAGTGCTTGAAACGCAATTGCAGGAACTGTTACAGGAAAAATGCCAATTAGAACTTTTAATTAACAATGTAATGAATACACTCCGCTCTTTAAATGAGGAATTGTCTATGACTGATGAGGAAAAATTTGAAGGTTTTAAACAAAAACGAATTGATGACAATGAGAAAGTATATGGTGCAGAAATTCGCCAGAACTTTGGCGACACTGTAATTGATGGTTCTAATGAAAAATTTTTAACTATGAATAAGAGTCAATTTGAGAAATCTCAAGACTTAAGTATGGAAATCAATGAAACTTTAAAAGAAGCTTTTGAACAGGGAAATCCTACGGGCGAATTAGCCCAAAAGGCCTGTGACCTTCACCGCCAATGGCTTTGTATGTTCTGGAAAGATGGTACTTATTCCAAGGAAGCACACAAGGCTCTTGCAAACGGATATGTTAAAGACCCACGCTTTACCGCTTATTATGATAAGCTTGGAAAGGGATGTACAAAATTTTTCCGAGATGCCATCCACATTTACTGTGAGTAGTTTTCTATAAAGAAGAATACCCCGGCTACTTGCCAAGGTATTCTTCTGCTGCTTTTACTGCCTGATATTCTGACAAGTTAAATGTTCTAATATTCAAATCCGTATTTTTTTCTGCCTGCTTAAAATATGTTTCCAGTTCACAAGCGTAACAACCTTCATAAAAACCTCTTTGCCCTTTAACACTATAATCTATATTATTATGCCCAGCAGAAATTTTTGCCAGTATTGGCGCTGCATCGAAAGACAGATTGCATAGATAAGAAACATCTTCATATTCTAACTTGTCTCCCATCTGAGAAATATTATATTTTGCAATCCAGTAATCAAAATGACTGAAAGAAAGCACCAGATAAAATACCGTTATCACTGCTACCTCAAATCGAAACAGTGGAAATTTTTTCTTACAGATACTCCACATAACACCTGCCAACAATACTACCAAAAGTGCTAAAAACCAAAGCACCAACATTCTTAAAAAAGTCAGATGATAGCAGGAAATATACAAAATCATTCGATAAGCACTGGATGCTATCATAACATAAGTGCAACCTGAAAATACCATGAGTATCGTTTTTAACCAACGATTCATTTCAAACAGAGACATACAGCAAAGCACCAATATTAAATTGAAGATACATAAAAATAACAACTGAAAGAATCCCTGATGGGCATACTCTGCATAAGTATAGCCCTCTGGCAATATCATTCCGCCACTAAACAGAAAGATTCCCTGAATGATACTAAATATTAAATATATTACTGTTATCATTACAGTAAACGTAATTGCTATGATAGGATTTTTCTTTTCTCGCTCTTTCTGATAACTTGGCAAGTTATTTAAAGTCAGTGCAGAGAGGAACGTATATATTCCAAAAAATCCAATTACCATTAACCCTACAACCAAAACAATATTGGGTGAAAGCACAATATTGTCCCATACAACCTGAGAAATTCTTCCAATATAATCAGAAAAAATAACATCGGCACTATTCAATAATATAACCACAAAAATTAACATAGGAACTCCGATTAATACACCTGTCACTATATATTTTGTATTCGTATTTTTTTGCTCTCTTACCCGCTTTCTTCGAATATACTTTGCGAGATTTGAAAACGGTGCGGCTATCTCAGGTATCATGGACAAATATAAAAATAATGTGTTGCCGATATATCTTTCCAGATTCCACTCATTTTTTGAATAAACCTGTTGCATCATGAAAACAGTAATTAACAATAATATGCCCACTGTATTAAAAAATATTGTAAATAAGTTTGTGGTAAGCATGGTACTGATTCCGAGCAATACAATTGGAACAATATAATATAAATTTTGTGTTTTCCATAGAATTTCTGATTTTTGTAAGAATAATCCACAAATAATTAATGTTCCTACTGTGATAAGTGGAAAAGTCAGACTGGCATAATTTTTATAGAATGCCACTGCAAAACCAACACTATAAATTAATGCAACTATCAAAAAAAATCCTGTATTATGTTCTAGTACTGCATTTTCCGGTCTGTATCTTTGTTCTATTGTTTCAAACAGTGGCCTCATTTGATTATTTTTCTGTTCCGTCATCGCCATCATCATCCCTCCATTCCAAAATATCCCCAGGCTGACATTCCAAGGCTTTACATATTTTATTTAAAGTATCTACTTTTATGGCTTTTGCTTTTCCGTTTTTTAGTATAGAAATATTTGCCATGGTAATTCCAACTCTCTCTGATAACTCTGTTACACTCATTTTACGCTTTGCCAACATGACATCAATATTTACGATAATTGCCATTCTCTTCACCTCTTTTTATATGGTAAGTTCATTTTCTTGCTGAATTTCTGCTGCTTTTCGTACTAAATGGGAAAGTGCCGCTGCTGCAACAGCTACCGCAACTCCAATAAAAACCGCAATTAACGCTATTAGAAATATCCCCGGATGATTCATTCCAATTACCATAAATACGACATTTGTAATGAAAAAATATCCACTATCCAGCGCTGCCAGTATAGAAATATTTTTTAAATATTCTGCATTTTTCATTGAAAAAGAATTGTCTCTCCCAATTTCTGAAGAAACCCTCCAACCAAAATACAACACCCAATAACATGGGATTGCAGAGATTAGAACAACAGTCAGCCATGGAATATAGCATGACCCATATTCCGGATTTTCTTCTGCCAATGCTCTTCCCCACACTGGTATGATATATAAATAAATTATTGCTCCACAAGCTGCCATTCCTCCAATAATTGCCTTTAACCATTTACTTAAACTCTTTTGACTCATAAAATGCCTCCTTTATATTTCTTTATTTTTCCCTTATTTATCCATAGAATACTACCAAGAACGCAAAAAGTCAATATAATTTTATCGCAAAACGATAAAATTATATTGACTTGCATTTTTTATTAGTTTCACAATTCAATTATTTGACAGGGTTGAAAGAAATCTGCTTCAGAACTATCGTGAGTAATATAAATGGTGGTCGTGTTTAAAATATGATTTTTCATAAAATCCATTGTAATTTTCTTTTGTTCTTTATCAATTCCCTTAAATGGCTCATCTAAAAACAAAATATCGTGTTCTGCAAGAAGTGCCCTGCAAATAGCCACACGCCGCTTCATTCCGCCTGAAAATTCCCTTACCCTTTGGTCTTGCGGGGCATTTATTCCTACATTAATAAGTGCCTTTTGGATAACTTCTCTATCTAAATTTGAATTACACAACTTTATATTGGATATGGCATTTAAATTTTCACAAAGACGATCTTCTTGAAAAACAGCACTTTTTTTCTGACCTGTGACTCCGATAATCTCACCACTGTCATAACGTTCCAATCCCATAAGGATTCGAAGAAGTGTTGTTTTTCCTTTTCCGGATGGTGCCATAATAACGGTCATTTTTCCTTTGGGAAAGGTGGCATTGAAATGATTTAATACCATATGACCGTCATATTTTTTTACTAAATCTCGAACAATAATATCACTCATAACTTTTCCTACATCTTTTCAAGTTTTATTTGCATCTTTTTTAATAAAAACAAAAATAACTTTTCAAATACAGTACTGACAATTACAATTACCAACGTCCATGCTAATAAATCCGGCGTTGCCAAATATACTTTTGCCTGCTGAAGTTTCTCGCCCACAGAACCGTTTGGCATTCCAATGACCTCTGCAGCAATGCCGGACTTCCAGCAAAGCCCTAGGGCTATTTCGCATCCGGCTGTAAAAAATGGAAAAATCTGCGGAATATACATATATCTCATTTTTCTGCCAAATGGAATCTCAAATACTTTTGCCAGTTCTTTACTTTCTATGGTAATATTCTTAATGCCTTTTAATGTATTTGTATACATTACCGGCAAAACCATTAAAAAGGATATCAAAATCGAAAGGTTTTCTGAGGAAAACCATATCAAAGCAAGAATAATAAACGAGGCAACCGGTATTGTTTTTATTGCCATCATGAGTGGCGTTACCAGTTCACAAATATACTTAAATTTTGCAGAAAGAAATGCAAACAGACCTCCTATAAAAGTACCAAGCAGAAATCCCAAGCATATCCGAATAGCAGAAAATGCTATGGCTCTCCAAAATTCTGCAGTAGGAACCAGTTCCACCAGTCTTAAAATCACACGAACCGGTGAAACTAATAATATGTCATATCCTACTGCCATACTTGCCAGTTGCCATATAATAAGCCAAAATATAATCGCCCAAAGTTTTACTGATTTCATATTTTTTCCTAATCAACAAAATAAAATTCATCTTCCGGAAGCTTTCCACCTACAGCGGCACTGTTTTGTTCCAAAAGCACCTCTAAATATCCGGAAAGTTTTTCTTTCATTTCTTTTCCATCAATAAAGGTTATATTACAATCCGGAATTGCTTTCTTTGCCACCTCAGTAGCTACAATCCCATAGTTTCCTATGAGTTCAGCTGCCTCTTCTTGGTTTGTATTAACGTATTCTACGGATTCTTTATAGTGCTTCAAAAATGCTTCTACTGCATCCGGATTTTCTTCGATAAACGCCTTACGTGCAACAACAACACCTGTTATAAGTGCAGAATCCTCTTTGTTATTTTCAGAAAGTTTTTCCCACTCTTTTGTCAGGTCAAGTGCTACTCTTATCGTATCACTTTTTGTCATAGCAGTTGTCACAAACGGCTGTGGAAGCATAGCGATTCCATTTTCGTCTGCCATAAGAGCTGAGAGACACTCTGCATGTTCACTTTTATATTCTATCGTAACATCTGTATTTGGGTCAATTCCATTTTGTGTCAAAATATAATTTAATGCATATTCCGGCGTTGCTCCCTTACCGCTTGCATAAATAGTCTTTCCTCTTAAATCTTCTACGGAATTGATGTTTTCACCATTTTCAACAATATATAAAACACCCAGTGTATTTATTGCAAGTACACAAACTTCACCATCTGTATTGTTATAAAGTACGGATGCAAGATTTGCGGGAACGGCTGCAATGTCTAACTTACCTTGTACAATAGACGGTGTAATCTCATCTGAAGATGCTGCGATTGTAAAATTGTAATTATTATCTGTTATTTTTCCTGAATCTGCCTGTGACATAAAGTAAACCATTCCCATACCGGTTGGTCCACTTAATGCCGCAATATTTACATCTACCGGATTTTTTGCAGCGGTTTTCTCTTCCTCTTGTGAAGTACTCTCTTTTGTATCTTCTTTCTTTGAATCGTCTTTTTTTGATGTATTTCCTGCACAACCAATAAGAAGTACAGATACCATTGATAATGTTAATAAAATTGATAAAAACTTTTTCATAATACATTTCCTCTTTCTTTATTAAATATTTTTATAATCTTTTCTCAAATCTCAAAAAATTCAAGCGTAAAGCATTTGTTCTAATGTTTCCACATCAAGTAACCTTATATTCTGACGAGAAACAGAAATAAATTCTTTTTCTTGTAGTATTGCCAACTCTCTATATAATGCTGCCCTGCTAATGCCAAGATATTTTGCAAGTTCCTCTCTTGACTGAACAAGATGTACCTTATTGCTATCATCTTTTATGGAGAGAAAATATAATATTATTTTTTTCTGTGTTGTCTGCATTGTCAAGGTTTCAATTCGCTTAAGGAGAAATTTTAATTTTTGACTACATACTGTTGCATATTGCATGGCAAGCTCTGCATCATGGTTTAATAATTCTATAAAAATTGCTTTTTTTAAAAATGATATTTGGCAGGGCGCATTACACATTAAAAGTGTTTCTATCCCGGCATTTACCATAAGATTTGATATTCCAAAACTTTCTCCCTGTAAAAGGGTATTCATTTTAATATCATTGCCGTCAACGGATGTAGAATAAACATCTACACTGCCGGAATTAATAATTCCAACATAAAAATTATTATTTATTTTATCTGATATTACTTCTCCGGAATGAAATTCCATATTTAGTAAGGATAGATGCTTTTCCTCTACTTTTTCCATGACTTTTGCGGTAAACCTTGTAGTCATATCCATACTTTTTTCTAATGACAATTTAAATCTCCTTTGTTTGAGTTATGCACAACTAACTTCTACAGTCTACAAATAAAATTTTAACTTGTCAAGAATTACACCAAAAATGAGAATTTTTTTAGAAAGTCTAATATGAGACTTCAAAACTTATCTATATATGATAGTCTTCCCAAATAATGAAGGAGGTTCTTATGTTAGAAAAAGTCATCTTATTTTCCGGTGCATCAGCTGTAGGAAAAACTTCTGTATTATCAGCTCTTATTCCGAAATTAAAGCTTATGAAAATGGCACCGGCTGTGTGCAAGATTGATTGTATTAATACAACCGACCATATTATATATGAAAAACTGGATATTCCAAATATTGTGGGAATCAGCAATGATATTTGCCCTGACCACTTTTTGGTCTCTAACCTGCCAGAACTCTATAATTGGGCAGAAAAGAAAGAAATCAAAACGCTTTTGATCGAAACCGCAGGACTTTGTCACCGTTGCAACCCTGCAACAAAACGAATGTTATCCGGATGTGTAATCAATGCAACATCCAGTTTGAAACTGCCGGAACAATTAGGTCCAATGCTTACCAAATCAGACTTTGTCGTTATTACCAAAATAGATATGGTCTCACAGGCAGAATTAGAAATTATTATCTGGCAAATACATACTATCAATGAAAAAGCCGAAATTTTTCCTGTTGACGGTCTTTGCGGATATGGAAGCGACCTGCTAGCTGATTATTTATATTTTTCAAGCAAAGAAAAGACCTTTGAAGAGGATGAGCTCAGGCATACCATGCCTATGGGCGTATGCTCTTATTGTGTAGGAGAAAAACGCGTGGGTAGCAATTATCAGCAGGGTGTGGTGGCTAAAATAAATTTTTAGGAGAATACAAGATGCAGAAATTAACAATTATTGCTGGAAAAAATAAAAAAAATGAATTGGAAAACTTTGAGGAAATCACACTTTTTAAAGGTGAAATCTGTAGTATTGTTGGAAATACTGGCTCTGGGAAAAGCCGGTTTATTAAGGATATTGAACAGTTAGCCACTGGTGATTCCATAACCGGAAGAACGATATTAGTCGATGGAACTAAAATTGAAAGAATGAGAAAACGTGATATTTCTTCTACATTAATCGCACATTTATCTCAAAATATGCGTTTTGTATTAGATACAACCATTGAAGAATTTTTGTTGCTGCATGGAAAGGCAAGAAATAAAAAGGTTGCTGTCCAAGCAGTAATAAATCTTGCTAATACCATTACCTCCGAACCTATATATCCTCAGCAAAGTCTTAATCTTCTTAGCGGCGGACAATCCCGTGCACTTATGGTAGCAGATATTGCCCTTATATGCGATAGTGAAATCGTACTTGTTGATGAAATTGAAAATGCCGGAATTGATAAAGAACGTGCCTTAAATGCACTTGTAGGCAAGGATAAACTTGTACTCGTTGTAACCCACGATCCTCATACTGCACTTATGGGTAATAAACGAATTGTTATGAATGGTGGCGGTGTAAAGGCTGTACTAGAAAAATCTGCTGATGAAGAAAACTTGTTTGAAAAACTGAGAATAGACTATTATGCCACACAAAGCTATCAGAAAATGTTACGGGAAGGAGCCATACTTAAATGAAAAAAGTTAGCTTATATTGGAATCACATTTGTGTATTACATAATCAGGAAAAGAAATTTTTAGAAAATATAAGAGAAGAACTGCTTTTAGAAGATATTTTACTTGAAATCACTTATTTTGGACTGGGCTATCCTGAACATATGTCGGAATATCTTGCAAAGCCCGACGCAGTTTTACCAGATTTAATTGTATCCGCTGATTTAGAAGTATTTGAAGATAAAAGAATTTTTAGAAAATATAAGGACGAGCTCTATGATTTGGAATCTAAAATTTCTTATAATGATGAAAACAAAAATCTTGTTTATAGAACTGAAAAGCTGATTCCATTCACAGCAATTCCACTTGTATATTATACAAAAGATAAATCCCTTTTGGGAAATAATTATATGGAATTAAAAGATATAGAAGACATCGCAATTGGTGGAATTAATAATTCTGCCGGTCGTACCATTGGTAAATATCTGTTACAAACATGGGGAAAATCTGTAACTGAACACTTTTTAAAAAATGCAAAAATCTACGATATGCCAATACAGGCCTATAATGCAGTACGCATGAATATGGCAGCTACAAGTCTGGTACCTTCCCTTTATGCACTCAGAGCAGATGAAACAGAAAGTTTTATGTTCATACCAAAGGATGGACCTCTCCTAATCCCATCCTATATCTGTGCAAGAAAATCAATTTCTGAGGATATTGCGCTTAACGTAATTAGAAAAATCATAAACAAAGAATTTTGCCAATTTTATATTGAAAACGGAGATTTAATCGTTTATCCGGATTCAGTACCTGCAAGAAAAAAATATCCCCTCTGCACTTCTCTTAATAAAGAATGGTTGGACTCATTGAATGAAGATGAGTTTTATGAAATATATTGTAACAATGTGAAAAATGCTACCACTCCTTTTTCGTAGCACCGCATTTTCATTGCTACTTGCGCGCGCGAGCGGTATGCGAAGCATTATCTTCTTCTCCGCGAGCTGTGCATCCTTAGCAGAGTGTTTTTATTTCATAGGAATTTTTGTCCTTTTTCACTTTAAAATAACGCGGTATTTCCTATGAAATAAAAAGCCGAGATAACTTTATTACTATGAATTTATCTCGGCTTTCGTCTTATTTTCACTTTTTACTATTTTTTATACTATTATTTTATACCTTGATTTGCAGTATCAATTGCATCATTAGTACTTGATACTGCTTCTTTTAATGCTTCCTTTACGTCTCCACCATTGAATACAGCTTCTAATGCAGTTGCAACATCTGAACGTAACTGTGGAAGCTGAGAACAAAGTGGTCCAGCAGTAACTTCTGTTACTTTTGTTGTAAGTAATTCATCAGCAGCTACTTTCATCTGCGGAAATTCTGTGTAAACTTTATTTAATATCTCAGTCTCATATGCAGCATTACAGATTGGAAAGTAACCTGTATCACCAGCCCATGTAGCCTGTGTTTCCGCAGAAGTAGCATACTGTAAGAAATCCATAACACCACATGCTACTTCTTCATCAAGATCTGTTGCTATACATAAAGCTCCACCTGCTGCATAAACACCCTGAGCTTCTGTACCTTTTGGAACCGGTAAGTATGCAATACCTACATTAAAATCAGAACTATTGATAATATTACGTGCGGAAGCAGAACTACTAATAAACATACCAATCTCTTGCTGTGTAAATGCACTTATTGTATTATCAGAATCTGTACCATAATTCTGTAAATATCCGTCATCCCTAAGGTCTGCAATCCAATTGAATATCTCCGTCATAGCATCTTGATAAGCAACCTCTGTTGCACGCTCTGAACGACCATTTCCATTATTAACTATAAACGCTCCCATATTTGTACACATCTGCTCGAATGCATATCCATAAGCAAATAAACCAACTGGTGTGATATTGCTGTTCTGATCTACAATTTTTTTAGCAGCTTCTTCAATGCCTTCAAAAGTAGATGGGAATTCTGTGTATCCAGCGCTTGCAAATACATCTGCGTTATAATAAACGACCGGCGAAGAACAGTTAAATGGCATAGCATATAAAGTACCATCTACCGTATAGAAATTTACTACCTGCTCTAATAAATCAGTATCATCAAACTCATATTTTTCAATTAATTCATTTACTGAAGCGACCATTCCTGAATCAATCATAGACTGAAGATTTTGCTCACCAATCTGGATGATAGCAGCACTTCCTTCTCCATTTGCCATATTAAAAAATTTTCCAGTTGACTCATCATATGTTCCTTGATTTTCAGCAACTACTTCATACTTATTCTGGCTTGTATTATAGTTATCTACAAGCTTTTCTAATACTTCCTGATTTGCACCACTCATAGAATGCCAAAATGTAATTGTGGTTTTTCCATTTTCATTCTCTGCTACTGATGTGCCAGATTCATTTTCACTAGATCCACAGCCCATAAGAGCAGAAGATGCCAGTAATGTACACGAAAGAATAATTGATAAGTACTTTTTCACATTTTTTTTCATAATTCTTTTTCAACCTTTCTCCTTAAAGTAAATAAAATATATATTATCTTAAATCTCCTTGGAAATATTTTTCCAAGAAAAATTAAAATCCGTATAAATTATTCAGCGTTTGTTATTCCTTTCCATGCCCCAAAGAAATGCATTACATTTACATCTTCTTCAATATCAGCACCATGAACACCATGACCTTCTTCATTTTTGTGAATACCATGGTCTGTTATCCAACATACCAAAGAATCATAATTTTTCCATTTTTCTTCACACAAATCACAAAGAGTATCAAATGCATTAATATGATGCTTCATGGCAGAAAGAGACAATTCTGATTCTGGATGTGTCAGATGGATACAATCATCATACTCTAAGTTATATACAAGATAGATATCATACAAATCTGCTTCTATTAATTCTTTTGCTTTTTTATTAACATCTTCATCCTTAGGAACAATGATATAGTCTATATTTCTTTCCTGAAATATGATAGACATACTAGAATCTTCTGTAGCTATATATACAATACGCAAATCAGATTTTTCAATACAATCGAAAAGAGATTCTTGTTTAATTAACATTTTTTTATACGTGTCAATTCCATGAACCGCTGGTTCTACACCTGTATACATTGAACCAAAATTTACAGGTGTCACACTAGGAAGCACTGAGCGTACCGGAACACCTACTTCTGTATGATTTAATACAGGTGCAAACAAATCTGTATATTTTTGAAACAGCCACATACCTATAGCATCAGGGTTGTAGATAAGTATTTTCTGTGCTTTTTCTATTTTATATTTTTCAAGTAACATTCTCACAAAAGGCATTCGTTCTGCTGCTTCTTTAGGAGCCGGAATATTTAATGCATCTGTAATAGTTGCAGCAACCTGAGTCATTAAAATCGAATTTTTCATTATCTTACATTCCTTTCTCAAAATATATTCCTTTTATTTTAAAGCTCCTTTTGTCATTCCTTCCTGAAGGCGTTTTTGACCAAAGAAAATTAAAATCAATGTTGGTAATGTTGTAATAATTGTTCCTGCTGCCATTACTCCATAATCACTAACTGCTTCTGTATTTTTTAATTGTCTTAAACCAATCTGGACAGTTCGTGCCGTATCATCGGTTGTAGATAACAGTGGCCATAAATAAGAATTCCAGCTGACTAAGAAAAAATAAATCATAAGTGTTACAATTGTATTTTTTACCATTGGAACAACAACTTTTATAAAAAATTTAAAATCCGAAATTCCTACCACAGTAGATGCCTCTTTTAACTCATGCGGAATCTGCAGCATATTCTGTCGGAAAAGGAATATTCCAAATGTGGTTGCTGCACTTGGTAGAATTAAGCCTGCAAAGGTATTTAGCAATCCCCATGAACGAATCAATTGAAAGTTAGATACAACAAGCACTTCGCTTGGAATCATCATTGTAGCCATCATAATAATAAAGATACATTTCTTTCCACGGAACGGAATAAATACAATTGCATATGCAGCACCTATAGAAAATATAATTTGTAAAAAAGTACATAGCACTCCAGCTATAATGGAATTACATATATACTTTAACAATGGTTGTATATGAAATACATTTATGTAATTATCCCAATTCAGAGACTTTGGAATAAAATTACCTTTTAATATATCTGAAATATCTGAAAAACTAAGTGCAACTGAAAACAAAAATGGCATACAAAATAGCAGAGCAAAAATTATTAATATAATATAAGTAATTGAAATTTGAACTTTTTTCATTGATATGTAACAAACCTTTCTGTAAGTTTTGTCTGCAACTGTGATACCAGGAAAACAAAAATGAAAAGAATAATTCCCTGTGCTGATGCAGAACCAAATTGGAAATTAACAAAAGCATCTTTGTATAATTTATATACCAGTAATGTTGTAGTATTGTTTGGTCCTCCAGAGGTTAACATATCTATTAACCCAAAGGATTGGAATGCTCCTATTAATGAAATAGTCAATACAAAAAATAATGATGGTGAAATTAATGGTATTGTTACTTTAAACAGACGATAAAAAAATCCACCTCCTACAATCTCTACACTTTCATAATGAGAAGAATCTATGCTCTTTATCGCACCCATTAAAATCAAATAAGCAAATCCAATATTCATCCAAATAGAAACTGCTGAAACTGAATACATTGCTATTTTTTCATCCGTAAGCCATCCAACTCTATCTAATCCTATTGCACACATTAACTTGTTTAAGATTCCTGAAGTAGGATTAAATACTAAACTCCAAAAAACTGAACCTGCTGCAACTGAGATTCCCATGGTGGAAGAAAAAATTGTTCTGAAAATTCCCATTCCAGGACGATTAGTACTTGTAAGCACAGCTAATAACAGTGCAATTATAATTGTGATTGGAACTGTTAAAAACATATACTTTACTGTATTTCCTAAACATTGCAAATACTTTGCATTTCCAAACAAGCTAATATAATTTTCTATTCCTACAAATTTAGTTAGTTTTCCTGTATTTGATGTGACAAACAAACTTGTAATTACTGTCTTTATAAATGGATAAATAGTAAATAAACAAAAGCACAATATAGAAGGAAATAAATATAAAATCCAACTTGGAAAATGTTTTTTTAAAACAGTATCTTCCTCTAGTGTCTTTGTTTTATCCTCATTAAAAAAAGATATATCCATAATTTTTACGCCTCCTAAACCAATGTGACATTTTGCCCTTTGATTTTCAACGCTGGGCGCAATAACTTATTACTTTGTTTATCAAAGAAAAGAAACATCTTTGGATCTAATCGAATGTATATTGTTTGACCTCTTTCCATGAAATATTGTCCTGACAATCTGGCTGTAAAGAGACTTTCTCCTACATAAAATAGCACCTGTGTTTCATTTCCCATCATTTCTACATTTGCAACGGTAACTGCAACTGCATTCGGTGTATCAGACGAACCCAGTTCCACTGATTCTGCCCGTGTTCCAATTTTCCATTCAATTCCATCTGGAAAGTTATCTTTTTCTTCCGGGCTTAATGTAATAACAAGTGAATCATTTAAAATGATTGTATTATCCTGAAGTTTGGCATTTGCAATATTCATTTGAGGTGACCCAATAAAGGTTGCAACAAAAATATTTGCTGGTGTGTTATATAATTCCAAAGGTGTCCCTATCTGTTGAACTTTTCCTTCATTAAGCACCATAATCCGATTTCCCATAGTCATTGCTTCTACCTGATCATGGGTAACATAAACAACTGTAAGTCCTAATTCTTTTTGTATATTACATATTTCACTTCTCATTCGCCCTCGCAGTTTAGCATCCAAATTAGATAATGGTTCATCCATTAAACAAATTGGTGCCTGACTACAAACGCTTCGCGCAAGAGCAACTCGCTGTCTTTGTCCTCCTGAAAGTTCTCTTGGTTTTCTAGTTAAATAATCAGTAAGTCCTAATAATTCTGCTGCCTTACTAAGACGACGCTGTCTTTCTTCTTTTGGAATCTTTTTTACATCAAGTCCAAAAAGAATATTTTCTTTTACTGACATATGTGGATATAATGCATAATTTTGAAATACCATAGAAAGATTTCTTTCTTTAGGCTGCAAATGATTAGCAACTTTTCCATCAATTAGTAATGTACCATCTGTAATGTTTTCTAATCCTGCAATAATACGCAAAAGAGTACTTTTTCCGCACCCTGATGGACCTACTAATACAAAAAGCTCGCCTTCTTGTACATCCACGTTTATTTTTTCTAATATATCTGTTTTTCCATCGTAGGATTTTACTAAATCCTGCATTTCTATTTTTCCCATATTATCTATTACCTTTCCATACACCAAAGAAATGCATTACATTGATATCTTCCTCAATATCTGCTCCATGAGAACCATGTCCATCAACATCTGTATGAATACCATGGTCAGTTGCCCAACAAACCAAAGAGTTATATTTTTTCCAGCTATTTTCACAAACTTTACAAAGAGAATCAAATGCATCTATATGATGCTTCAGCGCATTTAATGAAATTTCTGATTCTGGAAATGTCTGATGCATCACGTCATCGTATTCCTGATTATAAACAACGATAACATCATATTCATCATTAGCTATTAGTTCTTTTGCCTTTTCATTTACTTCATTATCATAAGGAAGAATGAAATAATCAATACTTCGTCCTCCAAATAAAATCGCCATACTGGAATTTTCCACCGCTACAATTGCTGTACGTTTCCCACTCTTTGCAAGACAATCAAATAAAGATTCCTGAGACAATTGATATTTTTCGTATTTCTGAATTCCATGAACAGATGGCATAACTCCTGTATACATAGTTCCAAAACAAACTGGTGTAACAGATGGCCATACCGTATTTACAGGAATACCTAATTGTGTATGATTTAATACTGGTAAAAACCAAGATGTGTATTTTTGAAATAACCACATTCCTATTGCATCTGGATTATAAATAAGTGCTTTTTCTACTTTCGTAATATTTTTTTTCTGTAAGTAGGAATACATAAAAGAAATTTTTGGTTCAGCAGCACTTGGTATTGGTATATCTAAACATTCTGCAATAGTTGCTGCAAATTGATTCATTGAAATTGAATTTTTCATTTTTTATTACCCTTTCTTATTTTCAAATAAATTCTACTCTAATTAAAAACACGTTACTATCAACTACCAGTAAAATAGTAGTAAAATTTTTAAGGAATTTGTATTTTTATGTAAAACAATAAAAAGTCAATATATTCTACTTGTTTTACAGGAAAAATATATTGACTCTCGTTTTATTTTTATTCTATTTTTAATTTTTATATTTTCTTTACAGCTGAACATAAAACACAAAGGCAGTTATCTTTTTTACCTCTTTCCATCTTTTGTATGTCCTTCTTCCCTTACCTTTTCTGATTCTTTGTTCTCTTTTTCTTCCCCTTTAGCATTTTTCGTACAGATTCTTCCGCATTACATATTGCAATGCACATTTTTTACTTAATCTTTTCTCTTTACATTGTATAGAACAATGTCCTATTACTATATATAAATAATGACTATTGTTGTAAGATTATAAATTTTTAGCCAAATCACAGATAATCTCTATACACTTTTCGTAACCTATATCGCTGCTATTAAGGCAAATTGTGTAATTACACGATTCTCCCCATTTTTCTTCTGTATAATACTCGTAATGTACACGACGCTTTTTATTTGTTTCTTTTATCAGTTTTTGTGCTTTTTCTTCTGATAACTGATATAGCTCCATGATTCTCTTTGTCTTTTCTTCTTCGTTTCCACAAATAAAAATATTAAGACAGTCTGTTCTTTCTCGCAAAATATAGTTTGCACATCTTCCAATGATAACACATGGACCTTTTTCTGCTGCTTCTAGAATGACTTCTCGCTGCATGGCATCCATATAATCTCCCATAGATGTTCCATCACTATTTCTTCCTACGAAACTATATGCAAATTGGCTTTTTGTTGGTGCTCCTTCTCCTGCCTGCTCAATATATTTTTGTGAGAGTCCCGTTTTTTCTGCAACTTTATCAATGATTTCTTTATCGTAATATGCCATTCCTAATTCTTTTGCAATTTTTTCTCCTAAATATCTGCCGCCACTACCAAATTCTCTGCTTATGGTAATAATTTTCTTACTCATTTTTATCCCTCCAGTACTTCTATTTTATTTTTACGAATTTTCTTCATAAAAATATAAGCAATTATAACTGTTATGATTTCTGCAATTGGAAATGTACTCCAAACTAACCAAATGTTATTGATAGATGTATTTTTTACAATCTGCGCAAATCCCCATGCAACCGGTATTACAAATAAAAACTGTCTGCAAATAGAAAGTATTAAGGATTCCATTCCACTATCCAATGCCTGAAAAATTCCCTGATATGCAATGTTGGCTCCTGCAAAAATAAAACTGATGGAAATTACATGCATGGCACTTATACATAGCTTCTGTGTTTCTCCGGATAATCCAAATATAGAGGAAAATGGATTTGCAAATAGTTCAATTATGACAAGTCCCACACACATAATAATGAGTGTATATTTCATGCCATATTTGATACCATCTGAAACTCTGGACTTACTTTGCATTCCATGGTTAAAGGATACAATTGGTGTAATTGCATCTCGAAGTCCGAATGCTGCAAACAAAATAAACTGCTGTATCTTGTAATACAAGCCATAGGCAGTAACGGCTGCTTCTGAAATTGTACCTAATATAATATTCAATCCATATGTCATAAAGGACATAAGTGCCTGTGCTATAATTGCCGGAAGTCCTATTGCATAAATTCCTTTTATCAGTTTTCCATCGGGTTTCATGTATACTATTCCATTTTTAATTTCTTTGTTGTACTTCAAGTGGAATGCAAGGTCTAACAGCATGGAAACAATTTGTCCTATTACAGTTGCATAAGCAGCTCCTTTTACTCCCATTTCCGGAAGTCCAAACCATCCATAAATCATAATTGGATCTAAAATAATATTGGTTACTGCTCCTACAATCTGTCCAATGGTGGATAAATGAGAGCGTCCTGTTGCCTGAAGTAATTTTTCAAAAATAGAAAAAAACACAATTCCGAAAGAGGTAATGCAGCAAATAGATAAATAATCTACTGCCATATCATGTATCAACGGATTTTTTGTCTGAGTATTGATATATGGCTCTACTCCAAAGAAACCAAATATTAAAAAGACAATATATATGATGCCTGCTAAAAACACTGCATTTCCTGCTACTTTATTGGCCTTTTGAGTATCTCCCTGTCCTAAACTTTTTGCCAAAAGTGCATTCGTTCCTACACCAGTTCCAATTCCGATAGCAACCATCAACATTTGAATGGGAAATGCCAATGTCAAGGCATTTAATGCTGCTTCTCCATTCTCTCGCATATTTGATACAAAGGCACTGTCCACAATGTTATAAACTGCCTGCAGCACCATGGATAAAATCATAGGAATTCCCATTGTAAGCATTAATTTATTTACCGGAGTTGTTCCCATTTTACTCATTGAGTCTTGTTTTTTCAATTTTATTTCCTCCTTTTTATTTAACTTATGAACGAAAAAAAAGCGCAAATCCATATCTGGATTTACGCTTTTTGCTACTCGACGCATTTATTCTATCAAACTATTTTTAGAAAAGTCAAGCAGTTTTTATTTTTCTTTTTTCTCTTCTCTTTTTTCTTCAAAATATCTTTTTAATCTGTTATAAGATTCTTCATGTCCTTTTGCTCTCATTGCCGGGAATGCTTTCATCAAACGTCTTTCACCGCTATTTCGTTTTTCTAAGGCTTCTTTATATTTTGCCTGAAGCTGCAATAATTCTTCCTTTTTTCCACTAAATGCAGATTTTACATTTCCAAAACTTTCGGTAAGCTCGTCCTTTTTATCGGTAATGCTACTCTTTATACTGGACAGATTCTCCACCAGTTCTTCGTGATTTTCGGAAAATTCTGTACTCTTAACCTCCATTGTTTCTTTAATACCTTCCCCTTTTTCTAATACGGTGGTGACTCCCTCATAAATATTTTCACCAATTTCATCGGAAACTACTTTTATCTTAGCTCCAAGCTCGTCTATCATCTTCAAATGCTGATTAAACTTGAGAATAGTACTTACTGTGATTACTATATCCACTACAAATACAATACACAAAATCACTAAAATAATAGTTCCCGGAAGCTTTGGTACAACTTTAAGAACTGCATAAATAGTTGGATGAACCACATCCATAACCAAAACACAGGCAATTCCCCACAAGATAGAGAATTTTAAGCACACATATCCACAAATGTTGAAAGGTTGTTCGGAATAATCCCACCATTGATTGTGGAATAGTTTTTCTAATAAAAATCCGGTAATAAATTCAATGATTGATGTAAGTAAAATAGAACCTATAAATAGTATTAAAAAGCTGTATTTTAGCGGTGTTAATACTACAATTACCACTAACACACCGCAACCATACACCGGACACACCGGTCCGTTTAAGAAACCACGGTTTACAAATTTACCTGTATTTAAGGCTGCATACGCTACTTCTGTACACCATCCTAAAAATGCATATATTACAAATATCCAAGCTACTTCATAAAATGATACTGGCATAATAGAACTCCTCCTTTTTGAAAAACGCTTTTGTACATTTATTTATGATTATAGAGGAGTTAAATATATTTTGCAATTATTATATTAATATATTTTTTCACACAAAAGCAAACCGCACTGTGCTTTATCCACAATGCGGTTCATTTATCCACTTTATTTTGCTTTTAATTCTATTCTTCCTCTTCTGAATCTGCCTCTGCTCTTTCTAATAATTCCTGCATCAGTTCATCATCTGTCTCTGTTATCTGACCGGAAGCTTTCTTTGCCGCCTCAGCTGCCGCCGCTGCGCTTTCCATTTCCTCTTCTTCCGTAACTAATTCTGACTCATCTGTTTCTTGCATAAGTGATTTATCTTCTCTTACCTTTGCGATACTTGCAACTGTAACATCATCAGAAAGATTCATAAGTTTTACACCAGAGGTTACACGTCCAAGAACAGAAATTCCCTCTACTTTCATACGGATAATAATTCCTTCGGTAGTAATCATCATGATTTCATTATCCATATTGACTGCTTTTACGCCAATGATATTTCCTGTCTTTTCCGTAATCTTATAACATTTAACACCCTTACCACCACGGTTTTGTGGACTGAATTCTTCCATCTTGGTAAGTTTTCCAAGACCTTTTTCAGAAGCAATTAACAGATATTCACCCTGTGTATTTAACTGCATTCCAACTACTTCATCCTCGTCTGCAAGATTCATACCGATAACACCCATGGACGTTCTTCCGGTACTTCTTACATCTGTTTCATGGAAACGAATACACTGACCATACTTAGTAACTAAAACAATATCTTTGGTATTATCCGTAAACTTAACTTCAATAAGTTCATCATCCTCACGAAGATTAATTGCAGCAAGACCTTTCTTTCTTACATTTGCGTAATCTGTTACCGGTGTTTTCTTTACAATACCGTTCTTGGTTGCCATAAACAAATAGTGGTCTTCTTTATATTCCTTTAATGGAATTACCGCAGTAATCTTTTCTCCCGGCTGAAGCTGAATTAAGTTAATAATTGCAGTACCTCTTGCCGTTCTGCTTGCTTCTGGAATTTCATATGCTTTCATACGGTATACTTTTCCGGTATTTGTAAAAAACATCAGGTAATGATGAGTGGTTGTCATCAAAAGTTCTTCGATATAATCATCATCAATGGTTTCCATTCCCTTGATTCCCTTACCGCCACGATTCTGACTATGGAAATTATCAATACTCATACGTTTGATATATCCTAGTTTTGTCATTGCAATCACGGTATTGCTTTTTGGAATTAAGTCTTCCATGGAAATATCATACTCATCAAATCCAATAGAAGTTCTTCTGTCATCACCATATTTTTCAGAAATTACCATAATTTCTTCTTTGATAACACCAAGGAGCTTCTTTTCGTCTGCAAGAATTGCTCTTAATTCTTCAATTTTTGCCATTAATTCCTTGTACTCTGCCTCTAACTTACCACGCTCCAAACCGGTAAGTGTTCTAAGACGCATATCTACAATTGCCTGTGCCTGAGCATCTGATAAATCAAAACGCTCCATTAAACGTGTTTTTGCTAACTGTACATTTTCACTGCCACGAATAATACTGATAACTTCATCAATATTATCAAGTGCAATTAACAATCCCTGTAAAATATGGGCACGTTCTTCTGCTTTATTTAACTCATACTTGGTTCTTCTGGTAACAACTTCTTCCTGATGTTTCAGGTAATATCCAAGCATTTCATTCAAATTCATAACCTTTGGCTGATTATCTACCAATGCTAACATAATAACACCAAAGGTATCCTGTAACTGGGTATGCTTATAAAGCTGATTCAACACAACATTTGGATTTACATCACGACGTAATTCAATACAAATACGCATACCCTCACGGCTGGATTCATCACGAAGATCTGTAATTCCGTCAATTCTTTTATCTCTTACCATTTCGGCAATTTTTTCAATTAATCTTGCCTTATTTACCATATACGGAAGTTCTGTAACTACAATACGATTTTTTCCGTTTTGCATTGGTTCAATATCGGTAATTGCACGAACCTTTATCTTACCTCTTCCGGTACGATACGCCTGATCAATTCCGGCAGTTCCCAGAATCATACCTCCTGTTGGAAAATCCGGTCCTTTTACAATTTTTAAAATTTCTTCAATCTCTGTTTCTCTGTCTTCTTCAATTCGATTGTCGATAATTTTTACTACTGCACCAATAACTTCCCGCAGATTATGAGGTGGAATATTGGTTGCCATACCTACCGCAATACCAGTCGTTCCATTTACTAAAAGATTCGGATAACGAGATGGAAGTACCACCGGTTCTTTTTCGGTTTCATCGAAGTTTGGTGTAAAGTCAACAGTATCTTTATTGATATCTGCTAACATTTCCATAGAAATCTTGCTTAAACGTGCTTCGGTATAACGCATCGCAGCAGCTCCGTCACCGTCGACGGAACCAAAATTTCCATGACCGTCTACCAGCATATATCTTGTAGACCATTCCTGTGCCATATTTACTAATGCACCATAAATAGAACTATCACCATGAGGGTGATATTTACCCATGGTATCACCGACAATACGGGCACACTTACGATGTGGCTTGTCTGGTCCATTGTTCAACTCTATCATTGCATAAAGAATTCTACGCTGTACTGGTTTTAAACCATCTCTTACATCCGGTAATGCACGAGATGCAATAACACTCATGGCATAATCTATATAAGATTTTTCCATTGTTTTTTTCAAATCAACGTCATCAATCTTATCGAATATTCTGTCATCCATTTACTAAATCCTCCTGTGACTGATGTCTAATAACACGATACTAGATATCAAGATTCTCTACATATTTTGCATTTGCTTCGATAAATTCACGTCTTGGCTCTACCTTATCTCCCATAAGGGTAGTAAAGGTTAAATCTATTTCAGAAGATGTGTCCTCATCTATCGTAACTCTTTCTAAAATTCTGGTTTCCGGATCCATAGTAGTCTCCCACAACTGTTCCGGATCCATTTCACCAAGACCTTTATAACGCTGAATCTTGTTATTTCCATCACGGCCAATTTCCGTTAAAATCTGATTTAACTCATTATCATCATAGGCATACCATACTTTTCTATTTTTCTCAATCTTAAATAGTGGTGGCTTTGCCAGATATACATGTCCCTGACGAATTAATTCCGGCATAAAACGATACAAAAAAGTAAGCATCAATGTACTGATATGCGCACCATCCACATCGGCATCCGTCATAATAATAATTTTATGATATCTTAACTTTGAAATATCGAAATCATCATGGATTCCGGTACCAAATGCTGTAATCATTGCTTTGATTTCAGCATTTCCATAAATTTTATCCAATCTTGCTTTTTCTACATTCAAAATCTTACCACGCAATGGAAGAATTGCCTGAGTTGCACGGCTTCTTGCTGTCTTTGCAGAACCACCCGCAGAATCTCCCTCAACGATAAAGATTTCACAATTCTTCGGATCCTTGTCTGAACAGTCTGCCAGCTTACCCGGCAGAGACATTCCCTCTAATGCTGTCTTTCTTCTGGTCAAATCTCTTGCTTTTCTTGCTGCTTCTCTTGCTCTCTGTGCAAGCAATGACTTTTCACAAATGGATTTTGCAACTGCCGGATTCTGTTCTAAGAAGTAAGTAAGCTGTTCACTTACCACACTATCAACTGCTCCTCGTGCTTCACTGTTTCCAAGCTTTTGCTTTGTCTGACCTTCAAACTGAGGCTCTGAAATTTTAACACTGATAATTGCGGTGAGACCTTCACGAATATCATCACCGGAAAGTGCCGCTTCATTTTCCTTTAAAATTTTATTTGCCTTAGCATATTCATTAAATGTTTTGGTTAATGCATTACGAAATCCCGCTAAATGTGTTCCACCTTCCGGTGTTGTAATGTTATTTACAAAACTATAAGTGGAATCACTGTAAGAATCATTGTGCTGCATTGCAACTTCTACATATACTCCGTTTTTCTCGCCTTCACAGTAAATAACATCTTGATAAAGAGATTCTTTACTGCGGTTTAAGTAAGTAACAAATTCCTTGATTCCACCCTCATAATGGAATTCTTCTTCCTGCTCCATTTCACTTCTTTCATCAATCAGACGAATCTTTAAACCTTTTGTAAGAAATGCCATTTCTCTTAAACGTTGTTTTAATGTATCATAGTCATATACAGTTTCTTCAAAAATACTTCCGTCCGGTGCAAATGTTACCTGTGTTCCACTCTTTTCTAAATCACATTCACCAACTACCTTTAAAGGATACATGGTATTTCCTTTTTCGTAACGCTGTTTATATACCTTTCCTTCACGGAAAATCTGAACTTCAAGCCAGTTTGATAATGCATTTACAACAGACGCACCTACACCATGAAGTCCTCCAGATACCTTGTATCCTCCACCGCCGAATTTTCCTCCTGCGTGTAATACGGTAAATACAACTTCTACTGCCGGAAGTCCTGCCTTATGGTTAATTCCTACCGGTATACCACGTCCATTATCTACAACTGTAATAGAATTATCTTCATGAATCCGAACTTCTATGGTATCACAATAACCAGCTAATGCTTCATCTACTGCATTATCTACGATTTCGTATACCAAATGGTGCAATCCACGCACAGATGTACTTCCAATATACATACCAGGTCTTTTGCGCACTGCTTCCAGACCTTCCAAAATCTGTATCTGATCCGCTCCGTACTCCGCATTTGTATTTGTATCTGTACTCATATTTCCTCCAATTCTTAGAGACTGTTCTTCGCCTCTACCGTTCCATTCACTACTTTAAAAATTTTATTTATTTCAAATCTGTTTCTTACAAATTCATCCAATCCGGTACATGTAATAATTGTCTGTATATCATGTATACTATTTAATAAAAAGTTTTGACGATTACTGTCTAACTCTGATAACACATCATCCAATATAAGAATTGGTGTTTCCTTAATGGATTTTTTCACCAGCTCTATTTCAGAAAGTTTTAATGACAATGCACAGCTTCGTTGTTGACCTTGTGAGCCATATTTTCTCACATCAATTTCTTGTATTAAAAAGCATAAATCATCTCGATGTGGTCCTACCGAAGTCTGTCCAAATTTTAAATCTTTTTCTTTACATCTTTGAAGCTCTAATTCCATGTCTTCAGCTATTACATCCGGTTCATATTTCAATATCAGTTCTTCTTTATTCCCAGATATGTTCTTATGTATTTCATAAACAATTTCATTTAATTCTTCTACAAACATTTTTCTGGTCTGTATAATCTTTTTGCCATATTCTACAAGCTGCATATCCCATACAACAAGTGTATCTAAAAGCTCCGGCTTAAAACTGATATCCTTTAATAAACGATTACGTTGATTTAATATCTTGTTGTACTTAGTCAAATTATATAGATATATCTTATCCAACTGGCAAAGCTCTACATCTAAAAATCTTCTTCGCTCCGAAGGACCATTTTTGATAATATTTAAATCCTCCGGTGAAAAAAAGACAATATTTAAAATTCCAAACAATTCAGAAGCCTTTTTAATCGGAATCCGATTAATGGCAATGCCTTTGGATTTATTTTTCTTTAGATGCATATCAATTTGATAGTCTAAGCCACCCTTTTCTACTACTGTCCGAATATGGGATTCGTCTTGCCCAAACTGAATCAATTCACGATCTTTACTGCCTTTGTGAGACTTTGTAGTTCCACTAACGTAAATAGATTCTAACACATTTGTCTTTCCTTGAGCATTGTCACCGTATAAAATATTAGTACCTCTATCAAATTCCATATACAAATCGTCATAATTGCGAAAGTGACTTAACGCAACGGATTTTAAAATCATTTTATAATTTTAATTGTTTCGCCATCAAAGGAAACAATATCTCCGTCTACTAATTTTTTACCTCTTTGATATTCCACTTCACCGTTAACAGTTACCTGTCCGTCTTGAATTACCAATTTTGCCATAACACCAGAATCTACCAAATTAGCAGCCTTTAAGGCTTGTCCTAATTTGATAAAATCTTCTCTTAATTTAATTTCTTCCATGATTGATTTACCTCGAATTAGTTTGTAGCTGCATTAAAATTGACAGGAAGAATTAAGTATATAAACTTCTCTTCATCATCTTTGATAAAACATGGAGCTTTTGGATTCACCATGTAAAGAGTAACTTCTTCTTCATCAATAACACGAAGAGCATCAATAAAGAACTTTGGATTAAATCCAATTAATATATCCTTTCCTTCTTTCTGGATATCAATGTCTTCATTCATAGAACCAATAAAAGAATTAATCTTCAATTCCATATTTCCATCTGTAACATTCATGATAATAGGCTTTTTATCACCTTCTTTTACCAAAAGTGTTGCACGATCAATACAGTTTAACAATTCACGTTTGTTAATTTTAATCTTTGTTTCATAGTCAGAAGAAAGCATCTGTTCTATTTTGAAATATTCACCTTCAATTAAACGGGAAACAACAGTAGTATTGTCAAACTCAAATACAATATGATTATCCGTAAAGAACATATTTACATTTTCATTTGCATCACCAGGTAAAATTTTACTTACTTCCTGTAAGGTTTTTCCTGGAACAACAACTTTGTGGTTTTCATAATTTTCTTTCAATTCAATATTTCGGATAGAAATACGATGTCCATCCAAGGATACAACTTTTAACTGATTTTCTTTAATTTCAAATAATTCACCTGTCATTAATTTGTTATTGTCAGTATCTGCAATGGAAAAGATAGTCTGACGAATGACTTCCTTTAGGGTAAACTGAGAAAGTACAATCGGTTCATTTCTTTCAATGTATGGTAAATAAGAAAAATCTTCTCCTGATTTTCCAATAATATTGAATTTTGCTTTTTCACAAGTAATGATGGTTTTAAAAGATGCGTCTGTTTCTATTGTAACTTCATTATCAGGAAGTTTTCTTACAATCTCAGAAAAGATTTTAGCATCCAGTGCGATTACTCCACGTTCAGCAATTTCTCCTTCAATCTTTGTTTCTATTCCCAATTCCATATCATTTGCGGTTAATTTAATTTCATTGGTAGAAGCGTCAATTAAAATACATTCTAAAATAGCCATAGTGGTTCTAGAAGGTACTGCCTTTGAGACAATATTCACGCCGTGTAATAAATTAGATTTGGAACATATGATTTTCATGCTTGTGTATAACTCCTTCCTGGGCTTAAAGATATATTTATAATTAATGATTCGTATTCTTCATCTTAGGGGATGTGAATAAGTGTATAAGTGGTTCAAACCCTCATGTGTTGGGACTTGAGCTTAAGGTATAACTCTGTGAATTCGCCCTTGAAATCGACTGGATAAGCTGTGAATAATTAAAATCACTTTTGTTTCAAAAAAATCTTTAAAATGGATTCTAGGGCATAAATAAGGGCTTATCAAGGCATTTCAACATAGGGTGTGAATAACTTGTCCACAATTGTTGAAGTAAGGATTAATTAGGGTTAATCTTCTTCTTAATAGTTTCAATTAGGTTGTGAGAAGTCTCATTGTTCTCATACTCACCGGTAATCTTCTTAATACCATGAATAATGGTAGAGTGATCACGACCTCCAAGTAGTGCACCAATGGTTTCAAGTGGAGTATCGGTCATATTTTTACATAAATACATGGCAATTTGTCTTGGCCGTGCAATTTCATTGCTACGATTCTTAGAAATCATCTGATCGGTAGAAATGTTGAAATGTTCGGCAACAATCTCGATTACAAGTTGCGGAGTAATTTCCCTAGGCTTGTCCGGAGAAATAATATTCTGTAATTCGCGTACTGCTATTTCCATTGTAATGTCGGTATGTTCTAAGTTAGAAAAAGCAAGAAGTTTGTTTAATGCACCCTCTAACTCACGAATGTTAGACTTAATGTTTGTAGCAATGTAATCTAATATTTGGTCATCTAAATGGAAGCCATCAACTTCTTCTTTTCTACGAAGAATGGCCATTCGTGTTTCATAATCAGGATATCCCACATCGGCAAGAAGTCCCCATTCAAAACGGGAACGAATACGTTCTTCTAAGGTTTCCATTTCCTTCGGTGGTTTATCGGAAGAAAGAATAATCTGTTTTCCGGCAGAATGAAGTACATTAAAGGTATGGAAAAATTCTTCCTGTGTACTTTCCTTTCCTATAATAAACTGAACGTCGTCAATCATTAACACATCTACGGTACGATATTTGTCACGAAGTTTTGTCATTGCAGATGCATTACCATTACGGATGGAATCAATTACTTCATTAGTAAATTCTTCAGAAGTAACATAAAGAACCTTTTTCTCTGGCTGCTGCTTTAAGATGAAATGTCCAATAGATTGCATCAAGTGAGTTTTACCTAATCCCGGTCCACCATAAATATAGAGGGGATTGTATACCTGACCCGGACATTCAGCAACAGCAAGAGATGCCGCGTGGGCAAACTTGTTATTTTCACCAACCACGAAAGTATCAAAGGTATAATTCGGATTCAGGTTGGTTTTATCTGTACTAGGAATGAATTCAGGACTCTTACTCCGAAAAGACTTCATAGATTTGGTCTGTTCAGGAAGAATAAATTCAATCTCATATTCAATTCCAGTAATCTCAGCTACTGCTACCTTAATAGGAAGAGTATATCTCTTTGAAATATAATTCACACCAATTTGTTCTGAAGGTACCAGTATGTAGAGTTTCATATCTTCAATACTGTAAACGCTTAATGGTTTTAAGAAAGTATCGAAAGCAATATCGGAAATTTCGTATTCTTCTTTGACAGTTCGTAAAATCTCATCCCATTTTTCTAAAATAAGTTCCATATAATTCTCCAAGCTTCTTTCTATTTATATATTCATAGTCTTCCACACTCTATAATACCGCAAATCGCTTAAATAATCAATTAGAAAATTAGATGGGTATAGGGGATTGAGAAAAAAATGAAAATATGCTTATTTTATCAAGAAATGTATTATAAACATATCTACAATGGAAAAAACATTGATTTTATAATGAAAAAATCAACAGACTAATTTTCTGTGAACAGAATATCAAAAAGTTTTCCACAAGTTATCCACAAAATATGGATAACTTTATATAAACGCTAAAAATGTGTATAAATCGTGGATGGTATGAGTTTCTTCCTTATTAATAATATAGTATGTTAATTCTGTGGAAAAGTGCAAATAGGACAAAAATCAAGAAAAACCAGATGTTGATAAAAATAATTTCTTAATTAATATATATAGTGTTAAATTCTTAAAAAAAGAAAAAAGTTGCGAAATAGCTTGACTTAAAGGGATTTTTTGTTATAATCAAAAGTGATGTTTTTTAACGTAGAGGAGGTGGATACCCGTGAAAATGACATTTCAACCAAAAAAGAGATCAAGATCCAAGGTTCATGGATTTAGAGCTAGAATGAGTACAGCAGGCGGAAGAAAAGTATTGGCTGCAAGAAGATTAAAAGGAAGAAAAAAAT
>CAYTDI010000028.1:0-30602 GCA_964436595.1 uncultured Eubacterium sp.
ATATCATAATGTGTTTCTTTATTTAGGGAATCAGGAAAGTGATGAAAAAAAAGAAAATTATTGTAATGAAGTTTTATATGTTTTAAAAAGTTTTATAGCAATTTTGGTTTTAACATATGTCTTTCCATACTTACTAAATTTAAACAATAATATTTTTACATCAGTTAAAGTATTAAATGAAGAGTTAAAAAAATATGGAATAATTATTTTGAATAATATAGTACCATGGATAACTGCTGGGATTAGCGTGATAGGAGCAATATTTGTTATCATACAATTTAAGGAATGCAAGAGATTTCGTTGCATTTGTTATGGTATGGAAAAGAAAATAATTTGGAAAAGTAAATGGATTATTTGTTTGACAGAAATTTGTAAAAACATAAAGGTAAAAAGTGATTTATTGATTATAGGAAGAAGAAAGGATCTTTGGAAGTATAATCCCAATTTGGCATTTATATTTCCAAATACGTCCGTTTTAGTAGTTATTTTTGTATTTAATGTAATAAGTTATTCAAAATATAATATAAATGTGGGACAAATTATAGTGACAGCTTTGCTTTTTGCAATGATCGTCATTCATAAGTTTATTTTTAACAATATGTCATTTATGCTTTTTCATAATTCTGAATTAAAAAATATTGAGTTATATAAGAAATGGGATAAAGATAAGGGATGGATTTTTTGGAGAAAAGTAAAACTAATGTGTTGGATTTCTATGCCGGCAAATATATTTACAAGTATTTTATTTATGATATTGGCATTAATTTATAGTGAATATATAATATTTGTACTTATTATTCCAATTGCTTTGGGTACAGATTTGTTATTGTCCTTTTTGCATCTGTATTGGATGTTTTATTACAAAGGGGCTTATTTCGAATATGAAGAATTTGGAACTAAAAAGATTAGTTTGTCATTATTAAATCGGTTGACATCTCTGCCGACTGGACTTATGTGTTTGCCATTTTTTATGAACATTTTTAATTGTATTACTGGAAAAGAAATATTTGGTAATGAAATAATCATTAAATTTTTAATAATCATTATTTCTCTAAGTATTATTGTTTCAGTTATTGTATTTAGGAGAAGTTTAAAAAATGGAAAATAAAATAATAAAGCGTGCGATTGAAAAGTCAATATTGATATTAGGGTTTACACTTTTTTTAGGAATAGTTTTGGGAGTAATATTTGAAAAAGCTATTCCTAGTGAGTATAATTTTACAATTTTGAGTGAAAAAGATATATATAGTAATAATATTACTACATTGAAACAGACCATAGGATATGGATTTCTGTCATTTGGGGTATATAGTGTGTATTTTTGTTTTATTTTTGGAAGGCTTGTGGGACAAGGAGTGACAATACTTTTTAGTAACTATGGAATAAATGGAATAGTTTATGGTTTTTTACCACATGCGATAATAGAAACAGCAAGTTGCATATGTGCTTCGGTATTGTCAATGTTTTGGTGGAATATAATTTTAAACACTTTTTTTAAAAAGAATAATATTCTGAAAAAGAGAATACTTCCTAAGACGTTTGTAATTATGACCATAATTGCAGTTCTGACACTTTTTTTCTGCTGTTTAGCTGCATACATAGAATACAATATTACCGAAATGTTTTGGCAAAATCAATAGAAAGGAAGATTGTAATGAATAACATAGAAATTGAGAATTTAAGTTTTTCGTATGATAATGAAACATATATATTTGAAGGAACAAGACTTAGATTAGAAAGAGGAAGAATTTATCTTCTTACAGGGGATAATGGTTCGGGAAAATCAACATTAATGCGTTTGATGGCAGGGTTAATATCAGAGAAAAAAACATATCATATTCAATGGTATGATAAAAAATGGGATAGTTTTATCCAGTTAAAAAATAAAATTATGTATATTAAAGAAACACCATATCTATATGATTATTTAACAGGAACAGAAAATCTGGAACTGCTCATGGATGTATTAGAAGTAGAAGATAAAAATAAAGTATATCAAAACGTAGGGGTGTATCATCTTGAGCATGATTTGGATAAATTGGTAAAAGAATATTCCCTGGGAATGCGATATAAGTTATTTTTGTGTGTAGCATTTAGTATGAAGGTAGAAATGATACTTTTGGATGAGCCTTTTTCATCATTAGATAACAGCGCACAGAAAAATGCAGAGGATATGCTGAAAAGTTATGTAAACGGGGGAGGTATTGCCATGATTGCTACTCATATTGAAGAGTACATTAATAAGTATAAGCAGTATCAATATAATATTGAAGAAGGGAAATTAGTGTATTATGAAAAATGATATGAAAAGTGTATGTATAAAAATATGGGAAGGAATTGGGATTGTAAGTATTATTTTATTATTATGTTTGCCAAATGGAAAGACGGTAATAAATACTGTTTTAATGATGGAAAATGTTAGAAGTAGAATATATATGGGTTTGAGTATTCCTGATCTGGCAGCAATGACTATTTTTTTGTTGGTATATTTTTCAAGTTTTAAATTTTTCTCAAAGAATAGAGCTACAAAGATGTTTTCGTTACTGGCATCCGTATTAATGGTTATGACGTTGATAAGTAGAATGATATTTGCATAAAAAATAGAGGAAAGATTGATGGAAAGTATTATTGCAAGAAATGTAAAAAAGAAGTATGGAGATACTTATGTATTGAAAAATATTTCTTTTGAATTAGAAAAAGGAAAAGTATATGGTTTAATGGGGAAAAATGGTGCAGGAAAAACTACGATTATCAAAATATTATGTGGTTTAATTCAGGCTGATGAAGGAAAAGTGTTAGAAAATGAATTTCGGATAGGAGCATTAATAGAGGAGCCCACGGCATATTGTAACTTGACAGCAGAGGAGAATTTAAAGATTTTCATGAATTGTATAGGAAAATACGACAATAAGAAAATAGAAGAGATATTAGGTCTTGTGGGATTGAATAATGATAAAAAGAAGTTTAAAGATTATTCTCTAGGAATGAAAAAAAGGTTAGGAATTGCAATTGCCTTGCTGAATAATCCGGATTTTCTAGTATTAGATGAACCTTCTTGTGGATTAGATATAAATGGAATTATAGAAACAAGAAATATTATAAAACAGTTTATGAAGCAAGAAGATAAAATTACATTAATTTCATCCCACGATACAAGAGATTTAGTGGAATTATGTAATGAAATTATAATTATACATAAAGGTATGCTAATATCAAAGTTAGATAATATTGAAAAAGACTCATTAAAATTAGAAAAAATTTATTTAGAAGCGATTAAGGAGAACTAATGTGTGGGGAATTAGAGACGAATTAAAAAAAATAAATAGTGTCAGCACAGTAATTGCCATACTGGTATTTATTTTTATAGGAAATATAGTAATTACATTTTTTTATCATGATAGTTCTTTCAGCAGTAAAAAAGCCTTATATGATGAAAGAGACATGTATGCCGAAACACTTGAAACTTATAGAGAAGGTATAGAGGATGAATACGATATGAAAGATATTTGCATTAAAAAGATAGCAATAATTGATTATTGTATAGAAAACAATATTCCATATCAACAATTATCGGTTATAAGTAATTTGAGCAAAAATGTGTTACTAATTAATTTTATTATTATTTTTATGTTGCTGTTAGTATATAATCTTATATCAGTAGAATATAGTAATGGTACATGGAAGTATTTGATTATTCTAAATAAGGGAAATTATAAGAGAATAATGTTGAAAAAGAAGTTAGCAGTTTATACGATTATACTAGGAGTAACGTTTATTTTTCTAGTAAGTGCAATAATATATGGAAGTGTGGTATATAAAGAGTGGTCGAATGTTGTAATAGATTATATAAATGGAAAAATAATTGTGACAACATATACCAGTGAAATTATTAATATGATAATAGGTTTGTTGGTAAGAGGTATTGTATATGGAAGTCTGACTTTTTTATTAGCGGTAATTTTAAAAGAAAAGAAAATTGGAATAATAGGAATGGTCTTGTTAGTGTTATTTGAAAATACGATTTATACTTTTTTGGACAACTTTAAAGTATCAGTGGTATTGCCATACCGTTATCTATATATATTAGAAAATGTCAGTGACTATCAAGCTTTGATTGTGGGGAAGGCTGTTATATATATAATAGTTTTTTTAGTTCTGTTAAATTTACTTACATATTGGTTATTAAAAAATAAATGGAGGTTTTTCCATACATAACAAAAAATGGAAAGAATCTTTCAAGTGGACAAAAACAGAAAATAGTTTTGGCTAGAGTTATGGTGAGAAATCCAGACGTTATTATTATTGATGAAGGTATTACTAATCTTGATGCAGAGTCGCAATATTTAATACAAGGAGCAGAATAGTTACAATTTTACAAATAATTTATTCCTCTGTTATGTTGGAAAAAAAGAATGGAACATTCGAAAAGCTGTTATCTGTATATTCTGTTCAACGTATATTGCTGGCAAAAATTATAGTAGGGTTTGGTATAGGTGTGTGTGTGAGTACACTTTGTAGTATGGGGATTGGAATATTTCTTTTTAATCAAGAGTTAATTCAAACTAGTATGTCACTATTAGTCAGTGTGTATGTGATAACTGTATGTATGGAGTGGACATTATGTATTATTTTGGTAATGTTGTTTGTTTTTGTGGATAGAATGATAATAATTAATATTTGCGTAATGGGAATTATAATGATTATGGCTATGTTAAGTAGTAATATACCAATGGACAATTCTATAATAGTATATGATCTGGTGTGTGGAGGTATTATTCTAATAGTAGGTTTTGTAATATTATATTTAATGAGGTATATATCCAGTAAAGTTCTTTTAAAAACAGAATAGAGTAATGTAACATTGATTTGGTTTTTAAAAAGATATAAAGATAGAAACTATAACTGTTTCCCATACATAACAAAAAATAATGCTTCATATGATAGATACAAAGAGTAGAAACGGAAACAAAGTATGAAAGCAAAGAATATGTGGAAACATAAAGGAAAAAAACTGCTGGTATATTTACTGGCAGTTTCTTTTTCCTTAACAACGGCATGTGGTGGTTTGGCACACAGCCAGATACAGAGTAGTCAGAGTAATGGAAATGACCCACAATCCCAGCAGGAGAAAGAAAGTTCTAAAACAGCCGTTCAGCAGTCATTTTCAGATTATTTAATGCAGGTATTTCAAACGGAAATTACTTCAAGTACCTTAAATATGCATTATACACTGGCCCACCCTGAAAACTATGGAATTGCAGAATATCCCATTACATTTGGGCAGATTAGTTCTGACCAGTCCGTAGAAGCATCAGCAGTGTTGGAAAATTGGAAATACAACCTAAAAAACTTTGAAAAAAAGGAATTAACCATATCTCAGCAAATGACATATGATATTATTATGGATTTTATTCAGTCGGAAACAGGAGCAGGAACATATAGTTACTACAAGGAGATATTAAAACCCACTACCGGAATTCAGGCACAACTTCCGGTACTTTTGGCAGAATACACTTTTTATGATGAACAGGATGTAAAGGACTATTTGGCACTTCTGGGAGGTGTCCAGGATTATTTTTCTAAGATTATAAAGTTTGAAAAAAAGAAAGCACAAAAGGGACTGTTTATGCCGGAGTTTGCAGCAACGGATATTGTAACGCAATGTAACAATTTTACGGAAAATCCAGAGGAGAATTATATGCTTTCTACATTTGATGACCGCATAGATGCTCTAGAAACCATTAATCCGGAACAGGCAGAGGAATATAAAATGCAGAATCGGGAGTTAGTCACCCAACAAGTAATTCCTGCATATAATAATCTGGCGGAGGAAATAGAAAAACTAAAAGATACCGGTAAAAATAATCAAGGACTTTGCTATTTGGAACACGGAAAAGACTACTATACATATCTGGTAGCTAATACAACCGGATCTGCCATGTCGATAGAGGAAATGCAAAAGCAGACAGAACAGCAGCGGTCGCAGGACTTATCGGATTTAAAAAAGGTATTAAAAGAACATCCTGAGGTGGTAAATGAAGCGGCAGAATATAACATTCCTACGGAAGACCCAACAAAAATATTGGAAGATTTACAAGAAAAAATGCAAAAAGAATTTCCTACACCACCGGATACATCTTTTACCATAAAGTCCGTACATCCATCTTTGGAAAAATATACGGCACCTGCTTTTTATCTTACACCGCCTATTGATGATATTTCACAAAATTCTATATACATCAATGGGTCAAATCATTATGAAAAAATCCAGTTATATACCACCCTTGCACATGAGGGATTTCCGGGACACCTTTATCAGAATGTTATGGAGCGAAGCTGTGGTTTAGAGCCGATACGAAGTTTATTTGGCAGTAATGGATATGCGGAAGGATGGGCGACTTATGTGGAAATGCAATCTTATTATTATGCAGATATTGATAAAAATCTGGCAGCATTTTTACAGAAAAATCAAATTGCAATGTTAAGTCTTTATGCTACGGTAGATATGGGAATTCATTATGATGGCTGGAGTCTTGCAGACACGATTGACTTTTTTGAAACATATCAGATAACAGATAAAAAAGCCATTACGAAAATTTATCAGTTAATAATAGAAGAACCTGCACATTACTTAAAATATTATATTGGATATTTAGAATTTTTAAATTTAAAAGAGTATGCAAAAGAGACTTACGGAAAAGAGTATAGTAACTATAAGTTCCATCAGGCATTGATGCAAATGGGAAATGCTCCATTTCCTATATTAAAGGAGTATCTGCCAAAGTATTTTTAAAAGCAGTAGTGAAAAGAAGTAATAAAAATCTGAGAGAACAAAACAGTTTACGGGATAGTTACCTCTTGTTTACAAAATATGATAGTAAAATACAAAAGGAAAAGATAGAGTGAAAGTGAGAATAGAAGGTTGGAAGGAAATAGAGATTGAAAGAAAATATTTTATTGCAGGAATATTTGCAAGACGAGGATTTTATTGTAAAAAGTGAATGTGCCATTAGTATGCTGAAAACAAAATTACAAATCATAGATGCTGATTTAGGAATGCAGTATCACCGAAAGGTGATTCACAGTAAGACCAGTCGAATAAAGTCATATGACAGTATTGTGTCAAAATTAAAGCGTAAGGAGCTGCCGGAAGATGTAGAAACCGTAAAGGCAGAAATCAATGATTTAATAGGAGTAAGAGCGGTTTGCACTTATACGGATGATTTATATGAAATAGTAAAAATGCTGTATGCCCAAGAGGATGTAAAAGTGATAAGGGAAAAGGATTATATAAAAAGTCCGAAAAAGTCCGGTTATCGGAGTTTGCATTTGATTTTGGAAATTCCCATTTGTTTTCAGGCTGAGACACAATGGGTAAAAATAGAGTTACAGCTACGAACTGCGGCAATGGATTATTGGGCAGGACTGGATTATCAGCTTCAATATAAAAAGGAGAATAAAGAGGCAAGGCGTATTAGCGAGGAGTTAAAGGAATATGCCAATGCCATAGAAGAAATAGACCGCAAGGTGTTGGAATTGCGAAAAAGGATAGAGGCTATCTGAGTGTTTTCAGATAGCCTCTATAAAATATTGGGATTCTAGTATCATTCTAAAAATATTAAGACTCCAGCAATGCTGCATATACATCTCGTTTGGAAATGCCACGGTCTTTTGCAACTAACTTCATGGCTTCTTTTTTGGAAATGCCCTGTTCTTTGTAATGCGCCATGTGTTCTTCTAAGGAAAGTGCTTCCCAAGCCTGTCGTTCTTCCTGTAAAAGTTCTTCCGGCTGTTTTCCTTGAATGACAAGAACAAATTCCCCTTTTGGCTCATTTTCTTTATAGTAAGAAATCGCACTGGAAAGGGTAGTCTGAAAGGCGGTTTCATATCGTTTCGTCAATTCACGGCAAAGAGTGATAGGACGGTCTTCTAAAACTTCAAAAAGTTCTTCTAAAGTTTTTTTCAAATGATGAGGAGCTTCATATAAAATAATGGTGCGAGTCTCTTTTTTCAGAGAGGCAAGAATCGTCTGACGTTCCTTTTTCTCTCGTGGCAAAAATGCCTCAAAAGCAAAACGTCTGGTAGGAAGTCCCGAAAGTGTCAGTGCGGTAATTACAGCAGCAGCTCCGGGAAGAGAGGTTACTTCAATACCTGATTCATAACAGATTCGCACTAAGTCTTCTCCAGGGTCGGAAATACCGGGAGTTCCGGCATCAGTAATGAGAGCCACATTCAGACCGGACTTCATTTTATCTACCAGTTGGTAGGCCTTTTCGATTTTATTGTATTCGTGATAGCTGGTCATAGGCGTTTTTATTTCAAAATGATTTAATAATTTAATAGAATTGCGCGTATCCTCTGCGGCAATTAAATCTACTTCTTCTAAGGTTCGCAACACTCGCAACGTAATATCTTCTAAATTACCGATAGGTGTTGCACATAAGTATAATTTTCCCTGCATGGTGTGTATTCTCCTGAAAAACTTGTATTCATTTATTAGTTGAATCATATCACATTTTGTATTTTGTGACAATCATAAGGATTTTTTTAAAAAAGTAGGAATAATATGGAAAATCGGTGAATATAATGTATTAGACAGAAAGGAAAGGGGGAAATTACCGGTGGAAGAAAAAGAATTCTTAACAACAATTTTAGAAAAAACCATGTTAATTTCGGAAAAGAAAAAGTTTTATACCGGAAATGTCACAGAAAAGAATTTAGAAAATTTGAAAAACTGGAAAGCACAGAAAAATTTAGTAGACGAAAAGGTCTTAAAATTAATACTGGAAAAAGAAGAAATGAGTGAGGATGAATTTGCATATGCCATAACACCGATTCATATTCCCCAAAAGTATGACAAGCCTCAATGGCTGCAGGTATTAGAGAATATTATGCAGGAGTTTGAAGAAGATAAAATAAAAAGCCTTGAAGTGGTAGATATATCTGTGGTGGTCTTTCCATTTATGGCATATGTGGGAAGCAGGCTAAACGAGTTTGACTGGGGACAGTCTGCAATAGACTTATCGGAAGAGGCTTTTCAAAATATATTGCAAAGTTATATGGTTCAGATGATTCATTTTTTTGAAAAATGTATTGTAATTGAATTAGAAAATTACAAGAATACATATGGATTTGAAAAGAAAGACAAGGGGGAACAATTTCAGGAGTTTTTGAGAAAGCAATTCTCAACAAAGCAGCAGTTTTATAAGTTTTATGAAAAGTATGCAGTCAGCAGCAGACTGGCAGCAGTACGAACCGTATATTTTCTTAACAATATGGAAGAATTTTTTACAAACTTAATGGAGTGTGCGGATGAAATCAGTAAAGAATTTCAGATACAGGTGGGAGAAATTAAAAATTTAGGATTATCTGCCGGCGATTCCCATGAAAAAGGAAAGGAAGTAATTATTGTTCAGTTTGAGAACAGCCGTGTGGTTTATAAACCTAAGAATTTAGATATATGTCAGGCATTCTCTCAGTTTATCGAGTTTGTAAATAAAGATTTTGATGGATTATCACTTAAAACACCCAAAGGTGTATACAAAGAAAATTGTGCATTTTTGGAATTTATAGAATATAAGACATGTACTAATACCAAGGAAATGGAACGTTACTATGAAAGATTTGGATATACGCTGGCACTAGGGTATTTTTTAGCAATTACAGATCTTCATTTAGAAAATATTATAGCAAATGGAGAATATCCGGTTATTGTAGATGGTGAAACTATGATGCAAAACAGTATCAAGTTTTATAAAAAAGAAAGTGTCATCAGCCGATTTTATTCCAAGTATTTTACAGAGACAATTTTATCTACGGCGTTATTACCAAATACAGTAAAGCTGGATGATAATTTGGAGTTAAGTGCATTGGCGGGAGACGAACAGACTTCTCATAAGAAATATTTGTCAGTGGTAAATCCGGAAACTTCCGATTTTCACTTTGAAGAGCGAGAGTATACCATGAGCAGCTCTAATAATATACCCATGTTAAATGAGAAAAAGGTTGATTTTAAAGCGTATCGTTACTTCATCATTTCCGGTTTTGAAAAGATGATGGATTATATCTATAAAAACAAACAGCGTTTAATACAGGGAGAAGATGCAGCATTAACAGTATTTCAGGATAAAAAAATTCGTTTTTTGGCAAAGGGAACACAGAAATACGGGGAAATGTTTGAATTTTTAAATCATCCTTCCTGTTGTAGTGAAATGTTGGTGCGAGAACGAATTTTACAGAATATATGGGCATACCCACACTTTAATAAGGATATTATCAAAAGTGAATATAAAGATATGTTGTTTAATGATATTCCGATTTTTTATAGTAGTACAAGCTGTCGGGATTTATATGACAGCTATGGAAATGTGTTTAAGAATTATTTTGATGAAACAGGATATCACAAGGTTGTAAATAGGATTCAATATTTTAATAAAGAGCAGCAAAAAGTCCAGACAGATTTGTTGTATATGCATTTAGGCATTTATGATGAATACAAGCCAATGGAGTTCGCCAGAAGAAAATATACATTTTCCAAGGGAAAAGTCAATGCCATAGCAGAGGCAGAAAAAATAGCAGAAAAGCTCATGGAAAATGCGCAAGAAGATGATTTGGGAAATATTAATTGGAATGTTATACAGATAACAGAGCAGACAGCAACCTTTGGAATGGCGGGACTGGATTTATATGAAGGAATTTCCGGTATTGCATTGTTCTTTTTAGAACTTTTCAGAGTAACCAAAAAGGCAAAATACATGGAATATTATGATAAGTGTATGAAATGTTGCGAGAAAGATTTTGATTATTCGCCCAATAAGTATTCTGCGTATTGTTCCAAATTTTCCGTTTTATTGCCGATTTTAGTTGAAATGAAATGGAAGAAAATCAGCAGCTATGAAAAGTTATTTCATAGAGCAATCAAACAGTTAGAAAGGAAAACCAAAGAAGAAATAGCAGCTTCCGAGGGATTTCAAACAGATTGGATAGGCTGTGCAGGATTGCTGGTGTTGTTGCTGGAAATACAGGACAATGCAGAATGTCTCACAGAAAAAGAAAAAATTATATTGGAACAGTTTTCCAAAGAATTGTATGAAATTGTAATAGAAAAAATAGATGATTGCTGTTCGGAAGTTGGACAAGCCCATGGAATTAGTGGTGTAATGTTAGCATTGGCCAGATATGTAGAAAAAGATAGTAAAGAGCATGGGGAAAAAGTCAAAATATTAATTCTTCAATATCTGAAGAAAGAACTGGAGCAGTATGAGACAAACGAACAGGAAGAAAAGGATAAATGGTGTCGGGGACTTAGTGGAATGATATTGTCCCGATTAGAAATTAATAGATATATTTCCCATGAGGAAATAACAAGGCAGATAAAGATTCTTACGGATAAGTTACTTACCTGTCAGCAAGACCTGTTTGTAGGTGACAGTCTTTGCCACGGAAATGCAGGAACAATATTTGTAATAAAACTACTGATGGAACATGAGGTAGAGCAAAAAACGCAGTTAGAACTTGTTTTGGAAAAAATGCTGCGACAGGTAATGGGAGAAAGCTTATATAACGGATATAAGCTGGTAAACACACAGACCGTAGAACAACCGGGATTGTTTACGGGAAGTGCAGGAGTAGGATATATGTATTTAAAAGTATTTGATACCAGTGTTCACAACGTATTTTCAATGTTATTCTGATATTTTTGGATAATTTTATCCATTAATATAAAGACAATCTGCTATTTAGGGCCCATGGCAGAAACGTCAAAACTATATAAATTTTAGGAGGATATATAATATGAGTAGTAAAAATGTAAACAATTTAGTAGGAAAGTCTTTTGAAGAATTATCAGTAGAAGAAATGATGGAAATGCAGGGAGCAGCAAGTGCAGATGCAAACTCCACAGTTGTAATTCCAATTTCTACAATTGAAATTTCAGAAGCAGTTTCTGTTCTGGTTTCAGCAATTTCTGCTTCAACAATTTCAGTAGCAGCAAGCAAGAAAAACAAGTGCAAATAAAAAGTGCAAAAAATAGGTGGTGAAAAAATGAAAGAAGAAAAATTATCTAATTTGGTAGGAAAATCTTTTGAAGAATTATCACTGGAAGAAATGAATGAAATGCAGGGAGCACAAAGTGCAGGTGTAGGACAGGTAAACTCCTCAGCAAGTATGCTCGCATCAGTTGTTTTTACAGTTGCATCAGCAGGATTGTCAGGACAGGTGTCTAAGGCAGTTTCTACACTTGTAACGGCTACAAAGAATTGTGCATAATATGTCAGGTTTAGTAAAATGCTTGCTATGGTATTATTCCATAGCAAGCAGATTGCGTGGAGAAAATCATGGAAAAGAAAATTTTTGCTTTTATTGGCAGTAGAGCTGCTAAGAAAAAAACATATTCATTTGTAGAAAAAATAATTACGGAAATCAGTCATCAGGAAAACATTCAGGCTGAAATGATGACCTTGAATGATTTGCATATTAAGCCGTGTATCGGATGCGAAGGGTGTTTTACCCAAGGGGCGTGTCTTCAAAAGGATGATTTACAGGTATTAGAAGAAAAGATATTAGAGTCAGACTTATTTATTTTTGCAGCACCGGTTTATATGCATGGAATGCCCGGAGAAGTCAAAAATATCATTGATCGACTGGCGACATGGGCACATACATTTCGATTAGCAGGAAAAGACGTGATATTAGTGTCTACCTGCGATACCAATGGACATACATCCGTAGTGGATGATTTACATATGAAATTGTTATATATGGGAGCAAGAATTGTGGATAAGTATGTTGGAACGAATTTTATACCAGAGGAATTAAAGACAGATACAAATTTGATTTTGTTAGATGAGGCAGAAGAAGCACTTCCGCAATTAGTAAAATGTTCCATAGAAAGATGGAACAGTAAAATACAATCAAACAGATTCCATGAGAGTCTCTTTCAAAGATACTATGAATTACATTCGAGCTTGTGTAGTGAAGGCAGAATTAATGGAGAAACAAGGTATTGGAAAGAATCCGGTTTGTTGGATTGTAAAAATTATCAGGAATATATAAATCTGGTATTAGCAAAGGGGAAGAGTTATAATGGTTAATTTTATTGGAAGTTATGAACATTCGGAATGTGGTTTAGCATGTGTGGCAATGATGATTGATTATTATGGTAAAAATATTACATTGGCACAATTGCGGGAAAAATACGGCGTTCCTATGGGTGGATATTGTATTAGCCAGATGGTAGAAGTATTAGAAGACTATCATGTTGAGGCAAAAGCAATTAAAACAGATAATGTAGAGGAATTACGAAAACTCAAAATACCCTTTATTGCGTATTGGAATGAGAATCATTTTGTAGTGGTTGAAAAAATAAAACAAAATGAAGTCAAGATAATTGACCCTGCACAGGGAAAACGAAAAGTATCAATCGAAGAGTTTAGAAAAAGTTTTTCTAATGCACTGATTTATAGTACTTCTGAAAAAAAGCATAAAAAGAAAAATCCAGATAAGACATTAATAAATATTGTAAAGAAAAGTAAGAGGGAAATCGTGCTTTCATTGATAATGTCCTTTATTCTTCAGCTTATAGCATTATATATTCCGATTTATATTAAAGCATTGATTGACAATTACGAAACAAACAATAACTATTCTAAATTACTTTTTGTAATGCTGGGAATTATATTGTTTTATTATTCTTTTAGTTTAATAAAAATGCGTATAATTACTTCTTTTCAAAATAGTTTTGACAGAGCCTTATCATCAACCACCATAAGGCATCTGCTGAAACTTCCGTACAAGTTTTTTGTGAATAGGGGAAAAGGAGAAATTATATTTACTATTAACTGTAATCAGTACATACGGGCAATTTTATCCAATCAGATGTTAAGTTTGTTTATGGATATTATATTTTTAGTGCTGTATTTTTTATTAATGTTCAGCTATTCCGTAGAATTATCAGTCATTACCATTGTTTTAGGTGTGACGTTGGTACTGCTGTCCGTAATAAATTCAAAAATTATTATAAAAAAGAATGAAACCCAGTTAACGAATATGACAGATGTGCAAAATATAACAGGGGAAATTGTCAATAATGTGGAAACATTGAAAGCAATTGGTGCAGAAGACGAATATTACGAAAAATGGTCACAGTCATTTGAAAAACAGTTGGAAATGGAAATGGAAAAGGCAAAAATTGATTCTGCACTTGGAAATATACCTATTGCAATTCAGGCTGTGTATACATTGATAATTTTTGTGGTGGGAGTTATAATAAAAATGAAAAGTAATTTGTCCTTAGGTACAATTGTAGCATTCAATACCATTGGAGTATCCTTTCTTAGTCCGTTATTATCCTTGGCAAATTCTTATTTGCAATTATCGGCAGTAAGAATCTATATTAATCAATTGATAGATGTGATTCATTCCAAGCTGGAAAATGAAGATAAGAATCGTCAGATGGCGGTACTGGAAAATGGTAAAATTGAAGTGAAAAATTTACATTATAAGTACGATTATTTTTCAAAAGAAGTATTGAGAAATATTAATATTACAGTAAAAGATAAAGAAAAGGTAGCAATTGTAGGAAAGTCCGGTTCAGGGAAATCTACATTTTTAATGCTGCTAGCTGGAATGTTTTTAAGCTCTTCAGGTGAAATTTGGGTGGGAAATCAACAAATTAGTAAGGAAGAAGTAGACAAGAATTATTACCGGAAACAATTGGGAATTGTATTACAGCAAAGTATGTTGTTTAACGGTACGGTAAAAGAAAATATAGAAATGGGAAGAAAGGTAGAGAAAGGAGAATTTGAAAAAGCAGTATATAATGCAGACCTGACAGAGTTGATAGAAAGCTTTTCGGCGAAAGAAAATACGATTATTTCTGAGGATGGAAGTAATATTTCCGGAGGGCAGAAACAAAGATTATGCATTGCGCGGGCAATTTTAAAACAGCCAAAGGTTATTCTATTGGATGAACCCACCAGTTCACTGGATAATGTATCAGAAGGACGTATTATGGAACATTTGTTTCAAATGAAGTCCACAGTTATCGTAGTGGCGCATAGATTATCAAATATTGAAAGATTTGATAAAATTATTGTACTAAAAGATGGGGAAGTGGAAGCAACCGGAACGCATGATGAATTACTAAAGAGAAGTCAATGTTATAGAGAGCTATATTATAAAGGTGTTTGATGTTTTGAGTGAACATTTTTGAAAGGAGATACGATTATGGAGAATGAAAGTAATAACACACTTTTATCGATTATGGCGATGGTTCCGGTCTGGATGTTATTAGGAGCTATGATTGGATGGAGAATTGGTGGAAATGAAGGACTTTGCATTGGACTTGTATTAGGATTTATTGCCGGAAAGGTATTTCATAAGTGGGTAGAAAAAGATAAAGACAATGTACAATAAAATATGCAGAAAAAGAAAGAGTTACATATAGTTTCCGGAAAGGGAAATGTATGTAACTCTTTTATGGTAAAAATAATTATTGAATAGTTCCATTAGCACTACACTTTATGGTAAGTGTTTTAGATATTGGTGTTCCGGTAAGGGAGTTGAAAAAGGTAAAGGAACCTATTGCACTATTTCCTGATTTATATGCAGAGCTACTTTTGAAATAACAATTAGAAATAGAGACTGATGTAGAATAGGAAGCTTTTGTACAGGCAGAGGCGGAACCGTTATATTGGAAAGTTCCGGTTAGTGTATAAGAACCAATAGTCGTACCTGCGCTATTTTTTATACGGTATGTTTTAGAAGCAGTCTGTTGTTTCGTTGAAGCATACGTAGTAGCTACTCTTGAATAATCATAGTGAGAAAGAGTACTAGTATTTTCTGGGATAATGCATAGTTCTACTTCTGCATATAAATCGTCGCTAATATATTCAGTGTATGTAGAAGTGAAAGTTAAGCTGTCAGAGGTTTTAGCTTCTGCAGAAAGAGAGTAATTAAAAAGTAAACAAAATGAGAAAAGTAACGTAAATATAGGTTTCATTAAAATCTCCTTCGTATAATGAATGAATTAGTTAAGTACAGAATCTTCTTCAGTTATTTCTGTTTCTTTATAAATGGTAATTGTTTCATCTATGCTAACAGGGGATGATTTTATCACTAAATAAAAATAAAAAATTAGTGTAGTAAGGACACATAAAAAAACAATTGATATAGAAATAAAAATAATATGAATTCTTCGTTGTTTATGTGAAGTAGACACAATATCTTCTAGAGAAAGTGATTCGGCAAAAGAAAGTGTCATTTCTTCCGGAGTTCCAAAATGTTGGATAATGTCCTCATAGGAAATGTCAGGGTGTTCCGATACATAAGAAGAAATATCCTGATGGATGGAAGCAATAATTTCCTGACGGTGAGGATATTTCTTTGGAATGTAGGAATTAATCTGTTTATAGTATTGCTTAAGCTGTGATGTTAATATCTTTTTCATAAGTGTCCCCTTCTTGAGAATTCAGTAAAAATTCAATCAAATCAGAATAAGTCTGATAAGATTCTAATAGCTTCTTGTAGTAAGAAAGTCCGGATTCTTCCAAATGATAATAAACACGGGTTTGTCGTACGCCAACCTTTTTTTCGTAAAAAGAAATATAGTGTTCATCCGTGAGACGATAAAGGATTGGGTACATAGAACCTTCTAATATGGTGTAATGCTGATTACTACGTCTTTTTAATTCTTGTGAAAGCTGATAACCATACATATCCTGCTCTGCTAAAAGTTTTAGCAACATCATTTCAATAGTTGCTTTTTTATAATTGGATATCAAATTTGATGTTTTCATAAAAATTACCTCGTTAAAAGTATGCAATAATATTATCTTAAAATCAATACCTAGAATAAAAATATATTATTGACAAAGATATATATGTATGTAATAATGCAAATAGATTACGTAAATCAGAAAAGTATTAAAAAATTATATAAGGAGGAAAGGGAATGAAACATAAGAAATTAGTAACATTTTTAGCAGCAGCAGTAGTAATGGCAGTGCCATGTAAAATTACTTCAGCAGCATCGGTTAGTTTTAGTAATTATTCATATACGTCTACTCCAAATTGTGAAACATGGTCAAAAATAGTTTCAAAAACAAAAGCAGATAATGAACAAACTTGGTATGCTACATTAACAGCTTCAAGTGGATTAAGTAGTACTGTCGATAGGGCAATGTTTGTATCAGGCAGAGCTTCTGCAAACTCTATTCAACCAGATTCTGCGCCGGTACCACTTTATAAGTCAACAACAAGTGTTAAATGTGGGTATATTACTTATCTTAAGAAGGGAACAAAATGCTGGTTGTATATTACAGGAGATGAGAATAATAAAAATTCATATAAAGTAAGCGTTTCTGGTCGATATACGTCATAGTGTATCTTAGTAGGAAGAATTACTGCAAAAAATCAAAGCAGTAGTTCTTCCTGATTTAGGAGGAATTGATTTGGACTATAAAAAATTTTTGAAAATTTTGGGAAGTGTTGTTGTATGTGTTGGGGTTATTGTTTTTTTATATGGTCGTATGAATATGGACTATGACCAGTATGAAATGAAAAAGGAACAAAGCATGCAACAAGAGCAAAATGATAAAAACGTTTCTGAATTTCCTAAAACTTATAAAAAAGAGGTAGATAAAAAATTAAAATTTGATGTAGAAATTGTTTGTGCGCAGGAAATTGCAACTAAAGGTGTATCAAAAGCGACAGCCATGATATCATCTTTGAATGAGCAAAAAATGTATCAATATTTTATGGGTGAGACAAGTAATGTACAAAAGGAAATAAATGAGAATTATCGTGGTGTAGATGGAAAATTAGGAAATGTAACCAGTTACATAGATGAGAATGGATGCGAATTATGGGTAGCTGATAAGGAGGGAGCGTATGCAAAACCGCAGATTGATTATATTCACAATTCCTTTTCAGTAGATAAGAATGCAGATGAATACAACGGAAATTTATATTCTAAAACAAGTGACTTATCATTTATGGGTCGAACAGAGGCGTGGAATGATTTAATAGAAAGTATGAAAGATATAGGGATTGATTTAAACAATATAAGTAAAAAAGAAGTATATAGTCTTGATGTGGAAACACTTCAAAAGGAAGAAAAAAATATTGATGTAGAGGGAAATGTAGTAGAGGAGGAAAAAAATCCTAATTGGTCAAAGGCGAACGAGGGGTATTATTATTTTTTGGGACAGCAATTCGAAGGATTGCCAATTTATGAAGAATATAGGGTTGGAATGGGAGAAGAACAAATAGATACATCTCCGTTGATAATATATCAAACAGCGGATGGGATTAGTTATCTTTATCTTAGCCGTTGGTTTTCTATTCAAGAACAAGAGGAAAAATATCAGCTTGCACCTTTTGAAAAGATTATGGATGCAATAGAAGAAAAGTATACGGGAACAGTAATGACGAACCCTTTGAAGGTAGAAAAAGCAACATTGTATGAGTATCCGGTAAATGTGGGGGACAATGCGTATACATTAGTTCCTGTTTGGATATGCAGTTTAGCAGAAGAGTTACCAGATGCAGAAGGAAACACGTATATTAATTATTTTCAAATACCGATTAATGCTGTTACAGGAGAAGAAATGCCGGAATTAGAGGAGTAGAATGAAAAGATATCTAAAAACAGATTTTTATCGTATGATTTCATCACGACAATTTTATATAGCTATTGTTGGAACAGCATTTCTCTATTATATATCTGGATTTCAATTTGCATTTCAAGATGTATGCGCATCTTATACATATACAAAAATGCTTAGTATTGCAATTCTTGCATATGCCTTTTGTGCAATTCCATTTTCAGGTTGTTATGTGGAGGATGAAGAAAATCATTTTTGGTATTTGGCAGTCCAAAAAGGAACAATAAGAAAATATGTATGGTCCAAAGTAGTAGTTTGTTTTTTGGGAGCTGTATTATCAATGATACTGGGAGTAGCTTTGTTTGCAGGGGCTTTGCATATACGATACCCGTTAGTTTCCAATAATGCCATAGCTATTCAATTAAGAGAGGTGGATGCTTTTGGTTTTCTTTTATATAAAGATACTGCATTTTTATATTTTGTATGTTCAGCGGGAATGAATGGTTTATTGGGTGGGATTTTTGCATTGTTGTCGGCGTACCTTTCTTTGTACGAGAAAAATCGTTTGTTCACGATTTGCATCCCAATTATAGGATATTATTTCTTTGAAAATTTTTTTACAAATACGTTAAATATGCCGGATTCAGCAAATTTGGATGTGATTTTTTCGTCTGATTTATCTTTGTTTCAAAACACGTTATTAGATGTATTTTATGCAGTAGTGATAGCAGTTATTGCATTGGTTATGATTGGAATTCTAACTGTAAAAAAGATTGAGAGGGAAATATATGGAGTTAAAATGTAAATTGGCATTAATAAACACGTTTCAAAATATAAAGAACAGAATTATTAGTGTTCGTTTGGTTACGTTAAGTTTTATGCTGTGTTTTGTATTTGATCTTTATTTAAAGAGTTTCAGAGAAAATGTACAATTAATGGAAATAAAAGCAAATGTGATGGTATTGCCATTTTTACAGTCACAAAGTTATTTTATGAAAATAGTATTTCTTGGAATTGTTTATTTCTATTCTAATGTACCATTTATGGAGCGAGAGCAGCTTTGGGTGTTCACAAGATTAGGAAAAAAACGGTGGGGCAGGCGAAATCTGTCATATATCGCAGGAAGTGCGTTTGTTTTAACAATTCTTTTGGCGTTAATCAGTATAATTGGAGTATTGCCGGTAGGAAAATTTGCACTGTCTTGGGATGCGGCATATAAAACACTTGCGCTAACGTCAGGAGAAAATATGGCGTTTTCTATCAATTATCATGTTATGTATAATTTTTCTCCACTAAAATTGTTCGTGCTTACGCTTTTACTTGACTGGATGGTAATTACGATTTTTGGAATTCTTATGTATGCAGTTAGTTTGTGGGGATATCGGACATTAGCCAGTATTATAGCAGCATTAATTGTATTTATGCCGTCAATTGACAAGTGGGTGCCTGTATCCTTGGTGTATTTTTCGCCAGTTTCATGGTTAAATTGTGAAAATTGGCGAATGGGATTTGATAACTCAAAGCCTGATTTAGCATATATTTTTGTGGCAGGAATATTTTTGATTTTTATATTGGGAGCAATTTGTCAAATACAAGTGCAAAAAATGGAATGGAAGGTAATAGACGAGTAATTACATTAAGGAGACTAGGTATGGAAAATAAAGTAGTAATAGAAATAGAACATATTAATAAAAAATTTGGTTCACAGGTGGCACTAGATGATATAAGTCTGTCTTGTGAAAGCGGTAAGATTTATGGGTTTATAGGATATAATGGTTCGGGAAAGACCGTGTTATTCAAATGTATTTGTGGACTTATGAGCGTAGATAGTGGAAGTATCAGGGTATCAGGCAAAAAAATCGGAAAGGAAATGATTCAAGATGCAGGAATTATTATAGAGAATCCGGCTTTTTTATCAAATAAGTCAGGAAAGAAAAATCTGGAATTATTATATATGTTGAATCATGGGCGAAACAATAAACGGATTTGTGAAGTAATGAAAAAAGTGGGACTTGATTATAAATCGAGAAAAAAGGTGAAAAATTATTCTCTTGGAATGAGGCAAAGGCTTGCAATCGGGCAGGCAATTATGGAAAATCCCCAAGTTTTGATTTTAGATGAACCGATGAATGGGTTAGATATAGATGGTATACAAGAAGTAAGAAAAATACTATTAGAATTAAAGAAACAAAATAAAGTTATTTTATTGGCAAGTCATAATCGAGAGGATATAGAAGTGCTCTGCGATGAAGTGTACGAAATGAATCATGGACATATGGAATTATATAAGAAGTAAGTAAAGGATAATGGTATTTTATACTTATTGATTTGTAGGATAATAAAAACATTTAGTATAGTCCCAGATATACATTGATAGAAAGTTTAAGGGAGAGAATGTTGGAAAAAATGAGTTCTACTCCCCATAAATCTCATAAATTTCATCCGTATACACCCCTGGTTCTTTATATACAATCAGGGGTTTTTCTACGGTAATTCTTGGCTTTCCGCCACGAAGTCCCTCAATCAATACCATATTTGGCTCTTTGTCAATAAAAGGATACACCAGTCTCATGCGTTTGGGTTCTAACCCATATTGGTGCATAAGGTTCATAATTTCAGACAGGCGGAAAGGGCGGTGCACCATATAAAAACGTCCATGAGGTTTTAAAAGTCTGGCACTTTCCCGAATCACATCCTCTAATGAACAAAGAATCTCATGTCTTGCAATCGCTTTTGCTTCGTTGGGATTGGTGAGTCCGTGTTGTCCGGTCATATAGGGTGGATTTGTGGTTACCACATGAAAAGAAGATGCTCCAAACTGTGTTGAAGCATCTTTGATATTTCCTATCTCAATGTCAATCTTATCTTCTAAATGATTATACGCTACACTGCGTCTTGCCATATCTGCACTTTCCGGTTGAATTTCTAATCCGGTAAAATGCATTCCCTGTGTCTTAGCTTCCAATAAAATGGGAATAATTCCTGTTCCGGTGCCCAAGTCAATGGCAGTTTCACCAGCCTTTACATTGGCAAATCCGGAAAGAAGAACTGCGTCCATACCGAAGCAAAATTTAGCAGGATTTTGAATAATACGATAGCCATTGCGGTGAAGGTCATCTAATCGTTCTTGTTCCAATAAGGTAACAGACATAATAACTCCTTATCATACAAAAAATTATTTTGTATCGTCAAGCTTAGAAGTACCCTTGTCCTCTAAAGCTGCAAGCTCCTTTAATTCCTCAGCAGAAAGCTTCACATTATCTCTCTTGCGTTTTGGTTTAAAACGAAGCTGGTCTACACGATATTCTCGAATTTCTTTTTCATCATCGATTTCTACGATAACTTTTACCATTTGGCGCAGCACGCTGACACTTTGTACTTCGCCCTTTAAACGGTCATCCGTAGTAACATAATCGCCCACACTTGGAAGACGGCTGTTTAAGTATTCGTAAGTTTCTTCTTCATTTTTCAAACAGCACATCAATCTGCCGCAGACACCGGAAATTTTTGCCGGATTTAAAGAAAGATTCTGTTCTTTTGCCATTTTAATAGACACTGGTGCAAATTCGGATAAAAAGGTGTGGCAGCACAGCGGACGACCACAGATGCCGATACCACCTAAAATCTTTGTTTCATCACGAACTCCAATCTGGCGTAATTCAATACGGGTACGGAATACCGCTGCGAGGTCTTTTACCAGTTCACGAAAGTCAATACGCCCGTCTGCGGTAAAATAAAACAGTAGTTTGTTATTATCAAAGGTATATTCTGCATCAACCAGTTTCATTTCCAATCCGTGTTTTTGGATTTTTTCTAAACAGATTTTAAAAGCATCCTTTTCTTTTTCACGGTTCGTGGCTTCTATTTTCTCATCCTCATCGGTAGCAATTCGAATCACCGGCTTCAAAGGCTGGATGACATGCTCTTCATCCACGTCTCTTGGAGCAATGATGACAGAACCGAATTCGATACCTCGGGCTGTTTCCACAATTACATGGCTTCCAATGGTCAGGTCAAATTTCTGTGGGTCAAAGTAATAAATTTTTCCGGCAGTACGGAATCTGACTCCAACTACTTTAATCATGTTTTAATTCTCCTTTATAGTCAGCAGTAATAATTCCATTACTAAATCAAAATTAACATTGGCATTGAGACGGCGCTTTGCCTTATCCAAGGCTTCAATAATCGTCTCAATTCCTCCGTAGGAACTTTTACTTGCCTGCAATTTTATATCATAAACCTCATCCTTAAAAATAAGGGAGTTTGCGTCTGAAGTTGCTTTGTACAACAGAACATCACGAAACCAAATCATCATGATGTCAAAATAATCATTAATAGAAAGTTTATATTCACCGATTTGCTTTACCGCCTCCATTAACTCATAGAGTTCAATGTCCTTAATACGCTTTAAAAGCTGGATTGCGGAAGCCTTTATCTCATTAAAATCCTCGGAATTAGCAAGCTGAATGGCTTTTCCCACATTACCTTGTGCAAAAGCAGTACAAACATCAGCCTTGTAATCCGGAACCTGACAGTCTTTCATTAAAAATTCACGGATAACATCATCTGGAACTACTTTTAAGTTCAGGGTGATACATCTGGAAAGTATCGTAGGCAGAAAAGAATCTGCATTGGTGGTAAGAAGCAGGATAATGGCATAAGCAGGAGGCTCTTCAATGGTTTTTAAAAGAGCATTTTGCGCCTGCTGGTTCATTTTTTCCGCTTCATCAATAATATAGACCTTATAAGGGGAGGCATAAGGCTTAATATCTACATCATTATTAATTTGTGTACGAATGTCATCTACAGAGATAGTATTTGGCTTCTCATGGCGAAGATATATAACGTCAGGGTGATTGTCAGACAACATCTGTTTGCAGGAATGACATTCCATGCATCCATCTGTGCCGTGTTTTTCACACTGAAGTGCCATGGCAAAGCTCTTAGCCAGCATCATTTTACCGGACTTTTCCGGACCGTTAAAAATATAAGCATGACTTACCTTATCCATGGAAATGGCATTTTGTAAATGTTCAATAATCTGTTGGTGTCCAATAATGTTTGAAAATCCAGCCATATTCATTCCTCGATTCTATTGCATTAGGTGGAAACATCTAAAAGAAGTCCCCGAATTTCTCCGATTTTACTTAAAATGGTAAGGTGATCCTTTTCATCCTTTACCAGTTCGCTGGCTAAATCGTCAAGATTTTTATCTACCAGCTTAACAATACCATAGACACGATGGCGTCCACGGCGATCCAAAAAGTTTTCTCTGGAAAACTTATGAGAACGGTTTACAACTTCGTTTAAGAAGTCTTTTACCAGTTCACGGTATTTTTTCATATCACGGATATCCATGTGCTCCGCTAATTTTTCTCCTTGTGTAGTGATATCTGACATCAGACCATTCAGCTTTTCCTGAAGTTCAGCCTCTTCAATATGACTTGCCAAGGTAAATTTAAAAGTGCCGTCACTTTTTTCTACGGTTTGCGGAGTATCTACCTGAGTAGTGCTGCTTACCTGATTTACTTTGATATCCATGGAGTCACCTGCCTTTCTTCCTTAATTATATATCGGCGTTTTCTGAAGAAAAACCAAGACGTTTTCTAATATAAGAAATAAGCTGCGTTAGACATTCTTCTAAGTTATCATTGTGAAAAACATCTGTAATCCCTGCATGAGTCAGCTTTTCTGGTGAAAAGTCTGATTCATCAGCCAGAAAACGGCGGCACAGTTCTGCGTACTTTGGTTCTTGTTGCAATCGTTCTCGTGTTAGTGCACGTTGAAGACGTTCTCCTGAGTCCACTTCGATATAAAGAGGAACTAATTGTTCCGCACCGAAGTATTCCTGAAGCTTTTGAAAAGATTCAAGTGTACCGATGACCAGATAATCATTTTTGGAAAGATTAATCTGATGGTCATTTACGGTAAAATACTTCCAAATGCCATGTACTGTGTGGTAAGCACGGAGTTCAATGATTTTATCTTCCTGTTCTAATATTTTTAGTTGTTCTTCCGTTAAAAAATAGTATTCCACACCATCCGTTTCGCCACTTCGAATAGGGCGTGTGGTGTAGGAAACCAACGTCTTTAGAGGAAGATTTCCATCGGATAGGATGCGTTTATATAAAGTGTCCTTTCCACAAGAACTTTTTCCAATTAAACAAAATATTTTTCCCATATATATTCCTTAAATATTTTATATATACTGAATGTGATAAAATGGTATAATACACTTTATTAGTATAATATAAGAAACACAATTTTACAAGGAGAGCAAGATGAAAGATTACAAAAATTACATATTTGACTTATACGGAACGCTGATAGATATTCATACCGAAGAGGGGGACGAGGAGTTATGGAAAAAGTTGTCATTCTTTTATGGATTCTACGGTGCGGTTTATAAACCAAAGGAGTTACAGGAAAGTTATCTTGCCTTGGTGGCAAATGAGAAAAACAGTTATGCCCATGAAGCATATCCGGAAATTGAGTTGGAATATGTATTTCAGAAGTTGTTTGAAAAGAAGGGTGTACAGGCTGATATGGAGCTGGCAGTGCACGCAGGACAGTTTTTCCGAATCTTATCTATGGAGTATATAAAGCTTTATGATGGAGTAAAAGAAATGTTGGATTTACTGCATAAAAAAGGGAAAAAAGTGTATCTTCTTTCCAATGCACAGGAGATATTGACTACTTATGAGCTGCGTTATTTGGGCTTGATACCTTATTTTGATGATATTTTCATTTCTTCCAGTTGCCAGTGCAAAAAGCCGGACACTAAGTTTTACAAGATGCTGTTGGAAAAGCATCAGTTGGCAGTGGAAGATTGTGTGATGATTGGAAATGACAATACCACAGATATTGCAGGTGCAAAAGAATTGGGCATGGATTCTCTGTATATTCATTCCAATTTATCACCGGAATTAAAAGGTGAGCCGGATAGCACCTATTATATGGAAGAAATGGATATGAAAAAGTTGATGGAGATGTTGTAATAACGAAAAAGTAGAAAAAATGGAGGTGCAAGGGAAAAAGGATGACATTCCGCAAACTCCTTTCTCCCTGCGTTAATTCCATTCATTGATAATGGTTTTAGTTGGCAACTTCAATCTTCCAAAGCTGGTTGCTGGCACCAGAATAATCCCATTGGATAACATTAGCATTATCAGCTGAAGAACCTCCTTGAACATCTAAACACTTACCACTACTTCTAGCAATAATTTTGTAATAGCCATCACCCACAGGTTCAAGTTTCCATTGCTGATTCTTGCCTCCAGTTGCATACCACTGATGAACATTAGCTCCAGCGTCCATTGAATTACCTTCTACATCGGCTACTTTACCTGTTGCAACATTCTTGAGTACATAGTAACCATCACCTATGGACTCAAGGTACCATTTCTGATTTGGATAACTGCAATACGTATACTGTAATATATTTGTACCGTCAGCTGTATTACCCCACTCTACATCAAGAGCTTTACCGCTGCGTTGAGATATAATCTTGTACTGTGTTCCCGCGGTAAATGTTGTTGAACTTGTAGAGCCGCTATCAGTAGAATCATCAGCAGATGTTCCTGGTGCATCCCATGACATCCAGTCATAGTATGCAGTGAGTGGCGTTACACCATTATAAGGATTTAGCCAGTCATCTACACCTTTTCCCGGCCATACATTCATCATAATTCTACTTGGTTCGTCTGGAATAATGCTTGCTTGAGATGAAGGTGTTCTGTAAACCTCATTGCCATCTACATACCATGCAATATAATCGGTTGCCCAATAAAAACCATAAGTATGGTATTCTTTGGAAGCATCAAAACCTAAATTATATACATATTCATGTCCGCCTACACCATTTGTATAATAATTAAATTGTACTTTTGTAGTATCTTTTCCAAGAAATTCGATATCAATTTCATCCCAATTTGTTCCGTCTGATGGACCTGTATAGGTAAAGAAAGAAGATACAACACCATCATTCTTTATTGGTTTCATATTAACCTGATACATTCCGTAGTGAAATGTTTCGTTGCTTCGATATTCACCACCTGAATATCTGGAATATTCAGTCTGCCAATTATCAGAAAGAATTTTCATTTCCATTGCCCCATTATTAAAAGCAACATTAGCATCTCTCCATGTACAGTAGAACATATCACCATTGGTATAATCCACTGCTTTATGCCACTTACTTGTATCATAATAATCAAATCCGTCATCAAAATGAGTGCCTGTGAATTGTGATGTTGCCGCCTGCACCTGTTTCGGAGCTGCACTCATGCCACCTAACACTAAAGATGCAGTCAAAAAAGTAGTCATCAATCCCTTAAGGAAATTTTTTTTCATCATTTTACCTCTCTCTCCTAAATTTGCAATTGTTGAATATTTGTTAAATTGCTACTCTTTTATTGTGATCACATACGTCATGTTATACAATTTTGTTGTTTGAATATATCAAAATAATAACAAAATTAACAAAAACATGAACTGACTATGAATTATTTAAGGAAGACTATGAGAGTTATGTAATAGAAAAAAGAGCTCTGCTAAGGAGGCTCCTTCCTATCATCTCTGACAGAGAGAGAAGGAAATCTGTCAGAGACTTACGATATTAGAAAATTCAGTTTAAAATAATTCGTATCCGCTTGTTCTCCTTATCCACCAGCCCCTCTACTGACAACCCCTGTTCTTGACATAGGAAAATATTATCTACCAATTTTTGCGTAATAATTTCTCCCGGTGCAATCATAGGAATTCCCGGTGGATAGAGATAAAGATATTCCTGACTAATAGAGCCAACAGCATCTGCTAAGAGAACGCTGTCATGGCTTTTGTCCAATGCCTCAGATATAGTGAGTGTCTGCGGCGGAATTGGATAAAGTTCCTGACAGGTGAGGGGAGAAGTTTGGGCATGGGTGGTATTTGAACTGATGTTACGGTCAATTTCCAATAAGGCATGAATAAGTCGGTCAAATCCCTCTTTGGTATCCATGACACTGGTAAGTGCAGTAACATAGTGTCCGGAAGCCATTTCTAGCTGTAAGTGATAGTTTTCACGGAGAATGTCATATAACTTCTGTCCAGTCAATTCTGTGCCCTTTGTAGAAATCAAAATCTTAGAAAAGTCATGTCCGAAACAAATATTTCTATTGCAAGATTCTGCGGTAAATACAGAAAGGTGTTTTAGCTGTTTTGCCTGTTGATAAAAGTTCCTTAACAAGTCTGTAAAGTTTTGCATAAGGTTTGCACCTTCTGTTGCCATGGTACGAAGTCCCTGCTCAATGGAAGACATTAAAATATAGGAAGGAGAGCTTGTTTCGTAAATATCCAGAAAACTTTTTACAGCATCAACAGAAATTCGATTTGAATTTACATGGAGTAAAGCAGTTTGTGTAAAACAAGGCAGCGTTTTATGAACACTGTGGATAACGATATCAGCACCACATTCCAAAGCAGAAACCGGGAACGCATTAGAAAAACGAAAATGTGCGCCATGTGCTTCATCTACAATAAGTGGAATGTTATGGGCATGAACAAGGTCTGCAATTGCACGGATATCCGATACTACACCGTCATAAGTAGGTGAAGTAAGGAAAACAGCCTTTGTTTCCGGATGAACAGCTAAGGCTTTGGAAACAGTTTCGGGAGTGATAGACCCCATAATGCCAAAGTCGGTTTCTTCCGGCATAAGGTAGCAGGTCTTTAACTGACGCAAAAAAGCTGCGTGATAGGCTGCTTTGTGGCAGTTTCTGCCCATAAGAAGTGTGTTCTCTCTGGGAAGAGCCGCACTGATAGCACTTAGAATACCGCAGGTACTTCCGTTAATGAGGAAAAAGCTTTCCTTAGTATGATAAAGGCAGGAAGCCCGATTTTGCGCATCTTTCAAAATATCCACCGCATGGTGCAGATTGTCAAAGCCATCAATTTCAGTAATATCAATGGCATATGGATTAGGAAAATCTGATATATGCCGTTTGTGGCCGGGCATATGAAAAGGATAGTAATCGGAATTACTGTAATCCGTTAGTTTTTTATCTAAATATTCTGTTGATTCCAATGTAGATTTCATGGAAAGTCTCCTTATATAATGGTTTACTGAGTATTCCTATTATATCGTGATTTCATCACTCAATAATATCGCCGTTCGTCAAGAGCGAGCAAGCTCTCTCTGACTCTCTTGCGCTCATTATATCATCCCCAAGAGAGACTGTCATGAAAATGTGCAAAATGTAGCGGAAAAATTGACTTTTTTAGCGAAATATGGTATTTTTAGCCATGTTTATAGAAAATAGCATAGGAGTAAAAAAATGTGGAATACAATCAATAAAATCTTGGAAAATGTGGACAACTTAGTATGGAATGTGCCCCTTATGGTATTGATACTGGCAGGTGGTATCATGCTTACCCTGCGGTTAGGCGGGCTTCAGTTAAGACGATTACCTCTGGCATTAAAGTGGATGGTAAAAAATGAAGAAGAGGGCGAAGGAGAGGTAACCTCTTTTGGAGCTTTGTGTACGGCACTTTCTGCAACCATCGGAACGGGAAATATCGTAGGAGTAGCAACTGCCATTGCAGCAGGTGGACCGGGAGCTTTGTTTTGGATGGAAGTGGCAGCACTTTTTGGTATGGCAACGAAATATGCAGAAGGGCTGTTAGCAGTAAAATATCGTGTGGTGGATGAGGAAAACCATGCATTAGGAGGACCGTTTTATTATATAGAGCGAGGAATGGGAGCAAAATGGAAATGGCTTGCAAAGCTTTTTGCATTTTTCGGAGTCTGTGTAGGACTTATGGGAATTGGAACTTTTTCTCAGGTAAACGGAATTTCTTCTGCAGTAAATAACTTCTTTGATCCAAATCAAAATTGGACAGTTTCTATTCCGGGAGTTGGAACGTATTCTTGGACTGTTGTAATAGCGTCTTTGGTATTAAGTGTTTGTGTGGCTTTGATTTTAATTGGTGGTATTAAGCGGATTGCTAATGTGTCACAGGTGGTAGTACCGTTTATGGCAGTTATTTATATTGTACTTTGTGTAGCATTGGTTTTATGGAATATAAAAGAAGTTCCACAGGCAATAGTAACCATTGTAAAGGGAGCGTTTAACCCTTCCGCAGTAACAGGTGGAGCAGTGGGTACACTCTTTATTGCCATGCAAAAGGGTGTGGCAAGAGGTATTTTTTCCAATGAGGCAGGATTAGGTTCTGCACCTATTGCAGCAGCGGCAGCGCAGACCAAAGAACCGGTGCGTCAGGGACTTGTGTCTATGACAGGAACATTTATTGATACGATTGTAATCTGTACCATGACAGGCTTGGCAATTGTGTTGACAGGAGCATGGCAGGTAGAGGGGATCGAAGGTGTAGAAGTTACTACTTATGCTTTTAGTAAAGGATTGCCGATACCGGAAGAGATTTCTGCATTTTTACTTATGTTGTGTTTGATATTCTTTGCGTTTACAACAATTTTAGGCTGGGACTATTATTCAGAACGTTGCTTGGAGTATTTGTCAGGCGGCAAGAAAAAGATTGTAAAGGTATATCGTTGGTTATATATTTTAGCAGTATTTATTGGACCGTACATGACTATTAAGGCAGTTTGGACATTGGCAGATATTTTTAATGGAATGATGGCATTTCCAAATATGATAGCAATATTCGCATTAAGCGGCGTGGTAGTAAAGGAAACAAAAGATTTTTTCAAAAAGGGAAAGCATTTATAGAATTTATAAAAGAAAAAAGAAGGAGTTTTCCTCAAAGGAGAGAGGGAAATTCCTTCTTTTTAAATAATAAATAGATTTTTGATAACAGTCTTACATTTCTGTGAATAATTTTTGAAAATAAGCATATACTTAGTAAAGAAGAGAGGGAAATAGAGAAGAAGATTCACTGGGAAAAGTGAAAATTTGACAAAAAAAGGAAAAGGGTCTATAATACAAAATGTTGACGCGGGGTGGAGCAGTCTGGAAGCTCGTCGGGCTCATAACCCGAAGG
>CAYTDI010000029.1:0-29907 GCA_964436595.1 uncultured Eubacterium sp.
TCACTGATTAGTTCATCCTGTGTAATCTTTCCCTTTTGAAACTGCTCTTTTAACGCTTCTACACTGGCAATCAGTTTTCTTTATAACATAATTTATTCCATATTATATTTTTCTAAATCCTGTACCATTACATTGTCTTGTATAAGTGTATTAATAACCTCATCCTTTTTGGATATTACTAATATTAATGAACCATCCCAAGCCACAATTTCTGAAACCGCTAATGGATGTTGCAGTCCTATTGGATTTTTCCAGAATCCTTTATATCCATCAGCATATGGATAATCATATTTTAATACTTCTTCCAGTTTTATTTCTTTAGAAAAAGCAGAAAATACTCCCCATATCCATTGAAATTCCTCTTTAGCTAATAAATCTAATAAACCTTTTCCTTCAATCCAACAGTATTCATTATCTAAAATTTTTACTATCTCTTCATCACTTGGATAACATTCAATATTGGTAATAAGCCAATTATAGTTATCCACGTCTCCAATAATATTACAAATATCTTTTATAGAAATCTTATCGTTTTTTATTATACAACCTTTCATTTTTTCTCTCCTTACTTTCTTTTTGGTTTTCCATTGTTATATTCCCATGTATGTTCATGTGGAACTTCTGGATGTTCTTTTGGATTTCCATGGTCACTCATATCAACATCTCTATATGCTTTACCATCAGAATCATACCATCGTCTAGTTTTTATATTTCCCTCTGCATCTAATATGTCCACCGATGTATTAGCTTCACCATATGGTCCTGGATTTTTATTAACTGAAGTATGATTTGAAGATGGTGTAACATCTATTTTATTTCCTACTGTAGATGTAATAGTTGTTTTACCGCTCTCCACATCCCCAACATTTCCATAATACCCTGCTGCCACCACTGTATTTACTCCAACCACTACTCCACGGAATGCTTTCTCTGCCATATCCCATGTTTCATCTTCTATGTATGATTTGGCACTGACACTTTGGCGGATTTCTTCTATCTTTTCCGAATCAATTCCATCTTCTCCTACGATATATAACACCGTGGAAAAAATATCACTTACTATGGCGGCTTTCTTTTCCGGCTGATATTTCTTTACTGCCAGAGAGTAATTTATCTTACTTCCGTAATCTTCCACATGATATAAATCACAGATTTCACTGATTAATTCATCCTGCGTAATCTTCCCCTTTTTAAACTGCTCTTTTAACGATTTTACACTGGCAATCAGTTTTCTTTATAACCATAATTAAATTAATTTTGAGTCCAAAATAATTCCAAATTACTTTTTAAAATTTTCTCAACGAAAATATTTTTGCATTCAATATGCATTTCCATAATAGACAAGTCTAAATCTACTTTATAAAAATTAGCATTTTCACTTTCAAAAACAGAAATACCTTGTCCGAAATAACCAAGTTGCGATTTTCTCATATCTCTTACCTTAGTAATCTTTCTTCTGTTTGCATCTGTTTCATATAATACCTTGTAGCAAGATGAAAAACATATTTTCCAACAAGTTTCTTCATCATTATCAATAAGCATTTCTACTTCATCTCCAAAATAAGATGCCTTCAAATCCAATATTTCAGCATCCCAATAATCTGTTCCATCAATCAGTTTTTGTATTTCATTATTTATCTTATTCATCTTATTCATTAAATCCTTTCTAATTATTATAAGGTATATGCCCAGACGGGTCTTTAGGTGATACAATATTTCCGTTAATGTCTAAGGGATTTTTATTTTCATCCATAATATGTATATGCATATAATTAGTTTTTTTATCTGGTGGATCTATCCGAACTCTATAGTTACCACATTCATCCTTGATATGAATTCTACCATTATGATTTTGAAAATCCCATCCTTCTGGAAGACTATCTTGTAATTCCTTTCTTGTCATATTAACAATCTCATTAGGTGTACTTTCTAGTAAAGTTTTACTCTCACTCTCCACTTTCCCAACATTTCCATAATACTCCGCTGCCACCGCTGCATTTACTCCAACCACTACCCCACGGAATGCTTTCTCTGCCATATCCCATGTTTCATCTTCTATGTATGATTTGGCACTGACACTTTGGCGGATTTCTTCTATCTTTTCCGAATCAATTCCATCTTCTCCTACGATATATAACACCGTGGAAAAAATATCACTTACTATGGCGGCTTTCTTTTCCGGCTGATATTTCTTTACTGCCAGAGAGTAATTTATCTTACTTCCGTAATCTTCCACATGATATAAATCACAGATTTCACTGATTAGTTCATCCTGTGTAATCTTTCCCTTTTGAAACTGCTCTTTTAACGATTCTACACTGGCAATCAGTTTTCTTTTCTGGCTGATTCCTGCCTCTGTGCTTTCCACATCGATTTCATCCTCCAGATTTCCACTTCCTATGGAGTACTTTAAGATTTCCCGTATCTTTTCCTCCATGGCACTGCTTTGGGAGTTTCCACGTTTCACTCCGATAAGGGCTTCTAACTTCCTTTTCTTCTCGTTATCCTCTCCCTCCAAAACTTCTACTGCCTTACGGTATTCTTCACTGTTTAGGGAAATGGTTCGCATACTGATTTCCCCTGCAAGATTTTTTAGTTTCGTCTGGAAGTTCTGCATTTCTTCCTTTGCGCTGGCAAACTTTTCCGCATACTTTTTGTCTACCGCCCGCACATTTTCCACAATCTTTTGAAACTTCTCTTTTGTCAGGTTCATGCTGTCTGCATACTTCCGGTAATATTCTTCCATTTCTCCGTTGGCTGCATAAGTACAAAGCATTACCGCATCCGGCTCACCTCAAAGCCAGAAATCCGAAACCGTATCTAAAAATGTTCCCTGCTTTTTTAACTCCTCTATAATATCATAAATTTCCTCTATTGTGTCTATTGAAAAATCCCTCGTGTCCATCCCTTTTTCTCTCCTCTCCCTTTTTCTCCCAGTAACAACTGCATTTTCAGTATACTGTTCTCCTCACTTTCTTCATATCCTTCTTTTATCTTTTTTAATGTCTCAATGGTTTCATTTATAAAATATTCATCCAGAATCCCTATGACTTCATTTCCGGCATTTACCAGCTCATTGACACTGTCCCTTGCCTGTCCTGCGCCCTCCAGTTCTCCAAGGCTTTCCCTCACTATCCCACAGCAATCCTGTAATGCTTCCAGTTCTGTAATTCGCAGATTTAATTCTGTATAATCTACTTCTAAGCTATTCTTCATAAAGCTCCTCGTCTGCCTCCTCAAACTCCTCTTTCCACTGTTCCAGCCCGTCTTCCACGTTTTGGAAAATGGTTTCTGCTTCTTCCTTTAATGTCTTGGTTTTTTCTATATATTTCGCAAGGTTATCGTGTACCTGTCCCTGTTTTACACTTTTTTCCACCACATTTCCCATGATTTTCTGATATTCTTCTAACAGATACATCACATTTTCTTTCATTTCCCGAAATGCGGTTTTCTCCATGGTTACCCTTGAAAAACTTACCCTAATATCTGTTTCTGCCATGCGCCTGCTCCTTTATCTCTATACGAATTTCCTGTTCTGTCTGCGCTATCCGCTCTCTGATATACCGGATTCTTCGCTGACGTTCCTCCTGCTCTTCTTCCAAGGAATTTTCCGTCCTTTTCAATCCCTCTGTTTTTTCTTCCACCTGGTCATAAAGGCTTTGAACACGCTGTCCGCTGACAGTCCTTCCTAATACATAACGCATGGATGCCACACTTCTCTGACAGATGGACAGATTTCCAAAACGCCTTAGTACAGCAGCTTTTTCCAGCTCAAAGTTTGCAATGTCCTCCATCCTTTTTTGGTTGCTTCTCAAAATTTCCTGTGCATACTCCAACTTCCTGCTGCATTTCTTCTTTTCGACTTCCAACTCTTCCAGCTCACGATCCAGCCTTTTCTTTTCCATCCGCTTTTGGTATAAACTCAATAAATCACCACCTATTTTTCTTTTCCGGTTATAAAGTCAGCCACAATTTTTTTATTTTGGATTTTACTGAATCAGCAGTCTATGGATTCATAGACTAAGACAATTCCCTTTTCCCTTATTTCTTCTCTTGTATACTTTCCTCATAACTTAGTTATTATTGTAATTTTTTTCCTATTTCTTGTCAACTGTTTTATTTTAAGGAGCAAGGTGTCTGTTTTTAAAGAAGCTGGACGTTACGAATTTTCATCCGTTGACGCCCAGCTTCTTTCTCTCTATATCTCTCTTATTCTAACATACTTGCCAATTCATAGACACGCTCTCTTGTTAAATCTGCCCCTGTTTGGTTCTCTACCATCGCCTGCATAGAACCGCCTTCACATTCTGCTCCGGCTTCTTTTATTGCCTCTTCCTTTTCTGCAATCCATTGACGTTCTTCTTGAGTCAATTTTTTCATTGTATCTTCATCCAATGTCTCTTTTAAACGTGCCCATATTTCATTGAGTTCATCATCCCATAATTCATATAATTCCGCTGTTCCATCATTAAGCTCTAACTGTGTAGAAGCCCTATCCAGTCTATCCTCAATTTCTCTTGCCCGCTGTTCTACATATTCCAATTCTTCATCCATCGCAGATAAGTTGTCCTCAATTTCCTCTACATCATCATAGGAATAAGCGTTCTCTCCTACAAATCCATTTTCTTCCGCTTCATTATATAAACCATACACCGGAAGCTCTGTTTCTTCATCAAGATTAGACTTTATACATCTTGCCCATGATAAGTATCCTTCCGGAAGTTCATCCACCGGTGCTCCTTTTAGGTAAAAAATAATCTCCTCTGCGCCAGCTATTCCATAAGGCTCACTATACACATACTTGACACCGTCTTCATATTCTTCGCTACCAAGCTCTTCTTCGGTCTTCAATCTCTCAACATTTCTATTTTTTCTCTATCTTTTTGTGATTTTTTCCATTTCCTGTGCAATATTCAATGCATGGTCTCCGATTCGTTCAAAATCTGTCAGCATTTCCGAATAGATAATGCATGCCTCTTCTGTACATTCCCCTAAACGCATACGTTCCATATGCTGCTCCCGATAATCACGGGTCATATCATCCATGTTCTGTTCCATCTGGGCAATACGCATCAGCCATTCTGTGGTTCCTCGTTTTTCATTCTCCAACGTTTCAAACAATACTCGAAGCACCTGCTCCATTCGTTCCATTTCTTCCTGCGCTTTTCTTGAAAAAACGATATGATTTTCTTTTAGATTTTCTGTATATTCAGCAATATTCAGTGCATGATCTCCAATTCGCTCAATGTTTCCAATCATTTTAAAATACTGACTGGCATTATACGTTTCCGCTTCATTCGCTTCATTTACAATTACTCTGGAAATATGATGGGAAATCTCTTTGTTCAAATAATCAATATAATCTTCTGTCTTACATACCTCTGGTAATTGCTCCACATCTCCGGTACGGAATGCCCAAAATGCCCTGTCTACATTTTCCTGTGCCATTCCCAGCATACGATATACCTCTTGTGCCAACTGATTGTTATAAATTGCCGCTACACCAATGGCACGCTCTGCTGATTTTCCCAATGGCTGCAAATACTCCAAATGCAGCTCCTGACTTCTTTCTTCCGGTCGTTCCGGCAAAATCTTTTTTGCTAATACTGCCAGTCCGTTTCCTGCCGGAAGTAATATTAACGTTGTTACAATATTAAACAAGGTATGCACATTGGCAATCTGTGCTGCCGGATTAGACGTCAAGTTTTCCATCAATGTCACTAATGGCGTTACCATACACAATATGGTAAAAATAACCGTTCCTATTACATTAAACATAAGATGTATCAATGTTGTACGCTTTGCATTTCGGTTTGTACCGATAGATGCCAAAACTGCCGTAATACAGGTTCCGATATTTTGTCCAAATAATACATATACTGCTCCATCAAGTCCGATTAATCCACTTACCGCAAGTGCCTGCAAAATGCCGACTGAAGCGGATGAGGATTGAATAATTGCAGTAAAGACAGCTCCTGCAAGTATTCCAAATATCGGATTAGAAAACGTTGTCATCAGTTGAATAAAGCTATCTAACTCCTGTAACGGTGTCATTGAGCTGCTCATCATTCCCATTCCAATAAACAGCACTCCAAGTCCTGCCAAAATCTGCCCAAAATATGTATATCTTTGTTTTTTCAAAAATAAAATCATCATCACCCCCACAAATGCAAAAAGTGGGGCAATTGCGCCTACATCCAACGCTATGAGCTGACCGGTTATGGTAGTACCGATATTTGCACCCATAATAATCCATACCGCCTGCTGTAAGGTCATCATACCAGAATTTACAAATCCAACTACCATAACCGTTGTTGCTGAAGATGATTGTATAATTGCTGTAATTCCTGCCCCTACGGCTACGCCCAAAAAACGATTTGCTGTCAGCTTTTCTAAAATTTGCTTCATTTTATTTCCGGCTGCTGCTTCAAGTCCCTGACTCATCATTTGCATACCGTACAAAAACAGTGCTAACCCTCCTAATAATTCCAATATGTACGTCATTTCCATGGATTCTTCTTCCTTTCTGTGTCTCTTGCATTCTCTGCCAAAAACAGTTGCCTTTTTCTTAATATTTTCGTATTTACGCTACAAAAAGGAGCTTCTTGCACGAAACTCCTTTTTTATACTGCCATGAGCATACCAACTATTTCATTTACCGTCAATCCCAATAAGATTTCCTTAACACTTTTTAAGCAGTCTCTTAGCACTTTCTTAGCAACTATGAGCATATGTCCTGCTTTTGTATGAACCCCGATAATCGTTTTACCAAAACAGCCCCCACCATGCCAATCACAACTCCGAAAACTACTCCGGAGATAAGAAGTACCGGAAGATAATAAAACAGACTGCTGTTTTCTACTACAATTGCTGCTACAATAATTTGTCCTATATTGTGAAATACTGCACCAAGAACGCTAACTCCTGTAATGGAAAACAGCTTTGCTTTTCGTGCAATAACCATTACCAAAAGGCTCAGCATACCACCGCCCAGACTATACATCATCATTGCCAGATTTCCGAAAGTGAATCCTGTCAACACAATGCGCACAAGAGACAACACAACTGCCGGAACTGCTCCTATGGTATATAAAGTTACAATCGTTACCATATTTGCCAATCCTACTTTAATCCCCGGAATCCCTACATTAATGGGAATCAAAGATTCTATATAAGAAAAAATGAATGCCAATGCCACCAACATTCCCATGTATGCTGTTTTTTTTGCCATAATCGTTCCCTTCTCTGCTGCTTTTCTCTGTTGCTTAATTGGTAGATGCATCCACCTCTGCCTCTTCTCCGTTCTCAATCTCTACCACTACCTTATTTGGCAGACACACTAATGTCTCTCCCGTTTTATCAATGGGTTTATGATGTACACAAACTTTATCCGGACAGGAAGCCTCTTCTATTCTTGCATCTCCCTTTTCGATTATCAATAGATTATATCCACCCTCTTCTGATTCTATTTTTACGGTTCTATCCTCTGACAAGGAATATCTTCCATACTCTTTTCCGTCAATAGTGACTACTGCCTTAGCATCTTTGGTGTTCCACTTGCCATAAAGATTTACCAAAAACAATGCCGCCAATGCAATCACTACAATGCTTCCAATCATTATTACATCATTTTTCTTCATTCTATGCTCCCTTTATTGCATAAGATATTTGGAAAAACCACTAGAATACTTGATACTTCCATCCTCAAATATCCACATGGCTTCTACTCCTTTCATGGATTCTACCAATGTCTTTCCTTCTTCATAGTCCATATTAAACAATGCGGTAGACATGGCATCTGCCTGTCCTGAATCTTTCATAATAACGGAAACAGATGCCATATGTTCTGCCGGCATCTTGGTATCCGGATCAATAATATGACAATACCGCTTTCCCTCTACTTCATAATATCTCTGATAATTTCCACTTGTTACAATAGACATATCCTGAAGCTTCACCTTTTGCACATATTCCTTTTCACTACTCAAATCCGGATTCTGGACTCCAACGCTCCAGCCCTCACCGTCTTCCTTAGCTCCTACTGCACAAACATTTCCTCCTGCGCTAATCAAAAGCTGATTCATACCATGTGCCTTTGCATAATCTGCCACTTTTTGTACTGCATATCCTTTTCCAATACTTCCCACATCCAAGGACATTTCCGCATCTGCCAGATATACCGTAGATGCTTCTTCATCAATGATTAACTGATTAATATCTGTATGTGCTGCCCGTGTTTCAAGCTCTTCCATTGACGGCAGCTCTGCTTTTTGGGGCTGATTCAATCCTTTCTCCCGATAATCATGCCACAGACTTAATACACTTCCATAAGCAATATTCACCTGACCATTTGTCTTTTCATATGCTTCTTTTCCCAGCTTTAATAACTCTATGATTTCCGGTGCTACTTTCACCGGTTCTTTTCCCGCATTGTCATTGATGGTCTTTATGTTATTCACTCCATCATAATCATTATAAATATCGTACAACTGATTATAATAGTCGAACTGCTCTTTCAATTCACTTACCTGTCCAGTAAATACATCCTCACTTTCACCATAACCAATAATATTTGTCACTGTATCAAATACATCTGTAAACTGTGCTTCAAAACGTTGTGTTTTTGTTGTATTTTTCCCATGCCACAACAGGATTCCTGCAAAAATAACTACTACCACTCCTAATACAAGTGCCTGATATTTTCTCTTCATTTTTTTCTCCAATATCCCTACTTACAATATTTTTTATTATACTAAAAAACTATTTTTCATACAAGTGCTTGTATTTTTCTCACCTCTATGCTATATTCTAGCCAAATTAGGAAAGGAATCTTTAACCGATGAAGCGTACCTTTACTTATCAAATTACCTCTGCAGATGCAGGACACACTATTGAACACATTTTAAAGGAACAGGGTTTTTCCAATCAAAATATTATTGATTTAAAGAAGATGCCGGAAAGTATTCTGGTAAACGATGTATGGGAATATGTAACCTATTTGTTGCAGCCACTGGATACTCTGACCGTTTGTATGGAAGAACAAGCGTCCTCACAAAAAATCGTTCCCGTAGAACTTCCGTTAGATATTATTTACGAGGACGAGGATCTATTAGTGATAAATAAACCTGCGGATATGCCAATCCACCCTTCTATGGGAAATTTTGAAAACACCCTTGCCAACGCTGTTGCATGGTATTATCACAGACAAAATATTCCCTTTGTATTTCGTTGTATCAATCGCCTTGACCGAAATACTTCCGGTCTTACAATCATTGCCAAACACATGGTAAGTGCTAATATTTTATCCCAAATGGTTGCCAGACGGGAAATTCATCGAGAATATCTTGCCATTGTGAAAGACAAATACCTGCCCGATATGGGAATTGTCTATGCTCCTATTGGCAGAAAAGAAGGCTCTGCCATTGAACGTACTATCGACTTTATTAACGGCGACCGTGCGATTACCCAGTATCAGGTACTGGGCAGAGAAAATGGTTATGCTCTCGTATCTCTCAAACTGGAAACCGGACGTACACATCAGATTCGTGTTCACATGAAATATATGAAATGCCCACTGATAGGGGATAGCCTGTATAATTCCAAAGAAGTCTCTTATCTTGCCTCTTTATCTGACGAAACGAAAGACACACGTCTATTAAAACGTCAGGCACTTCATTCTGCCAAGTTGGAATTTATCCACCCTATTACCAAAAAGCCTTTGTGTTTTACACAAAAGCTTCCAGATGATATGACTAATTTTTTAATTCAAAATATGTCCTTTACTTATGAGGAATTTAAGTAACTGCAACTCCTCCCACAATTCCATAAATACATACTTTGCATTCTCTTTGCATATTCTATATATGAAAATCTATAAATAACTCAGCTAAACAAAAAATATTCCAACAAGAAAGGAGGCCCTATGAAAATAAACTGGAAAAATCTAATCACAGCCATTGCAATACCCCTTGCCGTAGGTGGGCTTTCTGCCTGGCTGACAAAGAGTGGCATGAAAGCCTTTGAAACCGTAAATCAGCCGCCACTTTCCCCACCTATGTGGCTTTTCCCTGTGGTATGGACGATTCTTTTCGTCTTAATGGGAATTGCATCTTATCTAGTGGTTGGAAAAGAAGGCTCTGCCAAAGCACTTACTCTGTATGCCATACAATTAATTTTCAACTTTTTCTGGTCTATCTGGTTCTTTAACTTGGGATGGTATTTCTTTGCCTTCCTGTGGCTGTTGTGCCTATGGGGATTGATTCTCACCACTATGGTTTTATTTTACCGGATTTCCAAACCTGCGGGATACCTGCTGCTCCCTTATCTGCTCTGGGTGACATTTGCAGGTTACTTAAATTTCGGTGTTTATCTGTGTAATTAAAAATACTTTGAAATAAACACCAAAATTTCAAACAAGGCTGAAACCTATTTATTTACTAGGTTTCAGCCTTGTCATCTCATTTACAATTTTTCAAAAATATCAGTCTCTTTTCTAAACTCTCCAGCAATCTCACTGTTTTCATTCATTCGTATTGTAATGTCATTCATTTCAGCAACCAATCCCAGCGTACTGTTTGCTGTTCCATTCATTCCTTCCACACCTTCATTAATAGCTTCCGATATCGTATTAATAGAATCTGCAATTTCCTTTACTGCCACATTCAGCTTACAGGTACAAGAAAAATTGCACACAATTTAAATTGTATACCATGAATTCCTACACCATTTCCGGATTTATTTTCTTTCCAAAAGTTCTTTTTCACCTTTTGTAACCTTTTTTCTGCATCCTCTTCTGTTTCTTCATAAGCCGCCTCCGTTACATATTCTCTGACACGCGCTCTTTGTTACCCTTTTACAGCTCCTGATAAACCTTCTACATAATATTTCTGTAAGAAAATGAACAGGATTACAATAGGAACTGCAACCAAAATAGAACCTGCTGCAAACTGCGTATAATAAACATCAATTCTTCTAAAGTCAGTCATCCATTTCAAACCAACTGCTACCGTATATGATGACTGCTTATCTCCAAACAGCATACTTGGGAATATATAATCTGACCAAGGTGCCAAGAAAGATGTTAACATCGTGTAAATAATCATCGGCTTTGCCAATGGAGCAGTGATTTTAGTGAAAATCTGGAATTTGGTCGCACCATCGATAATCGCTGCCTCATCCAATGATTTTGGTATTGTATCAAAAAATCCCTTACATACCTGATATCCCATTGCTGCTCCAGCCACACCTATAACAATCAATGCAAACAAATTCTGTGCTAATCCCATTCCTTTTAGAATATTATAAACAGCAATCATAGACATGAAACCTGGAAACATACCAATAATCATCAGCACTTTCATAAGCGTTACACGGCCAGAAAAACGAGTTCTACTCAAAACATATGCCGTTGCCAAAATAATAATCGTGTTCAATACACAACAAACAATTGCTACAATAAAAGTATTCATCCACCATCTTGCAAATGGAATTACGCTTTCTGCTGAGAAAAGCTGTGTAAAATTATTTAAAGTAAATCCCTTCGGCATGAAATATCCCACATAGTATCCCTGTTCTTCACGGAAAGCAGTAAGTATAATCCAAAGAATTGGGAATAACCAAATCACACTCATAATAACAAGTACGATATATCCTGCATTGATTTTTACAATTTTCATTGCAAAAATCAAACCAATAAAAGAAAATACCAAACCAAACCAATATCCGATTCCAAAGTTCTTTACCAAAAATGATTCTGTTAAAATTCCTGAACCATCTACCATCCCTTTTGTACCAAACATCAAAACTACAGTAGTAGCGGCCTGAACTGCTGATACAGCAACCCACACCTTTGTCATCAAAACCGATGGTTTTATAAAACTAATACCAGCAAGTAAAATTACCGCTATTGTAGCTATAATACTTACCAACAAAACAATTGTCATTCCACCGGAGTGACCTGCATTCATCAATTTCACTAAAACGCTTATACTTTGTAAGTTTTTTCCTCCCACACTGACAAAGGGAAAAATTAAACTTAACAAACCTAAGACGCTTGCCAAAAATGCTACTCTAAAATATTTAAGATTTAATCCGATTACCGTCTTCTTCATTATTGGAATCCCTCCTCGTTTTTCAAAGATTTTGATCTTGAATATGAAATCCAAGAAGTAAGCGCTGAAATAATAAATATTATAATACCAATTGTTGCTGCAAGGTTATAATCTCCATTATCCTTTGTCAACTTATATAACCACGTTACCAATAAATCCGTTTTACCGGCTCCCTTATAGTAATCCAACGTCAATGGTCCACCATTATTCAAGAAGTAAATAACAGAGAAGTTGTTAAAGTTACCAATCAAGTTAGAAATTAAATACGGTGTAGTAACAAACCACATATAAGGGAATGTAATTTTTGTAAACTGAATAAACGGATTAGCCCCATCAATTTTTGCACTTTCATACAATTCCGCCGGAATATTCATCAAAATACCAGTTGTCATCAACATAGTTACCGGAATACCAATCCACATATTAACTACAATAACCGAGCATTTTGCCCACAAGCCATCTGTCAGGAATGGCAATGCTTTTGTGGTAAATCCCCATTGTTGTAATAATATGTTAATAATCCCTTTCTCACCCAGCATAGTAGACACTACCAGCAAAGAAATAAATGCTGGAATCGCCATCGTGATAACGAAAATAGTTCTCCATACCTTTTTAGCACGAATTCCTTTTGAATTAATCAGCATTGCCAGGAACATTCCACCAAAATAGCAGGTAAAGGTTGCCGCAAATCCCCAAACAATTGTCCAACCGAAAATAGGCCAAAAAGTTGCTGACAATGTGTCTGCAGAACCAAACAACTTTTGAAAGTTTTGCACTCCAACCCAGTCAAACAAATTTCCAGGCGGTTGATGTGCACCATCATAATTTGTAAACGCAATTAATATCATATATACCAATGGCAATACTGTGAATATCAGTATTCCTATGATAGGAATAAATAAAAATAATCTATGTATTTTGGTATTAAACAATTCTTTAATCTCATCTATAATACCAGGTACTTTCTTATTCTGTACTTTTAACTGTCTTGCCAATTCTCCCGAACGAATTGACACATATCCTACTACCAAAGCAGCAACAGTAATTAATAATGTAACCACTCCGTACAGAAGTATTAACATGGAGTTATCTCCCTGTACAACTTCATAAATTCCTAATTTCTCATTCAATACCATTTCCTGTTCTTGAGTACCCAAGGAAATAATACCTCTTAAAAATCTGAAACCGGACGGAACCATATATGCAATGTATGAAATCTCCATCACTAAAAACAATAACCCTTTTATAATCTGACCTCTTACCATATTCGAAAGACCCCAAATTAAAAAAGAGAGTTTGGAGAAGATATCTCCTTTTAGAAAAATGGAAACCAAACCGTATTTTCCTTCTTTTTTCTTGGAATTTCCCTTCATTTCAAACCTCCAACTATATCCTAATCCACACTCTGTATACCTTCCAGATTGTTTCACCATTCTTTTATCATTTTGTTTTGTGTCTTCTTAAATGTACTTTATGTTTTAAATGCCTTGACTTTTAAGTATTACTATGCCATTTGATAAAATGGACTGTTTCAAGAGCGAGTTATTTTTTCATTCTATAAAACAGTCCATAATTCATTCTATTATTATTTTAACAACTTATCTTCTTCAAATTATTCTGCTGTTGTTACTGTTGTAATAGCTGTTGCACACTGATCTAATTTTTCCTGAAGATTAGCTGCTGTAATTTCTCCATTGATAATTCCTTCGCCAAGTGCTTTTGCCGGACTCCAGTATTCATCAATCTGAGAAATAGCCGGCTGCGGTGTTGCATATTCAGTCTGACCTATCAATGCAATAGATGCTACGTCTGAAGAAAGCTCCGGATTCTCCTGTAAGCTTAAGCAAGATGGAACCGCTCCAGCTTCTTTATAACGCATTAACTGTGCATCTTCATTTGCTAACCACTGTGCAAACTGCTGTGCTGCAAGAGGATGAGCAGTATTAGACTTAACGGAGATTAATTTGTAATCTGCGAAGTTGCTTAAGTTCGCTTCTGTACCGTTGATATTGACTGTAGGAAGTGCTACTGCACCAAGGTCATCACCTAAAGCTTCTTTGAATTCAGGATATGTCCATGTACCAGAGCAGAGTGCACCTAATTTACCTTCTTTGAAGAGAGAACCTGCAATACCATCTTTGTCCTCTATATATTTCGAATTGCTTACTAAGTCAATAAGATAGTTACCTGCTGCTAAACCATTTTCATCGTTCCATGTACATACATCAGGGTCTGTACCGTCTGCTCCGAAAAGCTCACATCCTGCTGCATAGAAGAACGCTTCAATATACCAAGAGTCAGAAATTTTACAAGAGAAGTTATATGCATCTGCACCAAGGTCTTTAGCCATCATAGTTTCAAGAGATTTCACTTCATCTTCTGTATACAGGCTCTTATTGTAATACATAAACCAACTGTTTGGCGTGTAAGGAACACCATACATCATATCATCTTTTGTAGCTGCTTCAATTGCACCCTCGCCATAAAGAGATTTTACATTCTCAAGATCATATGCGATAGGCAACAGATAACCTGCTTCTGTTAATCCTGGTACAGCACCTGAAGGAACATGGAACACATCTGCTGCTGAATCTGCGTCAGTTGTCAGGTTAGCTCCTGATTCATCAATACCTACTACTGCAATATCCCAAGTAATATCATACTCTGGATGAGCTTCCTGGAAAGAATCAGCTAATTCCTGTGTCATTTCCATTTCTTCTTCCGGACACCATACTTTCAAGCTGATTTTTTCAACTTCTCCATCAACTGATGTTTCTTTGTTTGCAGTTCCTTTTTTTCCATCATTTGATTTTTCTGTGTTTCCGCATGCTGTAAGAGAACCTACGGAAAGAACTGTTGCCATTGTTAATGCAAGTACTTTTTTGATTTTCACTTTTTCTTCCTCCTTAAAATATAAACTTATTTTTACTCATTACCGTTTAAGTTAAGCGATTAACTTATATTTATTATAGTATAGTTCTACCTATATGTCAAGTACCCATGATAAATATTTCACATTTTTTTTGGTATTTCACACATTTTTTTCATCAATTTGCCAATCGCTTTCAACAAATGTGTCTAAACTTCCATCAAAAAAACATTTTTCTCAGAAACTCCATGCAATTATTCAACAATCCACACAAAACGTTTCACTAAAAATTTAATTTTCTCCTGTTAATATCCAGAACTCCCATGGCTGTACTGTTACTTCACCACCCAAATTCTCTTCGCTCACAGGATGATCTTCCATATTAATCTCTGCTGCACCTGCACTATGAAGCAACACAGTTTCTGTACCATCTACAACAGGAGAGACATCAATTGTCTGTTCTCTTTTAGACAAGTTAAAAATACACTTTACAACATTACCATCTTTTTCACGGTAAAAACTCAAGATGTTTTTATTATCTAAATCATAATAATTAATCTGACCACCATAATTTCCATTATAAAGTGCCGGATTCGTGCTCTTTATATTGCTCAGCTCTGCTAACAATGGTCTATAATCATGTTCCGAACTTTCCCAATCAATTGTATCTTTTTCCATAAAAGCAATTGCATGATCCAATCCAATCTCATCACCGGTATAGATCAATGGCGCTCCCGGGATTGTATACAAGAACGAGAACATAGCAACCATCGGTTCTTCTCCAAACGCATCCATAATCGTATATTCATATGAATTCTTATCATGATTATCCATAAAGTTTAATGTATATGCACCATCCGGTAAATCAGTTGGAATATATATTTTCAAAGTATTTGCTTGCTTACTGTCTTTTGCAACCGCACGCATTGCATCATACAACTGTAGATTGTAATTAAAATCAAATGCCTTATCCAAAAGGCTTTCTACCAAATTATCTTCTGCCAACATATAAACAGGTTTAATTTCTTCTAGCGCAGCTCTTGCATCCTCCCAGAAATCCTGTGGAACACCAGTTGCATAATCGCATCTGAATCCGTCAACATCATACTCCTGTACCCAGTATTTCATGCATTCAATCATTTCTGTCCGCATTTCCATGTTGTCATAATTTAAATCTGCAACATCTGGCCATCCCATGCCTTCTGGAGAAATAATATCTCCGCTGCCATCCTGCGTGTACCAGTCCGGATGCTCATCAATCCATGGACAATCCCAACCTGTATGGTTTGCAACCCAGTCCAACATAACCTTAAATCCCATATCATGTGCTTTATCAACCAATGCTTTAAAGTCTTCTGATGTTCCAAACTCTGGGTTTACTTCACGATAATCTGTTATGGAATAATAAGATCCCAATGTTCCGGCACGATTTGTTTCCGAAATCGGATGAATCGGCATAAACCAAAGTGTTGTAATCCCCATATCTTTCAATGTCTGTAAATGTTCCGAAAAAGCATTAAAGGTTCCCTCTTCTGTATACTGTCTGACATTTACTTCATAAATAACTGCATCCTTCGTCCACTCTGCCTGATAACGACCTTCTATCTCTTCAGCCTCTGCATCTTCTTCATTTGCACTTTCTGTTTCTGCAATTGTTTCTCCTGTCTCACTCTCCACTGTAGTTTCCGTAGCATCGGATACTTTCTTGTTAGAACAAGCTGTCGCCGAACACATCAAAGCTCCAATAAGTGTCAACGCAATTTTTCTTTTCATTTTTTTGCTCTCCCATACTTTTTTATTATTTGTCAACTTTAATTTTATATTGTTTCTTATCTGTTTAAAACCAGATTCATCTAACAATCTGCTATCATTTGCTCAACAATAGCACCTGCCAACATATTTTCCAGTTTCATTTGCTGAAGTTTACCGAACAATTTTGCGGTGTTTTTTTCTCTGCATACTTCTTCAAATACAGCCGTTTTTAAATTATATTCAATCTGCGCACGGTGAAGTATATTATATATTGCACGTTCTTTATCCAATCCTTCCATCTTCACACTGTTTGTTTGAATCTGAATGTTAAACTGCTTTTCGTTTCCACCATTGAAGCAGATAGTAATTTCCTTTTTCTTGGAATCATACTGCCATGTAAACTCCATGGACTCATTTAAATTAAATGTAACACCTGTCGGCTCACCGATACCTTTTATGTGTATCTCATATACTCTATTCTCTGGTACAATTCCTTCCGTCTCTCCTTCTATGCTGATAGATACTTCTGCTGACTTGCCTGCTTTAAATGCAAAATGTGTAATCACCGGCACTGTAGTCTTATTCTCATCACAGGAATCTTCGTACATATCAAACGCTCCATCTGCACCATTGAATATGTTTATTTCCAGTTCTTTCGGATTATACATATGGCAATCTTTGTAATCCTTTGCCATCGGAATAATTCCACCTGCACGAACTAATACAGGAATGCTTTCCAGATTACGATACATCACTATTCTGCGTCCGCCTGTGTATACCTGTCCAGTAAAGAAGTCTATATAATTTCCTTCCGGAAGCCATGCATCAAACTCTGCCAGTTTCATTCTCTTATCCAGCGGTTTCGTAATTGGACAAACTATCATTTCTGTTCCAAAATAATACTGATTCGGCACGTTATAAGCTTCATCCGTATCATGTTGATAATACATAGGTTGTATTAATGGTATTCCATCCAAATGCGTACGATAATTCATAGTGTACAGATAAGGAATTAATCTGTGTCTTAACTGAAGGAAGTTCGTCATTACTGATTCTGCTTCCGCATTGAAATTCCACGGTTCTTTTCCATAAAATTCATTTTTTGTACTATGTAAACGCATAATCGGCGAAAAAACACCAAACTGCATCCAGCGTACAGCCATTTCATCATCGCGTATCCCCTGCTGATGTCCTCCAATATCATGACTCCACCAACTATATCCTACATTACTTGCGTTTGCAGTAAAATAAGGCTGAAAATCTAGAGAATCCCACGTTGTAACTGTATCTCCTGAAAAACCAATTGGATATCTGTGACTTCCAATTCCGGCATATCTGGAAAATGTAAGCGGCTTTTTTCCATTCCGTCCGTTATCCAAAAAATGCAGATGATTTAACATCCACAACGTATCAATTCCTGCAATACCAGATTTGCTTCCCTGCTGCCAGTCCAGCCACCAAAAATCAACACCATCTTCTTCATTTGGATGATGCAAATACTTAAAGTACGCATCCATAAACTTTCTGTTCGTAGAATCAAACGGAATTTTATCTTCGTTTTCATAATCTATTCCAAGTTCTTTTGCCATAGGAAGGTACGCATCTTCATGCGCTCTGACACCATCTGCCGGATGTACATTTAATGTCACATGCATTCCCATTTCATGAAGCTTATTCATAAAACGCTTTGGATTCGGAAATAATTTTTTATCCCATGTATATCCTGTCCATCCGCTTCCATATTTTCTCGGAATATCCACTAAATGCCAATCCATGTCAATAACTGCTGTAGAAAAAGGAATATTTTTCTCTTTGAATTTGTCCATTAATTTTAAATAGCTTTCCTCTGTATACTGATAATAACGACTCCACCAGTTTCCCATAGTAAATCTTGGTAATAAAGGTGTTTTTCCACTTAATTGATAAAAATCTTTTAAGCATCTCAGATAATCATGTCCATAACCGAAAAAATATAAATCAATTGATTTTCTTGTTTTTGCAGCCACCCACTGATCATCCGTAATAAATGCTATTTCACTATCATCCAGTACCGTAAAGCCTTCTCTCGACATCAATCCACTCTCCAGCTCTACTGCACCGTTTACTCCATCCAGTGTACGCGCGGTTCCTTTTAAATCATTTATCACATCTCCATAACTCCATATAGAGCCGTATACATGAAAGCCTTCTTTTAACTGAATTGACAGCCCCTCTTTCGAAAAAGACTTTTTATCATAATACAGATGCAACTTTTCTGTAACAATCTCCAAGGAATCCTCTTTATCTATTACTCGATACTCTGGAACCTGAAAATCACGACATATTACCGTCTGTGTAGGTTCATCCACAAATAGTCCTTCTTCCTGATATTCCATACGTATCAAACAATCCGTTAAAATTGTAAAACGGTACTTATCACCTGTCACCATCGCCTCTTTTTTGGCAACCGGCATCATATCTAACTCATATTTTCTAGTTTGTACTTCCATATCTTTTCCTTTCTGCCTATACTGCATCACATTGTTTGTTACCCACTTAACATAAAATGCAATTAATGGCATGCACCAATCTAAAGTCATTTTCCTACTATGATTATGTCCATGCCACTTTCTCACTTTTATCGCATCTCACATTCCATGAAATAAGACTGATGCGCCTCCACTACAAATTCAACACTATTCTCATCTAATTTATGATATACTAAATTTTTGCCAAATATATCTGTATTTCCTTTTGGTTTCACAGCACCTACCGCTCCCAATGGCAAGCGAATTTTCTCTGTTCTGTCACTTGTGGAAATTACAGAAACAAATACCTCTTCTTTACAAAAGCGTGCAATTGCCACTACATTTCCTTCGGCATACAGGAACTTCATACCACCTTCTGAAAGCGCCTTATGCTGCGCTTTCATATGTGCCATGGTCTGGTACATTTTATATACTTCGCTGTTCTTGAAATCTTTACTCCACGGCATCGGATATCTGCACCCTTCATTCGTATCCAGAACACCATCAACGCCTGCTTCATCACCATAATAAATAGATGCTGCACCTACCAGAGTAAACTGGAAAATAATTGCTCCTCGATATTCGTCCGGATGAACCTTCGGATTATTATGTAATCTGCTAACATCATGACTGTCAAACAGATTAAACTGATTCTCCCACATCACATAAGGAATCTTCGCCAAATGTTCCATCACACGCCCCTGTACATCCTCAGCAGTCATTTTATAAGGTACTTTTTTCAGTATTTCATTTCTTCCCATGAATAAATCAGGCTCACCCAAAAACTGACGAATCACACGGCCACAACCATAATAATTCATTGGGGAATCCCATTCGTCTCCCTGAAGATAATGTGCACAGTCACCCCAATCTTCCGCCAAAATATATGCCTGCGGATTTACTTCACGAATACTCTTACGAATTTCCGGCCAAAGCTCATGTCCTAACTGTACTTCATTGTTTCTTGCAAATACATCTGCCACATCAAATCTCCATCCATCAATATTGTATGGCGGCTTTAACCACTTTTTCAAAACAGAGTCTTCCGCTCTGTAAATAACCTCTCTAAGCGAATCTGCTGTATAATTCAAAGTCGGTAATCCCGGATTGTCATACCAGCCATGATAGGTATTATCCTCCTTAAAGAAATAATAACTTCTCTCCGTTGAGTCCTGATTGTTATAAGCACCTTCTGATTTGTCAAAATAAATACCGTCTTTATTAAACCATTTGTGTGCCGTTCCAGTATGATTGATAGAAATATCCAGAATCAACTTCATGTCATTTTCGTGAAGCGCCTTGGAAAGTTCTGCTAAAGCCTCGTCTCCACCAAAATGAGGATCTACATGAAAATAATCAATGCAATCGTATTTATGTACGGAAGGCGCTGTAAAAATCGGATTCAAATATACCGCAGTAACACCCAGTTCTTTTAAGTAAGGAATCTTTTCCTTTACACCTTCTAAATCTCCACCATAGAAATCTAAACAGAAACCTTCCTGATAAGTCAATGCCCTATCTTCCCAACTTTTCATTTTAATGGTCGGATGTCCATCCTGACTGTATTCACCATCCTGTACATCATTTTCAGGATTTCCATTACAGAATCGTTCTGGGAAAATCTGATAAAAGACAGCCTTTTTAACCCATGCTGGCTGTTCATAGTCAGCAAGCAGCACAAAATCATAAGTATGATCCGGTATGTATGTTGTAATCTCCTTTTGATTGTAAAAATATACAACATCTTCACATACAAGATAAAAATGATATTGTATTCTGTTCTCTGTAATTGCTAACGGTGCTTCATAATATATGAAACCATGCTCCTTTTTAACAACTTGTGCTTCTTCTAACCTTTCCGCACCGTTAGGTATAGAACGTAAAAACACATGCTTTACAGGAGCATCCTCATACATTCTGATTTTAACAGTAACATTCTCAAAAAGTTTAGGTGATGGATTGCTGACAAAATCAGCAGTTCCATCACTGTAAACGCTCTCTAACCACTTCTCCATCTTCCTAACCACACCTTTCTCATTATCTGCGAATTTCTAAATCTAATCCATTGCAGAGTTTAATTCCTTTACGGATTGTCTTTCGATTATTTCTACATCAATTTTTTCGTCCATTATAATTTCTTGTTTTTCACGAATCATTTTGAAAAGATATTCTCCTGCCAAGAGCGCCTTCCGTTCAAGATTTTGGGAAACAGTAGTCAATTTTGGACTGGAATAATTACACTCCGGCAAATCATCAAACCCAATAACCGATATATCATTTGGCACATTCAAACCACATACTCGCAGCCCTTCCATGACACCCATTGCAACTATATCTGACATAACCGCAACCGCAGTGAACTTAATATCAGAAATGGCTATTTTCTGACCTACTGCTATACCCTCCCGGTATATCGTATCTGATTCAAAAATATGATTCGATGTCACCTCAATTCCCCATTCTGCACAGGCATCGCAAAACCCCTGATATCTCTGCCGAATTACGCCCGAACAGTCAATTTGAGGACCTACAAAAGCCATCTCTCTATGCCCTTTCGCTAATAAATACCTGGCAGCCAAATAACCTCCCTTATAGTCATCAATTCCAACATTTGCAATTTCAAGTTTCTCTGCATATGTATCTATATATACAGTTGGCACCTTAAGATATGTTTTAATATATTCTACCTCATGTGCAAATGGACCAAATAAAATAAGACCATCCACATTCCATGAAGAAAACAAAGGAATAATCTCTTTGCACTCTTTTACACAACGCATCATCAGATAGTACCCCTGATTGCGTATATAATTTTCCAGTAATGATAATATCTGTGTATTATATGGACTAACAGAAAAACTTTCATCCATGGCAACATTCGGTATCACCACACCAATAATTTTACTTTCTTTAGAAGCCAGACTTCTGGCGGTAGCATTCGGTTTATAATTGTTAACCTCTATTATTTTTTGGACTTTTGCTATAGTTTCTTTAGACACTTTATGATAATTTCCATTAATAACATTGGAAACTGTTGTTGTACTTACCCCTGCTTTCTTTGCAATGGTTTTTAAATTCATAGTGCGTTTTACCTCGCTTGCTTTATTTATAAATGGCTTCTTTTCGATTTCAAAACAAGTTTTGCAATATTCTCCTTCTCTTTCTCTAGAGCAATCCAATCTGTAAGTCTCCACTCCCAGTTCGGACTTCCTACTGTTCCCGGTGTATTTAATCTTGCTTCATCATCCAAACCTAAAATATCTGCCAATGGAATAATTGCCATACAGGCACAACTTCTATATACAAATTGTACCATTTTCTTTGTAAAACTTTCCCATGGCTGTCCATATTTTGCAAGCCTTTTCCGAACCGTATTTTTGGTCTTTCCATCTAAGGAATTCAACCAGCCTTTTACGGTCTGATTATCATGCGTACCGGTATAAATCAACTGATGCTCTTTTACTGAATCTGTAAAAGGTATTGAAAACTCTGCTATATTCATACCAAGCAGATTATAATGATCCCTAAGTTCTAATACCTCTGGTCTTAAATCTCCCAAATCTTCTGCCACTATCTGAATATCAGGCATCTGTCTGTAAATTTCATCAAAAAGTTCATATCCGGGTGCTTCTACCCATTCACCATCAATTGCAGTATCGCAACTAGCCGGTATCTTCCAGTAAGTATCAAAAGCACGGAAATGGTCGATTCGAATAATGTCATAAAGCTCACTGCTATATTTCAAGCGATTCATCCAGAATACAAAATTTTTCTTCTGCATATTTTCCCAGTTATAAATTGGATTACCCCAACGCTGACCTGTTGCGCTGAAATAATCTGGCGGTACTCCTGCCACAAAGCTTGGTTTTCCTTCTGCATCTAAAAGAAAGTCTTCTCTGCAGCTCCATACATCCAAAGAATCAATTCCTACATAAATAGGAATATCTCCCATAACTAACACATTCTTTTTATTCGCATACTCTTTCAGCGCCATCCACTGCTTGTAGAACATATACTGCAAAAACATCTGGTAGTTGATTTCTTCCTGTAAATGACTGACGTCATACTTTTTATCCAAAATCCAATCCTGCTGTTCCTGTGGCCATTCATTCCAGCAACGAAGATTATTCTGTTTTTTCAATGCAATAAAAACTGCATACGAATATACCCATTCTTTTTTCTGAAACTCTTCAAATTCCGGAGATTTCCAACTTTTCTCATAAAAACCTTTATACGCTTCTTTTAAATACTTTGTCTTGTATGCTCTTGCTCTCTCATATTCAATTCGATTAGGATTTTCACCTGTTTCATAATCATCACGCTCTGCTGTAAGATATCCGTCCTCTGCCAAAAGGTCTAAATCAATATAAAGTTCATCTCCTGCATAAGATGAAAACGGCTGATATGGTGAATTACCGTATCCCAGCGGATTTAACGGCAAAATCTGCCATATTCTGATTTTCATATCCGCAAGCATATCTACAAAAGCATATGCTTCTTTACCAAAATTACCGACTCCATCCTTTGACGGAAGAGAAGCAACAGGCATTAATACACCTGCCATTCTGGCATCTTTGCTTTTCTTTACTTTTGAAATACTCATAGTTCTTCCTCCTTTGATACCACCCAAAACTCCCATGATCTGAGTGTAATTTTTCCATTTAATATCTTCTATAATTTGCAACCTAGTACATCATAACTTTTATAGTCTTTTCCGAACGATTTCCCGTTTAGTAAGTTAAGCGGTTAACTTAATGAAAGTATATCAAACTAGCATAAGATTGTCAATACGGGATTTTTAACCAAAACAACATGGTTTTTTTATGTAAAATAACAATAAATATCGGTATGCCGTGTTAACTTTGATTTCCTTTGTCTTTTGACGCTTATTTTTATAGCGACTTAACCTCAAATAAGATGGACGAAATATACAGAAATTTTTCCAAATTTAACATTTCAGAAACATTTCTTAAAAAACTTACAAACAATTCCAACATATACTCAAAGCATAAAATAAAGCAAAGGAGATATTTACAATGTCTAAATTAGTAGAAGCAAATGAAAAAATCGCAGAAACCGTAGTAAACGGTTACAAGAAAATTGAGAATGGCGTCGTAGGAGGCTATAAAAAAATTGAAAAGGGGGCTGTTGATGGTTTTACAAAAGTAACAGATAAATGCATTGAAAAACTATTTACCAAAGAAGGCGAAACTGTTGCAGAAGCCAGAAAAAGACTTTCAGAAAAAAACAATTATATGTCAGCACCAAAAGTCCAGCGGTGTGATGTCAAGAGATAAATGACACAAAAAACATATATTTTTGTATATATCTCATAAAGACAAAAAACACCCACCTAAGCCCTGTCGATCAGATTTTTTTAAAATGAGCAGGGCATAGTTCATCAGCAAGTAGATGAAATCTACTTTGCCGTACAGTATAGGCGATTGTCTTTCAGCAGTCGAAAGACTAAACGCACAAATTTACGGGCAGTTAAAACGAGTGCACGTTTGTGTTGGCATCTGTTGACCTCTTTGTATTTGAGGTGGTAGAAGTCGCTGTATTCCTTGTCGCATCTTACAAGCGAAAATGCAGCTTCACACAGATAGTACTTTAAAAATCGGTTGCCGGATGGAATAAGCCTTGTAACTTCGGCTTCAAAACCACCGGACTGGTGTTGTTTCCAGGCAAGACCTGCATATTTTGCAAGTGCAGCCTGATTATCAAAACGATTGATATCACCGATTTCAGCCATGATTCCGGCGGAATATACGGGACCTATGCCGGGAATGGATATCAATACGTTTGGCAGGAGTTCCATTTGAGCTTTGATAGCTTTATCGAACTCTTTGATTTGAGATTCCAATGCCTTCATGGAGGTTATGGATATAGAAAGCACCTGATTGACAGAATCATTCACCGTCTTGGGTAAACGGTAAGAACTGCGGGCAGCTTTCTGAATGGCTTTGGCTACTGCATCCGGATCAGGGAAACGATTTTTCCCCTTCTCCATAATGAAGTCAGTAAGCTCATGTAAGTCCATATTTGCCAGTGCTTCTGCGGATTCAAATTCATCGTAGACAGCCAGGGCGGTAGTGCTAAAGGTATCACTAAATACCTTTTCCTGTGTCATAGTAGAATACTTCTTGAACAGCACATTTATAAATCTTTGCTTTTCTTTAGTTAGGTTTTGAACAGCATAGAAACGTGCTCGTGTGAGGTTCTGGAGTGCTTTGTAGCGATAGTCTCCCATATATACCTCTTTGTTGATTCTACCGAAACGCAGGCAGTCAGCAATAACAAAAGAGTCCACATAGTCATTCTTTGGCAGGTCGTTATAAGCGTCATGAAACTTTTTGACCTGCTTAGGATTGAGGACATGAATTTTTCTGTTAAACGATGCCAGAGTGGCATCTTCCCTTAAGAAGTACACAAGATTGTCTCCATAAATAGAGGTTGCTTCAAGACCAATCAGAACTGTGTCAAGGGAATGTGAAATTAAAGCAGAATGAATTCTTTTTACCAACTGTGTAGAGCCTTCATGTGAGTTTGCAACAGAAAAGTTACTGTGCTTATCACCATTAGGAAGCATTAAGTAAACGACATTGGATTTGCTGCTCACATCAATACCGACGTAAAGTGTGTTCATTGTAATCACCTTCTTTCGTATGAGATTTAAGTGTTCAATCGGCTTGGTAAAACCCATGATCATGGAGCATCGACACCCTCGCATATAAGAATCCAGCTCAAGATGGACAGATGCGAAACCACACTGCTAGATGGTAGTCCATGTACTTAAGCAAACAGCCAGCCGGTTTGAAGCTAACTTCCATGTCAGGGGAACAGACTTTCAATGAAGCAACCATTACTGGTTCAACAGGGGGTGAGAAGAACTATTACCTGATTGACACTAGGACAATTATATCATGGGTCTTGCTAAGCCTATTGAACAATATTTATTTAGCAACTTATTAACTTAGATACATGTATTTATGTATCTGAAAAATATTATGCGAGGAGGTACTTACCATGAATAAAAATAATCAGGAATTTCTTGCAGAAAAAATCCGTACACAATACACCGCAAAAGAATATACACAGTTTGACGAACTAAAAAAATTAGATGCAAAAGTAAAACGTCCCGCAACTGTATTTGCTTACATATTCGGCAGTATCAGTGCCATTATTATGGGAAGCGGCATGAGCCTTGTAATGACAGATATCGGTTCAAAAATCGGTATTAAAAACACAATGAGTTCCGGCATTATTATAGGCATTATAGGTATGCTAATGACAATTATTAACTATCCTCTTTATAAGAAGTTCCTTGCTTCTCGCAGAAAAAAATATGCCGACCAAATTATGAAGCTTAGTGATAAAATTATTGTTAAAAATTAATCTTACAACTATGAGAAACTCGCATAAAAAAATATCAAACTTAAACAAAACTTTAACATTTACATGGTATAATAAGTGTAAGTGAGACAACGTGCCTGCACGATTGACGAACGATGAAATTATTGCGTGATGTAATCACAACATAATACCTATTGAAAAAATTATTCGGAGGTACTTTGATGTTTAAGATATTGGTTGTAGAAGATGATAAGGACTTGAACAAAACAGTCTGCTCCTTTTTAACTCACAATGGATATGAAACAATTGGCTGTCTCAATGCAACTGACGCCTATGATGCACTTGCTGAAAATATGTTTGACCTCATTGTGTCGGACATTATGATGCCGGATATTGATGGATTTGAATTTGCAAGCAATGTCCGTGAGTTGAATGAGGATATTCCAATTCTTTTTATGACTGCCCGCGATGATATTACTTCTAAGCAGCGTGGTTTCCGCATAGGTGTGGATGATTATATGGTAAAACCGATTATTTTGGACGAATTATTCTTACGAATCGGTGCACTGCTTCGCCGTGCCAAAATTGCCGCAAACAGGAAACTGGAAATCGGCAGTTTTGTCATGGATGCCGACGAGCATACTGCGTATTTAGAGGATGAAGAAATCCCCATGACCAATCGAGAATTTAGTATTCTTTATAAATTGCTGTCTTATCCCAAAAAAACTTTTACCAGAACACAGCTTATGGATGAATTTTGGGACGCAGATACGGAAACAGCACCAAGAGCAGTAGATGTGTATATGACAAAGCTTCGCCAAAAACTTTCAAAGTGTGAAGATTTTGAACTTGTGACAGTTCATGGATTAGGATATAAGGCGGTGTTAAAATGAAAAAAGCAAATTGGGGACAGAAAGTATTGCGGATTATTTACAACTATCTGCTCTTTTTCCTGCTTGTTGCATTCCTTGTTACCTGTTCCATCACACTGTTCGTTTCTATATTACAAAATACACTTGAACTGAAATTTACTGCATCCAACTTAAATATGGCAGCAAAAATGACCTTGGGAGCTGTCATTTTTTTAAGTGCTTTGTTTACTGTCATTGACACGATTCGCAGGAAATTTACAACAGAGCGAATTACGAAACATATTGCAGATGCTGCAAAAAAAGTGGTTCAAGGCAATTTTGATGTACGAATTGCTCCCATGAATCCACTTGGTGCAGATAAAAATTTTAATGAAATCATTGATTGTTTTAATACTATGGCGGAGGAATTAGCCAGTGTGGAAACACTTCGTACTGATTTTATCGCAAATGTATCACATGAAATGAAAACCCCTCTTGCAGTGATACAAAATTATGGGACACTTTTACAGACACCGGATTTGGATGAAGAAAAGCGAATGGAATATGCAAAGGGTGTTACTGACGGTTCTCGTCGTTTAGCTGATATGATGACCAATATTTTAAAACTTAACCGTCTTGAGAAACAACAAATTTATCCAAAAACAGAGGAATATGACTTAGGTGAGCAGCTTTGTGACTGCCTGCTTGGTTATGAAACTGTATGGGAAAAGAAAAATATCGAAATCGAGGTCAATTTGGCTGAATCCGTAAAGGTAAATACTGATAGTGAGCTTTTGTCCCTTGTCTGGAATAATCTTTTTTCTAATGCATTTAAGTTTACTCCGGATGGCGGAAAAGTATCAGTTCTTTTGGAGACTACTGAGCGTTACGCCATCGTTCGGGTAAAGGATTCAGGATGTGGCATGACACCTGAGATTGGTGCACACATTTTTGAAAAATTCTATCAGGGTGATACCTCACACGCAACTCATGGAAATGGTTTAGGACTTGCGTTGGTAAAACGTGTCATAGATATTTTACATGGTGAAATAAGTGTGGAAAGTTCACTGGGAAAAGGAAGCACCTTTACCGTAAGATTCCGGAGGATTTGAGTATGAAAAATTGGAAATCTATCTGTAAAAAATTTTTATTTCTGCCAATCTGGTTGATAATTATTTTAGTAACCATGAGTGCCTTGGCACTTGTTACTGTTTTTGTAAAGAAATGGGAAGCTGCTCCTATCGCTTATGTGGTCTATGTAGTTTCATTTTATACCCTTACGGTAGTTTGCCTTGCCTGTTGGAAAACAGTTCCGGAATATTATAAAAAAATTAAATCAGAAGTATATAGCAATAAATATGCAAATCGATATTTCACAGATGTGACTTTTAAAACCCATGTGAATCTATATCGTTCCCTTGTAATCAACTTGATATATGTTACCGTCAATGCTGTTTCGGCAATCATATATCGTACCTGCTGGTTTGGAATTTTTGCTGTTTACTATGCAATCATGGCAATTATGCGTTTTTTATTGGTTCGTTATGTAGGGAAAATCCATATCGGTACCAGTCGTTTGGGAGAACTGAAACGTTCTCGTCTTTGCGCTTATATTTTGTTGACAGTAAACCTTGCCCTGTCTGGCGTAGTGCTTATGATGGTTTATTTTAACCGTGGATTTCGGTATCATGGATTTTTAATTTATGTGATGGCAATGTATACGTTCTACATTACCACTGCCGCCATTATAGATATTATAAAATATCGTAAATACCACAGTCCGGTTATGTCTATCTCTAAGATAATCAAACTGGCAGCCGCATTGTTTTCCATGCTTTTTCTGGAAACAGCCATGTTTTCACAATTTGGCGGAGACACTTCCCCCGAACTGCAACGCATTATGATTATGGCAACCGGTGCTGGAATTAGTGTTATCGTAGTTACAATGTCAGTGTATGTGATTGTACGAACCACAAAAGAAATACATATGCTAGGACAAAAAATATAGTATCATTTCAACAGAAAGGAAAACCTATGAATAATATAAATGAAAATGAATCTTTTAAAATCACATATTCTGCCAAAGAGCAGGATGAAATAAAGAAAATACGTCAAAAATATGTACCTAAAGAAGATAAAATGGAACAGCTTCGCCGCCTTGACCATAGTGTAACCCAAAAAGGAACTATGTACGCTATTGCCATTGGTGTTATTGGATGTTTGCTTTTAGGAATTGGTATGTGCTGTACCATGGTGTGGGATTCTGTGTGGTTTATTCCGGGCATTATCATTGGCGTAGTCGGTATCGCTATCATTGCCATTGCGTATCCCGTATATAATTATATTACAAAAAAAGAGCGGGAAAAGATAGCTCCTGAAATTCTCCGCCTTACGGATGAATTAATAAAATAATGGGGCTGTCGCACTAAGTAATTAGTGTGCAGCTCCTTTTTCGTGCAAAAAAT
>CAYTDI010000030.1:0-29815 GCA_964436595.1 uncultured Eubacterium sp.
TGGTTCATTTCTCTGTTGAGAAACTCACCCCACCTCAACAGGCTAAAGCCCATAATAAAAAAGAAAGCACACAGTACAAAAATACTGATGTGCTTTCTTTTTTATGGCTGACACCTCTTACAAGGCTCATATCCGTCTTCTATTAGCTTTTCCCTACTTTCTACCGTATACTGCCGATTTTCCTCTGACATCTGTTCTACGCTGTTACAGGAAGGTTTGTGAAATTTCTTGGTATTTGCATTTATTACATAGGTGGCATTTTCTGACTCTTGCTCTTGCGTTTCTTCTAACGCTTGCGTATTTTCCAAATCTTGTGTTTCCTGTGGCTTTCCTTCTTCGCTGCTGCCGGTTGGTTCTCCTGCATTCCATGTATCACTCGGACTACAATTCCATGTAATATTTTTCCCGTCAGAATATGCTACAATCGTTCCTTGTTCATCCGTTCGATAGACCTCTGCTCCCATCTGCCGAAGCTCATTCAAAACTGCCGCTCTGGGGTGCCCATAACTGTTTCCCTCACCACAACTAATCACTACATACTTTGGATTTACGGTTTTTAAAAATTCCTCTGTATTAGCTGTATCACTTCCATGATGTGCTGCCTTAAATACATCTGCTGACAAATCCATTCCACTCACTAACATATCCTGCTCAGATGCTTCTTCTGCATCTCCGGTAAATAAGAAATGGTTTTCTCCATAAGTCAATCGCAGTCCAATGGAATAGTCATTGCTATTGTCACCATAATCTGCTTTCTGAGGACATACAATCGTAAATTCCGCTTCTCCCAGCGTATAAGTATCTCCCGGCTTTGGTACTGTAATCCTTTGATTTTTATCCTGAATTACCTTTTTTACATCCTCATACGTTCTGGTGCCTTTCTCTAAATCCGGCATCATTACCGTATCCCATTCAAACTTGTACAGCACTACATCTAATCCACCGATATGGTCTGAATCCGGATGTGTGCCAATTACATAATCTAATGATTGAATATTCTGGCTTTGCAGATACGCTTGCACCGCCGTACCCTTACTATTATCTCCTGCATCAATCAACATGGCATGTTCGCCCTGCCGAATAAGTGTTGCGTCTCCCTGCCCCACATCAATAAAATGTACTTCTAATTTTCCCTCTGTGACTTTCGTTGAAGTCTTTTCCTGACTTAATTGCCGGCTGTTTATCTCACCACAGCCCAATAATAAAAATAAGCATAGACTACATATCATTACCCATATTTTTCTTTTTCTATTTCTCATAATACCAGTTCCTTTACTAGTTCCAAAACTTTTTCTAACTTTTATCACAAAAAGCTCTTTTCTAAGAACCAATTTCTTAATCTTTGGCTTCTTTAGAAAAGAGCTTTTCTTTCCTTATCTTTTTAATTTATAACAACGTATCTATCGCTGCTCCCTTTAATTCATCCATTAATACTATTTCTTCTGCGGCAATTTTAGCCGTATTTTCAACAACTTCTTTATACCTTTCATTGATCTTCCTTAACGCCTCTGCGGCAGAAGCTGAACTTTTTGCACTATTCGTATGGCTTTCCTTAGATTCTGCTTCCGCATCCTGAGCTTTCTTCTTTTGCTCTGCCTGTACTTTCTCCAATTCCTCTTTTGTCTTTTCTGCCTCTTCTTTCTGATTCTCTCCCTTTTCTACTGCATCCTCGATATCCTTATCAATCTTATCCTTTGCTTCATCCATCAGCATACCTACAATTTCTTCCCCTGCTGCTTCTAAGGTTAAGTCTTTTGCTTTCTCTGCATCTATCATTCCATGCTGTTTCAGCACCTCTTGCTTGATTCCACGAATCATGCCAGACTGCATTGCAATATCTTTCTGTGCTGCTTCTTTTTGCGTTACCCATGGCTCTGCCATTTTATTATATTCTTCTACGGCAACCTTATAATCTTCACTATCCTCGCCGTATTCTTCTTTTATTTTATTTTTTTCCGCTTCTAAGGCACTTAATTCTTCCTGCGCTTCTTTCAAACTAGCTCTGCTCTCTTTTGCTCGTGCTCGGCAAGCATCTAATGTATCATCTATTTCACCGTCAGCTTTAAACTGGTCTTTTACAAACTGCATAGCATTCTGCATCGCCTTTTGCTTCTTATTGGCAATGTCATCCTGAAAGATTCCTAAACCGGAAGCATTGATAGAACCATTTTCTACCTTAACTGCTTCTTGACCCTTTGCACCGCCATCCATGCGATTCTGTATATAACCATTCTTAATTACGCTATCATTTCCTACTGCATTGTTAATTTTCATAACTTTATCCGTCCCTTTCCCTTTTTCTTTTCTTTTATTTCCTTTTATTTTCTTTTATTTTCACTTTTTATTTTTCTCTCATTTTTTCTATTTATATTATCGGATTTTCCACAAAAAACTTTAGACTTTCTTTTACTTACTAAAAAGGCTACCATAGACAAAACTTTTGTTCTGTCTACGGTAACCCTTGATGATTTACTCACTCATTTTTCTTACTACTGATTATCTTTTTAGTCTTTTGCCTTTTTCCCTTGCATTGCCGGTACAAAGCTTCTCCAAACAAAGAGTGCTGCACAAAGAACTGCGAAAACAATTCCTACCGGATATGCTATCTTGGTACTAAGTTTAAATCCTTCCTCAGCATATAAAATATATGTCATGCTGACTGCCGACATAAATGTTGCCGGAAGTGCAGCCATGAGACTTGCCGGTGCGCTGACATGTCCTGCCAGATATACAGCGCCTGCCCAAAGAGCTATCATAGCTAAGGTCTGGTTTGACCAAGAGAAGTATCTCCATACAACCTGATAATCAATTAAAGAAATTAAATATCCAACTACTAATAACGGAATGGACAATGTCAATCTCTTCTTCATATCCTTTTGGTCAATCTTGATCCAGTCTGCAATAGTTAAACGTGCACTACGGAATGCTGTATCACCAGAAGTAATCGGACAGGCAATAACGCCAATCATTGCAAGTACACCACCAACACTTCCTAATAAACCAATTGACATATCATATACTGTTTCAGAATTACCACCATTCATTGCAAGTAATCCGCCTGTTCCATTATAAAATGCAATTCCGGCAGATGCCCAAATCAAAGCAATAATACCTTCTGCAACCATAGCACCGTAGAAAATTCTTCTACCATCTTTCTCTGTTTTCAGACATCTTGCAACCATTGGTGACTGTGTTGCATGGAAACCGGAAATAGCACCGCAGGCAACTGTGATAAACATCAGCGGCCAAATCGGCTTTCCGTCCGGATGCAGATTCTTTAAAGTTATTTCCATCATCGGATGACTTCCACTTCTTAAAATAGTTGCTCCACCAATACCCACTGCCATGATAATCAAACATGCACCGAAAATTGGATATAATTTTCCAATAATCTTGTCAATTGGAAGTAAAGTTGCTAAGAAGTAGTAAATCAATACAACGATTGTCCAAAACTTAACATCTAATACATTTGGTGTTAATTTTGCCAACAGTCCTGCAGGTCCTACCATAAATACAACTCCGACCATAACCAGCAGTACCACGGAAAATACACGCATTACATTTTTCATAACAGGTCCTAAGTATTTTCCAACAATTTCAGAAATACTTGCTCCATCATTTCTTATGGATAACATACCGCTTAAGAAATCATGAACACCACCTGCAAAAATAGTACCAAATACAATCCAAAGATATACGCTTGGTCCCCAAATTGCTCCTGATAATGCTCCGAAAATCGGTCCTAATCCTGCAATATTTAATAGCTGAATTAAGAAAGCCCTTCCAGATGACATTGGCACATAATCCACTCCATCAGGATGTTCCATACAAGGAGTTGGACGGTCATCAGGTTTAAATACCTTTTCCACAATGGCGCCGTACACGATGTAGCCTACAATAAGAATTGCCAGTGATACAAAAAATGATACCATACAAATACCTCCTCCGACTAAAAGTCTTTATATATTTTTCACAATTTGTTTATGACTTTTAGATATTTTTTATACTTTTATAATAAACCTTTTTTGTATTATTGCAATTACTTTTGCATGAACTGCTAAATTTTCTGTATTAACTGTTAAAATTCGAACATTTTTCGCAATTCTTTACACTGTGTTCTTCCAATAGGAAAAATTTCCTTTTCTATATGCTTTAGACAGACTCCATATCCATTATTATAGGAGGGTACAAACTTCTCGATATAATCCAAATTAATCAAAAAGCTTTTATATATACGAAAGAAGTGATGACGCTCCAAACGTTCCTCATAGTAATTCAAAGATTGATTTTGGAAAAAACTTTTATCCTGTAAATGAATATTACATCCTCTATCCTCGGTACTAATATAGATAATTTTTGAAATATCTATTAATTCTACTCCGGTAGACCCCACAATGGTAAGCTTAGAACGCTCTTCTTCATATTTTTCTTCCTGCTTTTCTCTTTTTCCTGACACACGCTCTTCTATTCGCCTTGCTGCCCGCTCTACCTGTTCCATGGAATAGGGTTTCAGCAAATAGTCTAACGCACCTAATTCAAATGCTTTCACTGCATATTCCTGATATGCAGTTGCAAATACTAATGCAAATTCCGGATTTTTATTCAACACCATAGATGCCAATGTAGTTCCATTCATATCTCCAAGCTGAATATCTACAAATCCTCCATCCGGGTGCTCTTTTTCCATTAGCTGCATCATTTCTTCGCAATTAGACGTTTCTAATATCTTCCATTCCGGTCTGCACTGTTCTACTAAATATTTCAATTCACTTCTGGCAGGCCGTTCATCATCTACGATTACTATCTTCATTTGTATCTCCATCCCTTCTTATGAAATTGGTATTTCCATGCTTACCTCACTGCCCCACTCTCCTGTATCTATTTGTAATCCTTTGCTTTCTGAATAAATACTATGTAATCTTTCATTTACATTCCAAAGTCCTATTCCCTCTGATATTTTTTGGCGATTTTTTAGTCCATTGCTCACTTCTTTCGGGATTCCTTTTCCGTTATCTCGTACACGAACTATGATTTTATCACTCTTACGTTCTACTTCAATTTGAACGATTCCCTGACGCTGTTTCATTGCACCATGCTTTACTGCATTTTCTACTAACGGTTGTAAAATCAGATTAGGCACCATCACTCCCTCTGCTTCTTTTGCAATGTTGTATTCCACCCGAAGTCGTTCTTCAAATCTTGCCCTTTCCAGTTCCAGATAAGCCCTAATATGCTCTATCTCTTCCCCCAAAGTCACCATATAATCTGTATTTTTCAACGAATTGCGAAAATAAGTGCTAAGTGCCAACAGCAATTCTCTGGCTCTTTCCGGCTTTTCCCTGCAAAAACAAGAAATTGTATTCAATGCGTTAAATAAAAAATGAGGATTTATCTGCGATTGCAGGGCTTGTAATTCCGCCTTTCTAAGAAGCTTTTTTTGTTCTTCCATCTGTGCCAATTCCATTTGCGTAGAACAAAGGGTTGCCAAGCCTTCTACAAAACTACTATCTGCTTCCGAAGAAAAGTCTCTTCTTCTTACTACCATTACTAAACACGCAATGGTTTTTTCGTTTATTTTTAATGGTGCTCCCAGTACTACATTCCGTCGAAATAATGGTTCAAAAGGGTCTTTATAACCTGCATATTCCCAGCTTAATACCCTTTCTTGTTTTAACACGCATTTTACGATTGCCGGTGGATGCGCTTCACTCCATGTAATTCGACGGAACATACTGCTTTTCCCATAGTATTCCTTTAAATTCAATATAGCCGCTCCGATACAATCTCCATTTTCCTCCATGAGAATATCCACAATCTTTTGGAAATTTTCCGGTTCTTTTTCAATTTTTCTAAGATATGGAAGTGCACGATTCGCGATACGAAAGGTTAGAAATAATTTTTGTGCAATATTTTTATCTTGCATTTTATATACACTTGTAATAACCCGAAATAATATTACCATCCCCGCCGCATTCAGAAATATCATAGGTACTGCAATGATTCTTACTATATCTACCATTTGTTCTATCGATCCTGATAAAAACAGCGTTAATATCATATGAATGGTTTCAAAACCTGCTGTGACACTAAATAAAAATGTTCCACTGTAACTTCGATTCTTCTGATAATATGTTTTCCAGATAACAGCTCCGCCAACACCCTGAATCATCGTTGACAGACAACAGGCAAAGGTTGTCAGACCATTGGGCTCAATAAAATAACGATGGCAGACACCTATCACTGCCGCCAACACTCCGGATATTGGACCACCTAACAAGCCTGCTGCCAATGCACCAATAACTCTTGCATTTAAAAGTGCTCCTTCTACCTGTATTCCCACAAGATTAGACATAATACAAAAAACCCCGAAAACAGCTCCCAGGGCAACTTGCTCCCGAATCCGCAAGGTTCCGGGATTTAATAAAATTTTTTGAAAAAATGATGTACTTACTAATATAGTTGCTAACGTAACTAATAAACTTATATTTATAATAACATTATAAAATGCAGATCCCTGCATTTTCCCCGCCTCCCTCTTTAATTTTATACCTAAATGATATAATCCATATTATCTTCTATTTCTTTTTGCCATGCAACTAAATCTGCCAAAGTTACCTTATCTACCACTCCATTAATAGCATCATACAACATCCGCCATAACCGCAACGTTACACAGCTATTATTTCTTTCACAAGAATTAACTTCTTCATCCAAACATGCTACTGGTGCAAGGCTACCCTCTATTTGTCTTAAAATCATCCCAACCGTATAATCTTCCGGCTTTTTACTTAACTTATATCCACCGCCGGGACCTCGCATACTTGTTACATATCCGCATTTTTGCAGCACAGATATAATTTGCTCTAAATATTTTACAGAAATCTCCTGACGCTCTGCCACATCTTTTAACTTAACAACCTGATTATTTTCCAATGCTAAATCTAGCATGAGACGTAATGCATATCTGCCTTTTGTTGAAATTTTCATATTTTTCCACCTTTGCTTATTCTATTCTCCGATTTATTCCTCTTCTTTTATCTCGTTCAAGCTCTTTTGATAGTTCATGTTAGAAATTACCATCAAGGCAATTTTAAACAACATCGCATCCTCAAAAGTACGGATGTCTAATCCCAACATTTTTTCAATTCGCTCTAAGCGATATACTAAAGTATTTCTATGTACATATAGTTGCCGTGCTGTCTCGGATATATTCAGGTTATTTTCAAAAAACTTCTGAATAGTTACAGTTGTTTCCTCGTCAAATCCTTCAGGCACTTTTTCGCCAAATACTTCCTTTAAAAACATCTCACACAAACTTGCCGGCAACTGATAAATCAATCGTCCAATTCCCAGCTTACTGTAAGACACGGTATCATTTTCTGCATAGAAAATACTTCCTACCTCTAATGCCATCTTTGCTTCCTGATAAGAGCGGGCAATATCCTGAAGTAAATCTACTCTATTACCAAATCCCACACGAACCTTTACCATTGCTTCTGTATGAAGATTGTCCACTAACATCTTTGCTAATTCTACCAGTTCTTCGTCTTCCGGCATATCTCTGACATCCTTTACCAATATTACAGATTTCTCATCCACTTCTGTAACAAAGTCTCTGGTAGTGGAAACAAACAGATTTTTTACCGTTTCCATTACAATACCATCTTTTTTTCCTGATACTTCTATGATAAAAACGACTCGCTGTGCAGGTTCTATATGCAATTTTTTCGCTTTATTATACATATCTACAACCAGCATATTTCCTAATACTACATTCTGCATAAAGCTGTTACGGTCAAATTGTTCTCGATATGCACTTACCATATTTCTTATTTGACATACCGCAAGCCTTCCTATCATATAAGCCTCTTCGCTGGTAGCTTTTGCCAAAAGAATATATTCTAACTCATTTTCTATTAGTACCTTGAAGAAATGGCAACCGGACAACATCTGACTTTCTGCCATGGAATCTGCAAAAAAGCGAATTGCCTCCTCCATATCCTCTTGACCTTCATAAGTAGATGCTAAAAGCTTTCCTTTATCACTATAAAGAGCAAGATCTATTCTGGAAATTTCCTTGATTTCCTCTAAGGTAACCTGCAATTTATGATTTGATAACATAACATTTGTATTCCTTTCTTAATTCATATGTTTGCCACAAATTCGTTTACTACATATATCCAACTCCCATCACTTAGGTGTTGGGAGTGATTGCGCAGAAATTGTACTTAAGTTTTCTCGCTACTCGCATAAAAAGGGGAGTAACACACTCATGTGTTACTCCCAAATCATGCATAGTGTATGAAATTATATTACCGAATTAGTGAGTAATTGTCAATTCTGTTTCCTTATCGAATACATGAATCTTTTCTACATCAATAGCTAAACGGATGTTATCTCCAAGACGTGCAGGTGTTCTGGAATCAACCTTTGCAGTCATGCTTGTTCCTTCTACGTTGAAGTATAATAATACTTCAGAACCAAGTAATTCGTATCCTGTTACTGTTGTTGAGAAAGAGCTATCCTTATGTGTTTCGATTGCAATCTGGGAATCGTCTACATCTTCTGGACGAATACCAAGTACAACAGTTTTTCCGTTATATCCGCCATCTGCAAGCTTCTTAGATTTTGCTGGTGGTAATGTAATAGTAGTTTCACCGAAAGATAATGTAGCCTTATCTCCTTCTACTACACATTTTGCATCGATGAAGTTCATCTGAGGAGATCCGATGAATCCAGCTACGAATAAGTTATCTGGCTCATTGTATAATTTCTGTGGAGAATCTACCTGCTGGATGATACCATCTTTTAATACAACGATTCTGGTTCCTAATGTCATAGCTTCTGTCTGGTCATGTGTTACATAGATGATAGTAGCACCTAATCTATGATGTAATGCAGCGATTTCAGAACGCATCTGAACTCTTAACTTAGCATCCAAGTTAGATAAAGGCTCATCCATTAAGAATACCTTAGGCTCACGAACGATTGCACGACCCATAGCAACACGCTGTCTCTGTCCACCGGATAAAGCCTTTGGTTTACGATCTAATAATTTTTCAAGATCAAGGATTCTTGCAGCTTCTTCTACTTTCTGTTTGATTTCAGCCTTTGGAACCTTTCTTAATTTTAATCCGAATGCCATATTATCAAATACAGTCATATGTGGATACAAAGCGTAGTTCTGGAATACCATTGCGATATCTCTGTCCTTAGGTTCTACATCATTTACAATCTTTCCATCGATAGAAAGCTCTCCGGAAGAAATTTCTTCCAAACCAGCGATCATACGAAGTGTAGTAGATTTACCACATCCTGATGGTCCTACGAAGATGATGAATTCCTTGTCTGCAACTTCAAGGTTGAAGTCTTTTACTGCTTCAAATCCGTTTGGATATACTTTACAAATGTTCTTTAATGATAAACTTGCCATTTTTGAATTACCTCCTGTGTTTTATTCTGTCCCGCAGAATTTATTTTCTGATATAATACTACCAAATCCCATAGAAAATTGCATCTGTTATATCCACAAAAAACCACATACTTTCTTGTCATTTCCGCCAAGAAAGCATATAGCTTTTTTACTTCTTCGTCACTTTAACGAATTTCGTTTTCTTTTCTGTACATTTTGACGAACCCTATATTCTGTAACATCCTGCTCGTTGAATGCACATATTAGTTTTTACCGGTACTTCCAAATCCTCCACGGTTTGCATTTTTCAGAGAATCCACCTGCTGAAACTCTATCTTCGGCTGATTCTCCACAATGCGGAACTGACAGATTCTGTCGTTTTTCTGAATAACAGTATCTCTTGTTGCATATACTGGCATTCGCCACATATCATCATCACCACAATAGCTTCCATCAATAATACCACAACTGTTCACCTGTAAAACTCCATAATTTTTAAATGTAGAACTTCTCGGTACGACATGTGCTTCATACCCCTTTGGCAGTTCCATTGCCACACCTAATGGAATTAACTTAAATTCGCCTGCCTTTAATTCTACGGTCTCACTGGCTCTTAAATCAATCCAGTCAGACTTTCCGTCAATATAAGTAAGTTTGTCAATTTCTTCGGTAAAATATTTAATTTTAATTGTTTCCATTTTTATCTCCTGCTTAATTGTTACTGTTTATAATTCCAAGTACTGCCGGATTATATTTAATTTCCTGATAGGAATAATAAGAATCTGAAATTCCGGGTTGTTTTTCTTCCTGTTCCTTTTCTTTTTCCTGTTGTTCCTGCTGCACCTTTGTATACAAATCTATAAATCTAAGATAATCATCATAGGAAAATAATTGATTTAAAACATCCTTAAAATAATTATCCTCTGCCTCTTCTACCGTAGCTGCTGTTACCGTTTCACTTGCAGTATTTGTATTCGTTGTGCTGCTTGCCCCAGAGGTAGAATAATAGGCTTCTGGTACTTGTACGCCACCATTCATATAATTTGTAACTTTTACCACATAATTTTGTGTCTCTTTAAATGGTGGAATTCCACCATATTTTGCTACATTTCCACTTCCGGCATTATAAGCTGCAAGAGCAAGCTTTACATCACCATCATATTTATTTAACAACTGACTAATATACTTTGTTCCACCCATAACGTTCTGATATGGGTCATATGCATCCTCTACTCCCAGCTCTCTGGCTGTTGCCGGCATTAACTGCATAAGTCCCTGTGCACCGGAACCTGAAGTGGCATTTGGATCAAAATCTGATTCTGTCTTTGCAATGGCTTTAATCAAATTCTTTGGTACATTGTAACGCTCTGACGCTTCTGTAAAAATTTCTTCTAAAGATGCTGTTGTTTGCAAATAAGAGGAAAAGTTCTCTGTACTATTTACAGCGTTATTCTTTTCCACCATTGTATTGATATCCGTTCCTTGAATTGCATTTACTCTCATTCTCGTACTCCTTCCACTTGTACTGCTTACAGTTTCAGCTTAGACAATAAATCTCCCAGACTTGTAGATGCACTCTCATTTGAAACATATTCTTCCACAGACTCTGTCTGCTGTGTATCTACCATCTCTTCCTCTAATGCTTTCATACTAAGGCTTACTTTATTATCATTCGTATTCAATACCTTAACTTTTACCTTCTGTCCTTCTTTTAAAACTTCGGATGGCTTTCCAATTCTCTTTTGAGAAATCTGTGAGATATGCACTAATCCGCTAATTCCATCTCCCAAGTCTATAAACGCCCCATAAGGCATAAGATTTTCCACAGTTCCCTCTAATACGCTTCCCGGAACTAACATCGCAATCTTATGATTATGTTCTTCCTGTTCCTTTTCTTTCAAAATAACTTTTGCGGAAAGTACCAGTTTTTTCTTAGCTTCATCCACATCAATCACACGGACATCCACTGTTTTTCCTAACCATTCTTCTGTTGCTTCTACATAAGAAAGTGCTAATTGAGAAGCCGGAATAAATCCTCGAATCCCCTCTACATATGCTACTACACCACTTGGCACAATTCCCGCAATCTTTACAGAAAGAGTTGTTTCTTGTTCTTTGTATTCTTTTAACTTTTCCCAAGCTAATATCTCATTGGCTTCTTTTCTGGAAAGTCGGATATTTCCCTGTCCGTCATCTTTGCTTACTACTGTTGCCTCTAACTCTTCACCCACATGTATTTCTTCCATTACCTGGAAGTTTGGATCATTGCTTAAATCTTCTTTTTTAATTACACCCTGTGCATAATATTTTAAATCCAATGTCACTTCGTCTTCCTTTACATCAATAACAGTTCCCGTAATGATGTCTCCCTCTTGGATTTTACGAAAAGATGCTTCTAATTCTTCCTTGTAATCTTCCATAGATTCTGCCATTTTTAACACTCCTTTATGTCTATTTTCTAAAAGGATTCCCACGATAGAGACTCCCTATTTTTCCATATATTTTATTTTAGCAGAAACCCTCTGGAAATACTAGTACCTTTATACACAAAAAAAGCACTAAAATCTCTTCTGAAATCTTAGTGCCTATAAAGAGCTAGCGACGGGAATCGAACCCGTGACCTCCTCACTACCAATGAGGTGCGCTACCGACTGTGCCACGCCAGCATCACGATTACATCTGCAACCGACTTGACTAATATACTATATGTTGTGGATATTGTCAAGATATTTTTTATTTTTTCTTTATTCTTTACAATTCAATGCCAGTTTGCTGCGAATTCGTTGAAGTGCATTATCAATTGCCTTTGGCTCTCGCTCCATACATTCTGCAATCTGTCGGTAATTCAGCCCCTGCAAATGATATTCCAGCACTTCCCATTCCATTTTGCTTAACGCCTTCTTTGCCTTTTCCTGAATTGCCATTACATTTTCCCTATCAATTAATAATTCCTCTGGATTTCCATTTTCAAATGACTCCAGCAAATCCAAAAAAGAATCATTTCCCTCCGTACCCGCTTCACTGTTCAAAGAAATATAACTATTCAAAGGCTGGTGTTTTTTACGCTGCGAGGCTTCTACCGCACTATAAATCTGCCTCGCAATACAAATATCTGCAAAATGGGAAAATGACGCATCCTTTTCTTTATTATAGTCTCTGACTGCCTTAAAAAGCCCAATCATTCCTTCCTGAATCAAATCATCCGTATCTCCACCAATTAAATACATGGCATTCGCCCGCTTTCGCACCAGATACTTATACTTGTCCATAATATAATCTATGATGTCTTTTTTCCCATTTCGCAACTGCTCTATCAGTTCTTCATCTGAATCATTTTTATATTCATCAAACTTTTGCATACTTCTCCCTTATGCTCCTCTTTTACTGCATTCTCTGTCTTACAATTTCATATGCCAATACACCTGCTGCAACAGATGCATTCAGGGAATCTATATCTCCCTTCATTGGAATGGATGCAATAAAATCACAATTTTCCCTTACTAATTTGCTGACACCTTCCCCTTCACTTCCGATTACTAGACCTATCGGACCTTTTAAATCTAACTGATACATATTTGTTCCACCCATATCTGCGCAAACAAACCACAAGCCCTTATCTTTTAACTCTTTAATTGTATTTGAAAGATTTGTCACCTTGGCAACCGGCGTGTAGTTAATTGCCCCGGCAGAGGTTTTCGCAACGGTTGCAGTCAATCCCACTGCCCGACGTTTTGGAATAATTACCCCATGTGCACCTGCCAGATTGGCTGTACGAATAATAGCTCCTAAATTATGTGGGTCTTCAATATTATCTAATAAAATAATAAATGGCGGTTCTCCCTTTTCTTCTGCCAGCTTTAAAATATCTTCTACTTCGGCATATTCGTAGGCTGCTGCAAAGGCAATTACCCCCTGATGTTTTTTTGTCTCGGAAAGCTGGTCTAATCTTTCCTTGGTTACATAATTAATAATGGTATCGTGCTTTCTCGCTTCTCTGGTAATTGAACGAATTGGTCCATCCTGACATCCATCCAATACAAATATCTTATCTATGGTCTTTCCTGAACGAAATGCCTCCATAACTGCATTTCTTCCTTCTATGGTTAATTCTTCGTATCTCACTATGGTTCCTTTCCGATTCCTATTAATCCTATTTTTATTAGTTCCATCATACGCTCCATCTGATTTTCCAGATAGAGATACCCCATTAATGCTTCAAATCCCGTTGCCCGCCGATAGTCTGACATCGTGGCATTTTTCGCCATTGTAGGAGACTTAGCATTTCTGCCTCGCTTGTATACTGCCATTTCTTCCTCTGTCAGTTGTGGCTTTAATACTTCTATCATATCGGACTGTGTCTGTGCCTTTACCAATTGACTGGTCTGACGATGCAACTGATTGGCATGGGTATTTCCTTTTCCAACAATCATAGAGCGAATCACTAAATCGTAGATTCCATCACCGATATACGCTAATGCCAATGGTGAATAACTCCGAATATCCACATGCTCCATGTCAAATTTTCTTAATATATATTCATTTAAGCCTTTTTCCATTTTACCCCTTCTCTGGTATCTTCCAATATAATTCCTTTTTCTAACAGTGTATCACGAATTTCATCTGCCCGTGCAAAGTTCTTTTCTTTTTTTGCAGCTTTTCTTTCTTCTATCATTTGAAGAATATAAGCTTCCATCTCTTCATCCACACCAGTACCTGCATCTTCTACGATTGCTGTAAGTAAATTCAAAGAAAGCACCTGGTCAAAATCCTGAATCAACGCACGTTTGGTAGCATCATTCATATCTGCCTTCAGTAAATCATAAACAACGGTAATCGCCATAGAAGTATTCAAATCATTGCAGAGCTCATTTTCAAATCGTTCCTTATATTCTTTAAATTTTTCCTGCTCTACTGCTCCATCTTCTTTTAATTCCTGAATACGTTTTACCAGTTTTACATACGCTGACTTGATATTGTCCAACGCTTCATAGGAAAATTCCAATGGCTTACGATAGTGTGACTGTAAGCAGAACATACGATATATGATTGGGTTATATCCTTTTTCTTCCAACAGAGAGACGGTTAAAAAATCACCCTTGGACTTACTCATTTTTCCAGACTTATCATTGAGGTACTGTACATGAAACCAATAATTGCACCACTTATGTCCGGTATAGCTTTCTGACTGTGCGATTTCATTGGTGTGATGTGGGAAAATATTGTCCACGCCGCCGCAATGAATATCCATATATTCCCCTAAATGTTTCATACTAATACAAGAACATTCAATATGCCATCCCGGATATCCAACGCCCCATGGGCTATCCCATTTTAATGCCTGATCTTCAAACTTTGACTTTGTAAACCACAATACAAAATCATTTTTATTTTTCTTATTGGTATCTTCCTGCACATCATCACGAACTCCTACTAACAGTTCTTTTTCATTCTGGGTAGAAAATACATAGTAATCCTTCAGCTTAGAAGTATCAAAATACACATTCCCCCCTGCCTGATATGCATATCCTTTTTCTAAAAGTACCTCTATCATATGAATGAAATCATCTATACAATTGGTTGCAGGTTCTACTACATCCGGTCTTTTTATATTTAATTTTTCGCAATCATCAAAAAACTTATCGGTATAGAACTTTGCAATTTCCATTACCGTTTTGTGTTCTCTTTTTGCCCCTTTTAACATCTTATCTTCTCCGGTGTCTGCGTCACTGGATAAATGTCCCACATCGGTAATATTCATAACTCTTTTTACGTCATATCCTACATACCGCAATGTTTTTTCCAGTACATCTTCCATGATGTAGCTTCTAAGATTTCCAATATGAGCAAAATGATATACCGTTGGGCCGCAAGTATACATTGCGATTTTTCCATCTTCATTTGGAATCAAAGTTTCTATCTTTCTGCTAAGCGTATTGTAAAATTTAAATTTGTTCTCCATAGGTTTTCCATTCCTTTTTCTTACTTATTTCTGACTACGCTATTTAGACTTTTCACAGTTCTTGCAGCGCAGCTCTTTGACCTCTTTTTCTAAATCAATTAACTTATTGCATAATGCGGAATTTTCATGCTGCAAAATGGTGATATCCTCCATAACCGGGTCCGGAAGATGACACTGATCCATATCACTGCGTGGAATTTTTACATTATCTCTCTTTACGATTCTTCCCGGTACACCTACTACGGTACAATTTGGTGGAACTTCCTCCAGCACAACACTTCCTGCGCCGATTTTACTATTCTCACCAATCGTAAAAGAACCTATGATTTTCGCTCCTGCACTTACCATAACATTGTCACACAGGGTCGGATGACGTTTTCCTGTTTCCTTGCCGGTTCCTCCCAATGTAACACCCTGATACAATGTTACATTGTCTCCGATAATCGTAGTTTCACCAATAATGACTCCACTTCCATGATCAATGAAAAATCCTTTTCCGATTACTGCACCCGGATGTATCTCAATTCCGGTTTTTCTTGCTGCTTTTTGGGAAATTCTTCTAGCACGAAAATAATGCCCCTTTAAATATTGCTTATGCGCTTTTCTATAACTTAACATAACACGAAAACTTGGATATAACAATACCTCCAAAGGAGTTTTTATGGATGGGTCTCGCTCTTGTATCACTTCAAACTCTTCTTTTACATGTTTAATAAATCCCATTTTTTCTTCCTCCTTAATTCTGCCACTTCCTTACAAATTCGTACGCCTCCTGCTCAGAGAGCTACTTTATAGGAAATTCATGCACTTTCACACTTTAACATAACACGGTGTTTCCTATGATATAAAAAAACTCCGTCTCTATTTAGAGACGAAGTTATCCGCGGTTCCACTCTATATAAATGCACTGCTGCATTTCACTCAAAACACTTAACGTGTGCAACTCGTACTGGAATACTCCTAGTTCTTCCAGTCAGCTCTCGGAGGCACTTCAATTTTTTTCCTTTCAAAACTGCTTTCAGCCAATGGCAGTTTCTCTCTTTGAAATTTCAAAAATCTACTCTTTCCGTTCAACGCCTTTTCTTTATTCCTATGTTAGTTTATGCACAAAAATTATTTTTGTCAATAGTTTTATACCCATTCTCGAATAAAAATTGACATTTTTTCTAATATCTTTTCTGTCAATTCTGCAATATCCACTATTCTTTTCTTTGGTATATTCTGATGTTTTTCCAGCTTTTTTACATTGCCTCCGGCAACGTTCCATTCAATTCTCCAACTTCCACAATTTCCCAGTATCAATGCATCCTCTACCTCTATCTCCCACACTTCCTTCTCCCCTTTTAATTTTCCTGTCCATGACCGTAAATCTGTAATGCGAAACATTAACTGCATTTCTTCCTCTTTCCAGCCCTCTGTTTGAAATATTTTATTGCAAATGTCTGTTTTGCTGTTTTCCAGCTCTTGAGAAAGTACGATTTCCTTTATCTCTGTCTTTTCTCCATTACCATATGCAAGAGCTCCTACAACTTCCCCTGATTTTTCCAATACCAATACCTCTCCCTGTTCGCTTTCCATTTCTGCCAAAAGCCGCTGGTAATAGGAAATATCTCTCCATACAAACATCTGATACTTTTCTGCTAAGATTTTGTTGACACTTTCTGTCACATGATGTATCCGTTCTTTATCCAGTTTTGTTATGAAAATATCGTTTTCTATATACTTTTTAGTACTTATACCTGCTTGTGATTTTATTGCGCTCTCCAATGGTGTAAATACAAATCCCTGTCCCTTGTAGTAGTCTGGATTGGCTGGCATTAAAAAAGTAAAGGGGCACTGAGCTCGGTATAAATCCTGTAATGCCTGTACCATAACCTGCTGCATTTTTCCTTGCCTTCGGCAATCAGGTCTGGTAGCTACCGCAACAATATAAGGAATTTTTTCCTTACTCCCATTTACTTGTATAAAAAAGGGATTCAGGTGCAGCATTACCTCATATCCCTCTTTGTCTTCCATGACGATAATATCATTATCCTTTGTCTTCCATTGATAATAGTAATCCACAAATGCCTTAGAATCTTCTTTAAAAATTTCTTCATACATCTGTCTGGTACTCTGCTTTTCCCATTCTTTCAGATAACGTATTGATTCTGTCATTTTTATACTCTCACTCCTGTGATTTTCTACTTTTTCTGACACCCTGAGCATCCTGCACAACCTCCGCTATTGCCACCTACGATTATGCTTCCTTCGTAAAGGCTCATAATAGTACAGATTGCATGAGCTGAAATTCCTTCTTCCGTACCTGTAAATCCAAGTCCTTCCTCGGTGGTTGCCTTGATATTTATCTGTTCTTTCGATATTTTCAACACCCTTGCAACATTTTCTTCCATTTCTTCTATAAAAGGACGGAGTTTTGGCTTTTGCGCTATTATGGTGGCATCAATATTTCCTACTATATACCCTTTTTCTGACAATAACGCCTCTACATACTCCAAAAGCTTCATACTGGAAATTCCTTTATACTTTTCATCGGTATCCGGAAAATGTTTTCCAATATCTCCCAATGCCGCTGCGCCCAGTAGAGCATCCATAATGGCATGCAACAACACATCTGCATCAGAATGACCTAACAATCCTAGGGTATGCGGTACTTTTACGCCACCTAAAATCAAATCTCTGCCTTCTACTAATTTATGAACATCATATCCCATTCCTACTCTCATGTCTCTCTCCTCTAACCTCTTTTCTTTTTATGATAGAAAAAAGGAACTATTCCTGTATAGCTCCTTTTCATTAATATCTTTTACTTTCCTTCGTATGTAATCAGACTTTCTACATCATACGATTTCAGTTTTTCTTTTCCTTTTAAGCCTGCAAGTTCCATTACAAAACAAATTTTTACCACTTCGCCGCCTAACTGCTCGATTAATCCGGTAATTGCTTCAATCGTTCCTCCTGTTGCAATCAAGTCGTCAACAATAACTACCTTTTGTCCCGGCTTAATAGAATCCTTATGCATTTCAATAACTGCACTGCCATATTCTAAATCGTATTCTGCTGAGATTGTTTCACATGGAAGCTTTCCTTTTTTTCGCACTGGAACAAAGCTCTTATGTGCTGCATAAGCTACAGGCACACCAAAAATAAATCCTCTGGATTCCGGACCTACTACTACATCATATTCTACATCTTTTAAAGACTCTAATATTCCATCAATTGCCTGCTGCAATCCATCTGCATCCTGCAAAATAGTAGTTATATCGCGAAAGATAATTCCTGGTTCTGGAAAATCCGGTATACTTCTCACATATTCTTCTAATTTCTTCATTTTTCGTTCCTCCAAGCGTTTATTATATATACTTTTTCTCTATCCGTCAACTATCGTGGTAAACACTTATAAGACAGCCTTTACACACTTTAATGCTGCTTCTATGGTATCATCCATATCATAGTATTTATATTGTCCAAGTCTTCCGCCAAAAATGACATTTCCTTCCTTTTCGGCAAGTGCACTGTATTTTTCATAAAGTGCAATATTCTTTTCATCATTCATTGGATAATAAGGTTCATCACCCTTTTTCCATGTCTTTGGATATTCTCTGGTAATAACAGTCTTTGGCTGTGTTCCGTATTCAAAATGCTTATGTTCAATAATTCGTGTATATGGAACTTCATACTCGGTATAATTTACTACGGCATTTCCCTGATGATTTTCTTCTTCTAATACTTCCGTTTCAAAACGAAGGGAACGATATTCCAACTCTCCATAACAATACTCAAAATATTCATCTATCATTCCAGTGTATACAATCTTATCTGCCATTTCTGAATACTTATCCTTGTTTTTCAAGAAATCTTCTTCTAACTGTACTTCTGTTCCTTCTAACATTTTTTCTATCATTTTGGTATATCCGCCAATTGGAATGCCCTGATAGTTATCGTTAAAGTAGTTATTATCATAGGTAAAACGTACCGGTAAACGCTTAATAATAAATGCCGGAAGCTCTGTTGCACGTTTTCCCCACTGTTTTTCAGTATATCCCTTTACCAGCTTTGTATACACATCCGGTCCAACCAAATTAATTGCCTGTTCTTCCAGATTCTTTGGATTTTCTACGGAATATTCTCTTTTTTGTGCTTCGATTTTTTCTTTTGCTTCTTTTGGCGTGACCACGCCCCAAAGCTTATTAAAGGTATTCATATTAAATGGCATATTATAAATCTCACCTTTATAATTAGCCACCGGTGAATTAGTATAACGATTAAATTCTGCAAATTGATTTACATATTCCCACACCTCTTTATTGGATGTATGAAAAATATGTGCACCGTATTCATGCACCTGAATTCCTTCTATTTCTTTGGTATAAATATTTCCTGCAATGTGGTTACGTTTATCAATTACAAGACATGCTTTTCCTGCCTTTTTTGCTTCCTGTGCAAATACTGCACCAAACAAACCTGCTCCCACAATGACATAATCGTATTTTTTCATTTCCTTTTCCTCATCATTTCATTTTCATAAATACAACATCTAGTATACCTTGTTTCTATTTCTTCTACAAGTAGTTTTCTGTCTTATTTTGGCATATTCTTCATATCTTTTAGCACCTTTTTAACATCACATTTTCTTTCACTTCTGCTATAATATACTTGAGGTGATGAAGATGTCCTATAGCGGTACATTAAAAAAGGATGATGCAGAATTATTAAAAAGACTGCAATCCGAAAACACACTTTTGCTAGAAGAAAACCGGAAATTAAATGATACCATTAGCTGGATGCATGACACCATCTGGCATCTGATAAACACCCAACGCACAAACCGAGATCGTTAGTACTAAGCAGGCTTAAACGCCTGCTTTCCCGACTATCGTCCGTCATTTTCTTCTTTTTTCCGTACTAATACAATCTTCGTAATTCCATTACTGGAATCGTCTTTTCTTGTCTGAAGTTCTGGAAAAGATTCTATCATTTTACCAAACTTTGTATATCCATAGTTACGACAGTCAAAATCTGAATACATCTTCTGTATCATATTTCCAAGCTCTGACAGATACATCCAACCCTCTTCGTCTGAATTTTCATCTAATAATGAAATAATAGTTGCCTTAATTGCCCAAAGATTGGTGATAGGCTCTGCCTGTTCTGTTTCCTGAACATTCTCACCCTCATTGGTAACTACTTTAATTCGTTTCTTTGCATATACCTTTTGTGTCGGTTTCTTTCTCTGTTCAACTGCATTTTTATATAGTACATCCAGTGTCTTAAACTGCTCACAAGCACGCACGAATGGTGTTGGTGTTTTACTCTCTCCCATGCCAATTACACGCTTTCCTGACTCTCTTAAGCGCATTGCAAGTTTGGTAAAATCGCTATCAGAAGATACTAAAATAAATCCATCTACATTATCCATATACAAAATATCCATAGCATCAATAATCAATGCTGAATCCGAAGAGTTTTTCCCAGTTGTATAGCTATATTGCTGTATTGGCGAAAGTGCATTATTTAATAAACACTCTTTCCATGAATTTTTTAAATTGGAAGTCCAGTCTCCATAAATTCTTCGAATAGTTACATTTCCAAAAGACTGCGCCTCTTTTGTCACAATATCAATGTATTTTGATGATACATTGTCTGCATCTATCAACAATGCATATCTCTTTTCTTCTTCCATATAGTCCCCTTTCTTCTAACTGTTAAAACAGTGTCCCATAATATTAAGTGCTTGATTTCTCTAAGTGCTCATATTATACCATACTCACTAACCTCGAAAATACCTCGCTAAGTGATTAGGTATTACTCGCACTAAGTTCAATCTTCGCCTTTTGCTCGATTTCTCTAAGTGCTCATATTATACCATACTCTTCCATATATTTGGTAGATGCTTTGAAATGTTTTCACTATTTTTTCTCTAATACATATAATATCATAGAGGTGATGTCATGAACTCCTGTGAATTAGTTACTTACATTTCTTCCCTTGCCTGCGCTATTTCTAAGACTTGTAGTAAAGAGGAACTTGCTGTTTTAGCTACTATATTTGCGCAACTCGGAGACACTTTAGCTACAATTTTAGCTCATGAGGAAGTATGTAATCGTTCTAGTAAAACAGACAAATAGAGGTAAGTGCCATTACTTTTTCAGGCACTTACCTCTATTTGTTTGAAAATATCTTCAACTATTTTTAAAATTTTAAACATAAATGTTTGCGCATCCTGCAAATCACAACTAAATGTAAGAAATAATTCTCTATCTTCATAATCCATAATAGCTACTATATTGTATAAATCCCGCATAGGTGCATTACACTTAAAGGTTAAAATTGCTGCATTATGCTTTTCTCCTTTTTTCTCTAATAATTCTCCCATGACAAAACCGGGTGTCATGCGCGCATAACTACTTTGATATTCTGCAATTCTTTTTCCAACTTGCTCTGCCAATAAATTATTTTTACTTTGCACAATTCCTAAAACAGCCTTTTTCTCATTCTCTATAAACGCACTATCAAACTTTGTATTATTATAATATAATTTTACTTCTTCCTCCGCCATAGCTTTAAATCCATCAGGCAGTTTAACAGAAATATTTTGACATATGAACTGGTCCATTTTATTTACTTGCCTCCCAATCGGAATTATTATATGTTAAATCCACATCACTACTTCCACTCTTTACCAAATTCCCTGTATCTGAATTATAAATATTAATAACAACTCTCCATTCTTCACTATCAACACCTGCAAAAAGCTGATAAGAAGCACACAAAAACTCTGCATACATTACATATACTCCAGCTTTGTCCCATGGTAATTCTTGGTTATAATATATACTTACCTCTGTAAAGGAATCATTATGCTCTAAATGATAATTTTCATCATACCCTTGAAGCTGTTCCTCTAATTCATTCATCAGCTTTCCTCTGGAAACTTCCCAGTATTCCTGCTGTTCCTCACTGATTTCTACTGTTACCGTTCCATCCTCATTCTCATAGATATCTAAACAATTTCCACCATCTTTAATTTCTTCTACTACCTCTTCCGCAGATTTTCCTGAAATGTTCAGAAACTTTTGATCGAAATCTATTTTAATGATTTTCTCGTCACTTTTTTCACTACTTTTCACTACATTTCCAATACTATTTTCATTCTCGATACTTTGTATCTTTCCCTGACTGCAACCAGTAATTGCAACTGCAAATACTATCATTAAAATAACTGCTTTATTTTTATATCCTTTTTGCATCTTCTATTTACTTGCCTCCCAATCGGAATTATTGTATGTTAAATCTACATCACTATCCCCTGTTTTTACCAATTTTCCCGTGTCAGAATTATAAACATTAATCACAACTTTCCATTCATTACAATTCACTCCTGAAAACAACTGGTAAGAGGCACATAAAAACACCGCATATCTTACATATACAATTGCTTTATCTACAGGCAGTTCCTGATTATAATACGCATTTACCTCTGTAAAGGAATCATTATGCTCTAAACGATAATTTTCGCCATACCCTTGAAGCTGTTCCTCCAATTCTTTCATCATTTTTCCTCTGGAAACTTCCCAGTATTCCTGCTGTTCCTCACTAATTTCTACTGTTACCGTTCCATCCTCATTTTCATAAATATCTAAACAATTTCCACCATCTTTAATTTCCTCTACTACCTCTTCCGCAGATTTTCCTGAAATGTTCAGAAACTTTTGATTGAAATCTATTTTAATGATTTTCTCGTCACTTTTTTCACTACTTTTCACTACATTTCCAATACTATTTTCATTCTCAATACTTTGTAACTGTCCCTGACTGCAACCAGTGATTGTAACTGCAAATACTATCATTAAAATAACTGCTTTATTTTTATATCCTTTTTGCATTTTTTCTCCTTATAATACACATATTGTCAATGATGCGCCTCCAGTGGGTATGGCAAATATAATACCTCCAATACAAATAATTCCTCCTGCTACAAATGCAACATCCTGCCAATCAATATCTATCTCCTGCAGCTTTGGTAATTGAACTACCTCTGTCTTATCTTCAGGTACGGGAGAGGGTGTCCACCCATTATCGTTTACCTTTTCTATACCAATTGCTGAAGTAATCGTACCTTCTCCTATTTTTGTTGCCACAGATTCTTCAAAAACCGTTTTTTCGAAAGAAAATGCTGTTTTTATAGCATATGTTGTGTCTCCTTCTGCAAATGATGTCTCACATTCACACGCTCCATTTACACCAAATTTTACATCTCCATCATCTGCTTTTCCAGAAACTTCTACATCGCCACTCAATAAATCCCCATTAATTCCTATACTATCACTAAGTTCTTCTGATACTGATATTTTTTTTAGTTCCAGTTTTTGGTTATTTACCACCAAGTCAATGTCAATTTCTGAACTATTATCATATTTTCCCGATACGAAATAATAAAGCGTTATATCCGGTCCGATTGGTATTTCTACTTTCTCACCTATTTTAACATTTGGAATTGCATCAATTACGCCAGAAATAACCCTTTTGCAAACATCTTTTAATTCTTCTTCGTTTAATTCCTCTATATCTTTTTGACTTAAACCATTTTGAGCAAGAATCAGCATAATTTTTCTTGTCTGTTCATAGTTACTAAAAAATCCTGCCAATTCGCCGTTTATCCTTTCAGAACTAAAAGCTCCCATTGTTGGTTCTATAACCTGATTCAATTCTATAATCAGATTCGTAATCGTCTCCAACTGTGCCTTACAAGCTGACATTCGCACTGCATAACTAGTATCTACATCTTTTACGGCATTAAAAATCCTCTCAATTTCTTGAACTGTTGTATTATTTTTATCAATCACTTTTTTATGATATGCATTTACATTATTGATATATTGTTGAATCCCTAGTGTACCAATCCATGATTCAAAGTCACACCATCTATCTCCAAACCAATCTGTAAAATCACACAACTGTTCATTTTCAACCTGAGAAACCAGACTCATTAATTCTTGTTTTGATGTTTCTGAAAAATCACGTTTCACATTTTCATCCCCTTTTCTATTTTTTATTCCCGCTTCATTTTGGTTGCAACTGCTTCGTCACTCTCCACATAATTCTGTCGCGTATTTTTCAAAAAAGATATTGTGCTAGAAATCAATCCGCCCATTCGTATATTCAAGCCTACATACAATTTAGCAATCTCTTCTAACTCATTTACTGTACCTCCGCCTCCTACTACTTCCGGTGGATTTACCTCATTATTTAACCAATTATCTTTTAATGTTTCTAATTTCGAAATTGAATTATCCAATTCTTCTATATCAATATTAATTTTCCCCATATGATAGCCTCCCTAAAAAAGATATTCATCTGCATTATCTACTTGAGTCAAAAAATCTTCCACTTCTTTCTTTGCAATAACAGAAATTTCCTTGATTTGCTCATCTAATTTTTTCACATATGTAATGTAAACATCTAATGCCTTTGCCGCTTCTCCTTCTTTTATTGCATCGCTCCTAACCTTTTCCAATGCTGTAATATAATTTTTCACCATAGTATCCAACATCGTTCCTTGAGCATAAAAATAACTTCCCATATTTGCACAATACTCATCATCAATTACTAATTCGTTTTCTGCCATTTTTTCTCCTTATCTCTCACTTATACTGTATATTCCTTAATTTTGTTCGCCAATATGAAATGCGCTGTGTTCTATTATTTATTTTTGCTGATACCTCATCCAAATCCATATAAATTTTATTTATCTCTCTATTAATCATATTTTTTACATCTGTTAATCCTTCATATACATTCACAAACTCACGCCCATTCAGCAATTCACTCATTCCATTATAATAACGTGATGCAATTTTTATTTGTGATATTTTTTCAGAGACTCCTAATAATCCTCTTTTTCTTACATCCTGCCTTATCTCAAAATTAGTCTGCAATGTTATGAATTTACTTTTCAAACATTCCAGACTACTTATTTGTTCTTCAAACGTTCTCTTCTGACTTTGATAAGACTCTATCAGTTCTTCGTTATAACGTATATTATTTTTAATTTCCTGCTCTGTCATCCCGTTCTCCTCCTCTTTTTCTTTTGTTAAAAAAACAGATATGTATAGTATATACAGCTCTTACTATTAGTACAATTTTACCTATCCTATACGCAATCTTTTTACATTTTACAACTTTTGACTCAATTTTCAATAAGAAAAGAAACTTTTCTTGTCATTCTTACAATTTTCATCAAATATCATGTGCAAACCCAACATTGTATGATATTATAAAATATTTATCATGTCATTTCTATTTTGCTTTTTTAATGTAATATTTTCCAGTCAAAAAATGAAAATCTTATTTATATTTTCATTCAAAATGATGTTTTTTATTAATGCAGAAAAGACCTCATAGAAAGGTTTCTCCTCTCTACAAGGTCTATCATTTCTGATATTCTACTATTCTGTTCTTTCCTACTTAAAGTAAGCAACTCCACTTTCGAATATCTTCATATCCTGTTCTCCATAGATATTAACAGCTACGCTTTCTCCTCTACGTTCAGAGTGTGCCATTTTTCCAAGAATACGTCCGTCCGGGCTGGTAATACCCTCAATTGCCATATAAGAACCATTTACGTTCCATTCTTCATCCATAGTAGGCTGTCCATTCTCATTTACATACTGGGTAGCTACCTGTCCGTTAGCAAAGAGCTTGTCTAACCATTCTTTTGGTGCAACAAAACGTCCTTCACCATGAGAAGCAGGATTACAATAAGTCTTTCCTAATTCTGCCTGTGCCAGCCATGGGGATTTATTTGTTACTACTTTTGTATAAACCATCTTAGAAATATGACGTCCAATGGTGTTATATGTCAAAGTAGGTGAATCTTCTGTCTGCTGTCTGATTTCACCGTATGGTACTAATCCTAACTTAATCAATGCCTGGAATCCGTTACAAATACCTAACATCAATCCATCACGTTCCTGTAACAGTTTGTTTACTGCTTCCGTCATCTTTGCATTACGGAATGCTGTTGCAAAGAACTTCGCACTTCCTTCCGGTTCATCTCCTGCAGAGAATCCACCTGGGAACATGATAATCTGTGACTGTTCGATTGCTTTTACAAATTCATCCACAGAATCACGAATATCGGTTGCATTCAAGTTCTTAAATACCTTTACAATGGTATCCGCTCCTGCACGTTCAAATGCCTTTGCGCTATCGTACTCACAGTTAGTTCCCGGGAATACCGGAATAAATACGGTAGGTTTTGCAATCTTATTCTTGCATACATAAATACTGTCTGCTTTGAACACATCTGTCTTAACTTCTTCTTTTCCTTCTACTGCTACTGTTGGGAATACTTTTTCCAAAGTACCTGTCCAAGCATCCAATGCTTCATCCATTGTGATTTCTACATCACCATAGATAAACTTCTGAACATCATTTACTTCACCGATTACTTTGCTGTCTGCAACCATTTCAAGTACCATATCTACTTTATCTGCCGGTACTTCTGCTACTAAGTTACCGAATCCCGGTGCAAACATACAATCTTTGCATACATCTGCATCTACGGTTACACCTAATTTATTACCAAATGCCATCTTACTTAATGCAGATGCAATACCTTTTCCATCTAATGCATATGCAGATACAATTGCTTTTTTCTGAATTAACTCGTGGATTGCATCATACAACTTCATTACCTGAGCGTAATCTGGTAAATCATATGCATCCCTTGTAATCTTAAAGCTCATTAACTTATTACCGGCTTTTTTCAACTCTGGTGTAATAATATCCTGCTCTTTTGCAACATCTACTGCAAAAGAAACCAATGTTGGCGGTACATCAATATCATTAAATGTTCCAGACATAGAGTCCTTTCCTCCGATAGAAGGAAGTCCGAATCCAATCTGTGCACTGTAAGCTCCTAATAATGCTGCAAACGGCTGACTCCAGCGATGTGGATCTTCGCTCATTCTGCGGAAATATTCCTGGAAAGTAAAACGAATCTTCTTATAATCACCACCTGCTGCAACAATTCTTGATACAGACTCTAATACCGCATAAACTGCTCCATGATACGGACTCCAAGAAGACAGATATGGATCAAATCCATAAGCCATCATTGTTACCGCATCACACTTTCCATTCATAACCGGAAGCTTTGCAACCATACTCTGTGTCTCTGTTAACTGATAACGTCCACCATAAGGCATGAATACACTTCCTGCTCCGATAGAGCCGTCAAACATTTCTACTAAGCCTTTCTGAGAACATCCATTCAAATCAGATAAGGTAGTCATCCATGCTTTCTTTACATCTCCGGCTTTTAATGCCTCTTCTACTCCTGCAATTTCTTTCTTTTCAAAGAAGTTATCTTCTTTTTCCGGAATATCCACTGCAACAGTTGTTTCCTGATGTGCTCCGTTAGTATCTAAGAAAGCTCTGGAAATATTTACAATTTCCTTTCCTCTCCACTCTAATACTAATCTTGGTTCTTCTGTTACTACTGCAACCTCTACTGCCTCTAAATTCTCTTCTTTTGCATAGTTTAAGAACTGTTCTACGTCTTCTGGTGCAATGACAACTGCCATACGTTCCTGTGATTCAGAAATTGCGATTTCTGTTCCGTCCAGACCTGCATATTTCTTAGGTACTTTATCTAACTGTACACGAAGTCCATCTGCCAATTCACCAATTGCAACAGATACTCCACCTGCACCAAAGTCATTACATTTCTTAATAATATGAGCAACTTCTTCTCTACGGAATAAACGCTGAATCTTACGCTCAGTAGGCGGATTACCTTTCTGAACCTCTGCTCCACAAGTATCAATAGACTGGGTGTTATGAGCCTTAGAAGAACCGGTTGCTCCACCACAACCATCACGTCCGGTACGTCCACCTAATAAAATGATAATATCTCCCGGATCAGAAGTCAGTCTTTGTACAGCACGTCTGGGAGCAGCTCCCATAACAGCACCAATCTCCATACGTTTTGCTACATAGTCCGGATGATAAATTTCCTTAACATATCCGGTTGCAAGACCAATCTGGTTTCCGTAAGAACTATAACCATGCGCAGCTCCACGAACTAATTTCTTCTGTGGCAATTTCCCCTCCATAGCCTCTTTTACAGATACGGTAGGGTCAGCAGCTCCTGTTACACGCATTGCCTGATATACATAAGTACGTCCTGACAATGGGTCACGAATTGCTCCGCCAAGACAAGTTGCCGCACCACCAAACGGTTCAATTTCTGTTGGATGGTTATGTGTTTCGTTTTTAAAGTTTACCAGCCATTCCTCTGTTTTTCCATCTACTTCTACCGGAACAACAATAGAACATGCATTGATTTCATCAGATTCTTCCTGGTCATCTAATTTTCCTTCTTTTTTCAGCTGTTTCATCGCCATCAGAGCAAGATCCATTAAACAGATAAACTTGTCATCTCTTCCTTTGTATAATTCCTTATGAGTATCTACATAATCTGCATATGTCTCTTCCATCGGTTTCTTGTAAAAACCTTCACCAAATGCTACATCTTTTAATTCTGTTGAAAATGTAGTATGACGACAATGGTCTGACCAATAAGTATCCAATACACGAATTTCTGTCATGGACGGATTACGTTTTTCTTCGTTTTTAAAATAATTTTGAATATGTAAAAAGTCCTTAAATGTCATAGCCAGTCCCAAAGAATCATATAATTCTTTTAACTGCGCCTCCGGCATATCCTTAAATCCATCAAATATTTTTACATCTGCCGGCTCATCAAACTTCTGTACCAAAGTCTCCGGTTTTACAAGATCAGTCTCTCTGGAATCCACCGGATTAATGCAGTGATTCTTAATTGCCTCTAACTGTTCATCTGTAACCTCACCTTCGATTACATAGGTAGTTGCAGAACGAATAATCGGTTCTTCATTTTCATTTAACAGCTTCACACACTGCTCTGCTGAATCAGCACGCTGGTCAAACTGTCCCGGTAAAAATTCTACGCTAAAAGTCTTTGCATTTCCCAGTTCAAAGTCTTCTTCATATACATCATCCACAGGTGGCTCACTAAAAACAGTCATTAATGCCTTTTTGTAAGTCTCCTCTGAAACATTTTCAATATCATAGCGAATCAATACTCGCACATTCGTTACTGTCTTGATTCCCAAATAACTCTTGATTTCAGACTGCAATTCCTTTGCCTGAATTGCAAATGCAGGTTTCTTTTCCACAAATACACGTCTTACGTTGCTCATAAATACCTCCTGAAATAATATAAAACAAATTTACTTATACCTATTATATCATAGACGTATATAATTAGTATAATTAATATATTTAATTTCATTTATAAGTATTGTTTCACTTTCACCACATATTTATTAGTAGGAATCCTAATTGACATACTTATAATTTCCACTTATAATTATTATAGCTATATTCTATAATTA
>CAYTDI010000031.1:0-29633 GCA_964436595.1 uncultured Eubacterium sp.
TGAAACATGGGATATGGCAGAGAAAGCATTCCGTGGGGTAGTGGTTGGAGTAAATACAGCGGTGGCAGCAGGGTATTATGGAAATGTTGGGAAAGTGGAGAGTGGGAGTAATTTTAAAGGAGAACTATATAATGGAACAAGAAATCCAGATGTGGATTTTGTAAATGGTAAAGGAAAAAGTACATTAAATAAACATGCGGGCAAACATGGATATACATCTCCAGAAGAATATTTAAAAGATGCAAGAAACTTTTTGGAGAAAAAACCGACTTCAACTATACAATCCTTTGTATCTAATGAAGGAACGTATTTTAGATATGATACAGCGACTAATGAGTTTGGCATAATAAATGAGTATGGTGGAATATCCACTTATTTTAAGCCCGAAAATGGAATGGCATATTGGCTAGAGCAAATTGAAAAATATGCACCAAAATAAATTTTAAGGAGAGAGTTTTATGAAAAGATGTCCATGTTGTGGTTACTTAACTATTGATGATACAGATGAATTGATTACAGATATTTGTAATGTTTGCTTTTGGCAATATGATGAAGTGGCTCAAAATATGCCCGATAGAATTATTGGAGCAAATAAGGTGTCATTGAATACTGCTAAGAAGAATTATAAGTTGTTTGGAGCCACAGAAGAACGTTTTATAAATATGGTTCGCCAACCATATGAGGATGAGATATAGAGCATAAAAATGTTCGATTGTTATGTAAAAGTCAGTAGGTGTAAAAAGTCTACTGACCTTTTGCATTTGCGCGCCATGGGTCGCTCTAACGGGTGCAAGTCCCAAACATGCTCAGATAGTGGAAGTGTATAGCTGAACAGCAAGGGTGTTTATCGTGAGGTGGAATCTGAAAGAAGCTGTAAGCAAACCTCTGGTTCGACGGAAAGAAATCACATACAAGGCTAGGCTACGAGAAATAAGTTGTGCATGCCATGGAAAGAATGGCATCAGACACACCATCGGTTAGAGCAGAATTGAGCAGAAGAGCAGAGGCATTTGCAGAATCAAAGGGATTAGAAGTTGGAACTCCAGAGTATTATCAATTTTGCCAAAAGTATGTTGACCCGAGAAATATACCACCATCAGTCATAGAAAATGCGATTAGAAATACCATTGCAGTACCAGGACACACAGCAGGGACATTTGTTCATCAAACGGCGGATGTTACTGTTATAGTAAACGATACAGGTAAGGTAATCACGGTGATACCGAAGTAGGAGGATAGAATAATGTTTATTAAATTTGATGATTTAGATATGTTGGAATTTTTTGAAAATGAGCCAATCTCTATTGGAGAAGAGGGTGAAGCAAAATTTATATACTCTATAAAGGACAGTCACCAATTCTCAATGACATTGACAGTTGATACTTATGCAAAAAAAATTGATATTTCTGTTAGATATAGTGATAATACCATTTTTGCAGGAGAATTTGATAATGTGCTAGAAATAAGAAAAAGCGAAGATGTTCTACTAGTGGAAGTGGAAGGTAAAAAACGCTTGGTTTTAAAAAAGTATTCTTGTTTGGGAATTGTTATAGAAAATGTGTAAAGTGTAAGAGTCAACTGAAAAAGAGAAATAATAATTAAAACTTTTTTGTAACAATTATTTTAAAGATTTAGAACGCATTGTTTTTGTGGCACTTTGTGCTGGGGAGACAATGCGTTTTCTGTATCTGGAAACGATTTCACAATGGGATATTTCAGATATAAAAATCGGCTAAAAATCTGTAATCTGGGAGAAAATGGGAGAGGAGAGAAAAAAGGGATGGATTTGAACAAGTTGGGGTGGAATACAGTATGACTTACCCAATGATATTAAAAAATTAAAAGAATTAGGCTATATAAAGGAGATTAAATAAATGACTAGAAAAGAATTAGAAAAAAATTAAAAATAGCTGGAGTTCCAGATTATATTTATAATCTGACAGGACATGGAAAAAAGGATGAATGTTTATGCTTAGAAAAAATTCAGGATAAGTGGTTTGTTTATTATTTAGAAAGAGGTATTAAGACAACAAATGAAATTTTTGACTCTGAAAATGATGCGTGTCAATTTTTGTATGATCAATTGATGAATTAAAAAACATATTAAATTTATTATGGTTATACTTTCGGATTCCCAACAACCTACAAATATAGTATTGAGAGCCAGCAGATGCAAATATACTGGCTCCACTCGCTAGATGTAAAAAATAACGGAATTGGAAATTGTTCTGATATATTTGTGGAAATGCTGATTTTTCAATAAAAAATCGGGGTAACAGGATTCGAACCTGCGACCTCACGGCCCCCAGCCGTGCGCTCTAGCCAAGCTGAGCCATACCCCGCAACCTTAATATTGTATCATAAAATGTACAATAGAGCAATCGAAAAAAAGCACTAAATCGTTTGACTAAATGAAAAATGCCGATATAATAGAAGGGAAAGAAAGATTTAGAATAAGGGAAGGTAGTATATGAAAGTGAGTGAAAAATTTACAAAGAAGCAGATAATACTTGGGTGTATTGGAATAGCACTTTTGGTATTATTAGTGATTTACATTAGTATAGCAATATTTTTTCAAGGACATTTTGCATTTCGTACAACTGTTAATGGAGTGTCAGCCTCCGGCAAAAATCCAAAGCAGGTAGAGGAACAGATAAAAAAGACGATAGATGGATATACGCTTACAATTGAAGAACGTGAAGAAAAATCAGAAGTTTTAGATGGTAGTAAAATAGGATTAAAAACAGAATTTGATGGCAGTTTGGAAAAAGAGCTGAAGAAACAGAACGGATTTGCATGGCCGTTATATCTTTTTAAATCTTCCAAAATTGAAGTTAAGACCATGGTAAAATATGATGAGGCTAGTTTGGAAGAAGAGCTACAAAAACTTGACTGTATGGATGAATCTAAGATGGTAAAGCCTGAAAATGCCACAGTATCAGAATATTCCAAGTCGAAAGGATACGAGATTGTTCCGGAAAAAGATGGAACAGAAATTGATACAGAGAAGTTTTTTCAGTTAGTAGGAAAATCAGTAACAAATTTGCAGAAAAGTATTTCCTTAGAAGATGAAAAGTGCTATACAAAGCCAGAATATACCCAAGACTCAGAAGAATTAAAGAATTTGGTAGATAACATGAACAAATATACAGATACCGAAGTTACTTATGAGTTTGGCAGCAAAAGTGAAAAGTTAGACGGTGAAACAATCAGCCAGTGGCTTACTGTAAATGAAAATATGGAAGCAGATATTTCGCAAGATAAGGTAAGCGAATATATAGCAGCTTTAGCCGATACATATAATACCGCCGGAAAAGCAAAAAGTTTAAAAACATCCTATGGCACTACTATTACAGTAAGTGGTGGAGATTATGGATGGAAGATAGATAAAGCAGCGGAAACAGAGGCATTGATAGAAAATATCAAGGCAGGAGATAAAGTTTCCAAGGAGCCTGCCTATGCGAAGACAGCAAACAGCCATGATGGTAATGATTATGGAAATACATACGTTGAGGTTAATTTAACCGCACAGCATTTATATTATTACAAAAACGGTTCATTGATTTTAGAATCAGATTTTGTATCAGGAAATGAATCAAAGGGATGGAATACTCCAACGGGAGCGTATGGATTGTATTATAAGCAAAAAGACAAGACTTTGCGAGGAGAAGGGTATGCAACACCGGTATCTTTCTGGATGCCGTTTAATGGTGGAGTAGGATTTCATGATGCAACTTGGAGAAAAGATTTTGGCGGCAACTATTATCACAAGAGTGGTTCTCACGGCTGCGTAAATTTACCATACAGTGCAGCACAAAAGTTGTATGAAAATATTGAGGCAGGGTGTCCGATTTTTGTATATACCTTAAGCGGAACGGAAAGTACGAAAGCAAAAGCCCAAGATGCGGCAGCAGCAGTTGTCAGTGCGATTAACAGTATAGGTGCAGTATCACAGGCAAGCAGAGGTACCATTAGTAGCGCAAGAGCACAGTATGATGCATTAAGCGAAATCGCAAAGGGTTATGTAACCAATTATGATGTTTTGACAGCAGCAGAGGCACAATTAGCGCAACTGGATGCCGATGCTGCTGCGGCAGCGGCAAATCAGCAGGCGCAAAGTCAGGCACAGCCGGTAATAGATGCAATTAACAATCATCTTGTAAATCAGGCAATTACATTGGATAAGAAACCGATAGTACAAGAAATCCGCCGACAGTATGATGCGTTGTCAGATGCAGCAAAAGCAAAGGTAGGAAATTATTCAGTACTTACAGAAGCAGAACGAATCATAGCAACTATGGAAAGTGGTTTATAAATTGTTCAGGGAGAAGGGACAGAGTATGGAGTATCAAAAGGAAAATGAAAAAAAAATAACGATTTCTGATGTGGCAGATGCATTAGGGGTATCAAAGACCACAGTTTCCAGAGCAATTTCGGGAAAGGGAAGAATTGGAACAGAAACAAGGGAAAGAGTACTGGCGTATATAAAAGAGCACAACTATAAGCCGAATGCTTTGGCAAAAGGATTGGCACAGTTAAAAACGTATAATATCGGTGTGATGTTACCGGAAGATTATACATTAGTAGATTTACCTTTTTTTCAGACATGCCTTATGGGAATCAGTGAAGTTGCAGTTAGTATGGACTATGACATTCTATTGACCATGGGAAGGGAAAATGAAACGGCTCAGTTGATGCGAATGGTAGAAAATCATAAGGTAGACGGTATTGTTCTTATGCGGACATTTACAAAGGATGAAAGTATAGAATACTTAAAAAAGACAGGAGTTCCATTTGTAACAGTCGGTAGTACAAATTATACAGATGTGGTACAGATTGATAATGACCACAAAAATGCCTGCCGGGAACTGATTTCCATTTTGCTGATGAAAAAAATGCAGCGAATTGGAATCGTAGGGGGGGTTGAGTCCCATGTGGTAACGCAAAATCGTTTGAAAGGCTATTTGGAAGCCTATGAGAATGCAGGACTGACAGTAGAAAAAGATATTATTTATGTCAATGCAGACAGAGAGGCAATGATAGATCGTGCAGTAGAAAAATTGCTGGAAGCAAAAGTAGATTGCATTGCGTGTTTGGATGATGCAGTTTGTATGCAGGTGTTAAATAAATTACGCAAAGAACATGTACATGTACCAAAGGATATAAAGGTGGCATCCTTTTATGACAGTTCTATTTTAGAAAGTCATATGCCTTCCATAACTTCTCTATCCTTTGATGTGCGAGAACTGGGAATGACAGCGTGTCACATTTTATTAGATATGATTGAAGGGAAAGAAGTAGAAGAGCGAACGTTATTGGGATATGAGGTAATATTAAAAGAATCCACGAAATAGAAAAGTGGTAGATAAAGATTAGTGTATAGACCGACCATCAAAAGTTAGAAATAGAATCTAACGCTTGGTGGTCGGTTTTTATGTTATAGAAAAAACGGAGATATCAAAGAGCAAAAGTGTATAATTTTCTATGATATAAAAATGTTAAATATTGGGGTACGAGGAGAACATTTTGAATGTTTGTTTAGTTACTTAAACGGAGGCTTGGCATCTTATCGATATGGTGGAAAAGAAATGATAGAAAAAATACCAATGCCAAATTTCTGGCGTGCACCAATTGATAACGATTGTGGAAATCAAATGATGGGACGGTACGCACAGTGGAAAATTGCCAGTATGTATTGCTGGATGGATACGGAAGTGAAAGAAAACCCGACACTTCAGGAAAAGGAACACAGTGCAGTGATTACGTTCTATTATGCAATGCCTACTACACCTGCAAGTAAGTGTAGTATTTCTTATGAAGTATTCGGAGATGGAACAATTGCTACGACATTGTCCTATCAGCCGATAAAAGAATTAGCGGATATGCCGGAATTTGGTATAATGTTTAAATTTAATGCAGATTATGAAAATGTAGAGTGGTATGGAAACGGACCATCGGAAACTTATTGCGACAGACAACATGGAGCAAAGCTTGGAATCTACAAAAATAAAGTAATGGATAATGTAGCAAAGTATTTAGTACCGCAGGAATGTGGAAACAAGACTAAGATACGTTGGGCAAAGATAACTGATAATGCAGGAAAAGGAATCCTGTTTACAGGAGATGAGTTGAGTTTTTCTGCTCTGCCATATACACCACATGAAATGGAAAATGCAATGCATCCGTATGAATTGCCGCAGATACACTATACCGTAGTAAGAGTTGCAAAACAGCAGATGGGAGTAGGAGGTGACGATAGTTGGGGAGCAAGAACTCATGAGGAATATTTGTTGGATGTAACAAAGCCAATGGAGTTGAAGTTTAGTTTTAAGGGAATTGTATAAAGAAAAGGGAACTGTCAAGGTGAAGGCAGTTCCCTTTTTAATATTCATGTGAAAAATTAACTTGTATATTGCTATGGAGTAAAATATCATTAAAAAAAAGTAGATTACCATTATTTACTGGTAAAAATAAGTTCTGAATATTATAATGCAATATTGAGAAGGAGGAAGTATATCGGTATGTTGAAGTTGTCAATTGAAGGTTCATTACTAAATCGAGGTTCAGAAGAACAAATAGATATAAGTATACAGAATGGTAAATACATTGGTATCACAGGAAAAAAAAGAAAGAAATTAATTTTTGCATTAGTAGGGCAGGAGACGGTTAATGGGGATGTTTTTTTAGATAAGATAAGTTTAAAGCAAAATTATCAAGAATATATAAAACAAGTAGGATATATTTCTGATATTACCAGAAAACGGTTACATGGTTCTAAAATTACGATTGATGATTTTTTGGATTTGACGGTACTGACAAAAATGGATGTGTTGAATATGGATGACTATCAGGAGAAAAAGGAAAATCATTTGGAATTTTTTGGATTAGAAGGAAAAGAAAAGCTGGAAGAACTACCGGAGGAAAAAATGTTGATTGTGGAATTTATCAGTATTTTTTTGAAGGAACCAAAATTAATAATTATTGATGATTTTTTCTCATTGCTTTCAGAGGAAAAAACGGATGAAATAATAGCTTTTTTTAAGCAAAATCTACTTCCGGATAAGGTTTCAGTAATTGCTTCGGAGGATGAAGAATTATTACGAAAAATAGTGAAACAAATATATATATTATCTTAATAAAAAAGAACGTGTATGTTGTTTCACGTTCTTTTTTTGTTAAGAAATTAATCTGTCGAAGCAAAAAAATGTTCTTTTACAATTGGTAAGTATTTGCGTCCAATTGTAAAAGAAGATCCGTCTTTTAGGTGGATGCTATCTTTTATTATGTTTTTAATATATCTACAGTTCACAATGACGCCCTGATTTACTTGTATAAAATCTTCTTCAAGAATTTGTAGTATGGATTTGATTGTAACATACCAGTAATGAGTGGTGGTTGTAGTAACGACTTTACATTGATTTCCCTCTTTTTCAAAATAAAGGATTTGATATTGAGGTAGTTTCTTCTTGATGTTGTCTTCTGTTATAGTGATGTATTTGCTGATGGTGGCCTTTTTAGCTAATTTAGTGTATTTAATTGCTTTCTTTAACGAATATTCTAGCTTTTCCGGATTTAATGGTTTCACAAGATAACCAGCGGCATCGGTATCAAAAGCTTCTAGAGCATATTCAGAGTGCCCCGTAATAAAAATAGTTACAAGATTAGGGTATTTCTTTCGAAGAGAAAACGCAACAGAAATGCCGGAAATACCATTCATGTCAATATCTAAAAAAGCAATATCAAGTGGATGAGAATTTGCATAAGCCAATAAGGATTCACCAGAAGAAAACGTGTGTAAAGTAATATCTAAATCTAGTTTTTTTGCAATATCCCTGATATAGAGGGAGTTGATATTTATCATTAATTCTTCGTCATCACAAATTCCAATTTTGTATTGCATATTAAGTCATTCCTTCCCCAAAACATGTAAAAACTATAAAAATTATAACATAGATAATAAATGAAATACAAGCAGAAGTCTTCAAAAAATAAGGTATGACATACAATTAGCATAAAAATTCAACAGAATTACACGAGAAATTCATCGAAAAAAAAGCAATTATGAAGAATGTCATAAAAAAAATGTAAGATAACATAGTTTTATAGCTAGAAGGTAGTTACATGAATATAATTAAATTATCAAAGCAAGGGAGAAAAAATAAATAATTTCACGAAAAATGGAGAAGATATGGAAAATAGAGATGCACTGCTTAAAAGATTAAGCCGTAGAGATGATATTGAAAATTTAATAAAAAAGTATGGTTTTGATTATAAACATAGAACACAGAATGAATATAAGTTAATGATTGAAATGGTATGGAGCAAGCTTAAGAACAAGGATACATATAGGCAGAATAATATTAGGATAATATATGAATCACTCATTGAGCCATTCTGTGAAAGTATTGAAAGGAGCCTTGAGAAGGTTACAAGGGTAAATATAAATAAACAAAAAATATATAGTTCAATACGAGAGTATTTAGGAATGAATGTAGCAATGCTTAGCGATTCGGTTGTTCGGTGTTGTATAGAAAATTACAAGAGAACAATGAATGTTAGGGAGGATATAAAGCAGGAGGAATTAGAAAGAAAATTTGTTGAGCAACTTCAATCAGATGAGGTGATGTTTCGGTCAATATATGGTAACTTCGAATTCTGGACATATAGTCTCTTTGAATTTCTGAGGAATAATTCAGAATATCTGAAAGAGGTATTTACGAATCTTGATAGTGAATATGAACAGATAAAAAATGAGCTGATTGGTGATGATTTTAAGGTTACGGATATTAAACTTGAAGTGGGGGATAGGCATAATGGAAGATTTGTCATAGCATTGAAAACGGATAAGATGGCATTGTTTTATAAGCCAAGAAACAATAATATTGAAAAATGTTTGAAAGAAATTACTCAGTTATCCATGAAATACTCAGAAAAAGTTTTGGATTTGAGATTACCAAAAGCATATGTAAATCATGAACATCAATGGGTAGCGGAAAATCAATATATTTCATTAAAATCCGAAAGTGAAGAAAAAAGATATTATTACCGAATGGGTGAAATATTAGCACTCTACTATATATTAGATGGAAATGATCTTCATTTTGAAAATATTATTTCATCTGGAGAGTATCCGGTGCTGATTGACACAGAAACATTATTTACCAACAGAATGATGCTCAAGATAAATGGAGAGAATGATTACATTAGAAAAAATGAAAATATATATGGGATTGTATCCATAAAAGATATTGGTATTATTCCTAATTTTATAAAGGTAGGTAATGATTCAATAGATATCAGTTCTATAAGATATGAGGCTACTGTAGAGGATATTGAAAGAAATAAGAAATTTAATATTGACAAATCAAAGCTTCATATAGCTGGAACATACATTGGTATTCAAGAGGTAAAAGAAAATATGATAGCCGGTTTTGAAGCAATATATAAGGTGTTCCTAAATAATAGAAATGAAATGATTGATGCTATAAGCAGAATGGTAGCAGACTTATCTGTGAGATACTTGAAGCATCCTACGAATGATTATGGAAAAATAAAAAGGGCCATGATGAAGCCGGTATGCTTTTTTGATTATGGATATGCATTTGCTATAACTGCAAGAACCTATGGAAGAGATAGAGAACCGGATAAAATTGAATTATGTGAGCAAGAGGACTTGATGAACCTTAATATCCCAAGATTTGAGTTAAAGGTAGATCAGAAGGATATTTATTGGAATGGAGATAAGATTGTTGAAAATTATTTTTGTGAAAGTGCGTGGGAGGTTGTAAAAAATAAAATTAACTATTTAAGTGAAGATGATTATAACAATCAAGTAAAAATAATAGAAATGATGTTTCAGTCACTTTGCGGATTGAAATTGCACGAAACCAGTGAGTTTATAGTAGAAAGTAGTGAAGAAACAATGGGTATAGCATATAGAAAACGTATGATTGCCAGATATCAGGATATTATAAATAAGGTAATATCTTCTATAAATCGTAATCCTATATCCGGAGAAAGATTTTTTATAGGATATCAACTGCAAGGAGAAAAGTATCAGGCTATTATGCTGCCGAATAATTACTACAGCGGTATGTTGGGGCTGCTAAGTGTGTTGCGTGAGGATACCACAGGACTCTATACAAATGTATTTAAAGAAGAAAGTGAGAGATTTATAGGAAGTCTTGCGGATAAGATTCAAAATATGGGAGACGAAGTACTTACTGGTGCATACGACGGATTGGCAATGTATATTAGAACATTGCAAGAATTATATGAGTCAGGCTGTGTCAGGGAAGATAAATATAGCAGTTTGATGATGGCTATCATAGATAAATGCAGATTAGCAGAAAAAAAAGACAAAAAGTATGACGTACTTAATGGAAATGCTGGATTATTACTGATGTTAGACGCATTAGTAAAAAGGGACATACCGGAAGATATAAAAGATGCAGCGCGAACGGTTATGAAAGAATGCATTGCTACCATGTGTAGTAATATATGTAAGAGCAAGGAAGAATGTTTTTTTCCTGTTGATGGAATGCCAGAAGTATTTTTTACAGGATATGGTCATGGTTCTGCTGGTATTATTACAGCTCTTTACAAGGCTATGAAAACTACAGGAAGTATAAATGAAGAATTAATAGCGGTATTATTGAATACAGAAAGAAAATACTTCGATAAGGAACAGGGAATTTGGTATAAGGACAATAGAAGAAAGTCTTCGTCATGGGGCTGGTGTCATGGAATTCCGGGTATATTACTTGGAAGAATTGAATTATGGAAGGCAGGATATCGGGACGAAAAAATATATGATGAGATAAATAGTCTGGTATCACTATCCCTTCAAAAAGGTGTGGGGCATAACACAACTTTTTGTCATGGTGATATAGCAATAATCTCTATTCTAAATCATGCATTTACCGTATTGCCGGTGGATGATAGGTTTTATGAAATAAATGGTTATAAATCAGATTTTATAAAAAAAGTTTTGTTGTCAGAGAAAAATTTATATGTACGAGGAACTGAAACAGTGGGCATGATGGATGGATTATTAGGAATTGCGTATTTCCTTAATTGTGAAATTAGGAATACATCAGCTATAAATGTTCTGAATACAGAGTTTGTGGAAGAATTGCATGAAAGGGCACGTAAGTGTGCAGGATAGTGGTGAGAATGATGTTGTATGTAAGTAATGTAAGTTTTAGATATGGAAAACACAAAATATTAGAGGATATTATGTTAAAGATACAGCCTGGGGAGATTGTAGGGCTGATAGGAGAAAATGGTGCTGGTAAATCGACACTTATGAAGGTGATATGTGGATTGCGGAAGCCAGATGTAGGTAAGATTCAGTGTAATTGCGATAGAATAGGAGCATTAATTGAAGAGCCAGCAGTATATCCTCAGATGACAGTAGAAGGAAATATGGAATTTTTCAGAAAGCTGTATGATACAACGAGGCAGGAAAAAGAGGAAATTATGAATCTGACAGGTGTAGATAAGTTCCCAAAGGAAAAGGCAGGAAGACTGTCAGTAGGTATGAAAAAAAGATTAGGACTGGCAATTGCGCTGTTGTCATCAGATAAGTTTATATTACTAGATGAGCCGACGAGTGGACTGGATCCTTCCGGGACTAGAGACATACTAGCGCTGATACAGAAACTAGCAAGAGAGAGAAAGATTGCATTTCTGATTTCAAGTCATGTTTTTCAAGACTTAGAAGCCGTTTGTGATACATATTACAGACTCAAAGAGAAGAGGCTTACTAATGTATATGATAGAAATGATGTTTGGGGATATAAATTAGAGAAGGAGGGCGCAACAGTTAATCAATTGGTGAATATTCTGAGTAAAATGGAGTGTCAGTATCAGATAAGGGAGAAAAATGTCCTTGTTAAAAAGTCAGATATGACAAAAAAAATAACGGATACATTGAAAAGTCAGAATATTGAGTGGAAAAGAAGAACTCTTTCGGAGGTGTATTTTGAATAATAACTGTGCATTAGGATTTATAAAAAAAGATTTGAATCTATTTATTAATATTATATTTATAGTACTTTCTTCGCTTTCAGGAGGAACAATTATTTTTCCACTATTGAAATTAAATGGTGATTTTAGAGTGGACAACATATATGCAATGTACGCATTTGTGGCGAAACTCATAGTTATGTTTCTTCCGGTAGTGATTTGGGGAGTTGAGTTTAAAAGTGGAACTATAAATTTGCTTCAAATTAGTAATAAAAATATGGTGACAATATGTTTCTATAAATTTGTTACGTATTTGATAGACATATTTACCATTATGTTTATATCGTATTTGGAGGTTATGTGCTATGTGAAGATAGCACATGTAGATATGCAGGCAATGGAGCTGTTGAAGAGTATGGCAGAGGGATATTTTCTATATGGAGCATTTTACTTTGGATTGTCGTGTGTCATAGTGTTTCTGTTCAAGGATATGACCAAGTCACTGATTGCAGTATTATTGATATATTTTTGTGGTAATCTCGGATGTAATCTGATTGCTCATATGAGTACTACAGCTTATAAAATAGTTGAAATTATCCCTTTTTCTTATGCAGAGGATGCATTTTCGTTTGCAAACTTTACGGGGAAACAAGCGATAAATATTGGAATATATGCAGTCATTTTAAATATTGTAGCCATTGCTTTAGCGAAAAAAAGGGGAGTTGTCTAAATGGATTGTGAAAACATATTATTTTCCAAGTATCTGGTAGAAGTGGTAACAAATAGTTGTTTTTATGAAAAAATTGAATATGTTAGGAACTATGAATTCATATTAGAAGAAGCAGTTGATTCTTTTAAAGGATTGTTAGCAGAAAAATTGTTTGATATATGTAATCTTGCATTGACGGAGTACTATGAAAGTATTGATGGCGATGAAGAACAGTGGAGCGTTCAGAAGATTCATATGAAATATCCTGTTCTTGAAGAACTGGAACATAAGAAAATAGAATATGAGTGCAATGGATTTTTAAAGATAATTGATGATCTTAAAAGTAATATTGAACTGATACAGCATCAGTTCAACATGGGAAGTGTAAAGGTAGTTAATATAGATACATCCATGGGGGATTGTCATAAGAATAAAGTTGTGGCGAGATTGGAGTTTTCGGATGGAACCTCGTTGATGTATAAGACAAGGGAGACAGTGGGAGAAAGGATGATATTGGCTTTGGACGAGGTTATTGAAACAGCCTTTGCAGTACCTAAGACAGAAAAATTTGATGGATTTTTTATTCAAGAGTATGTGGAAAAAACACAATTCGAAAGCGAGGAGCAGATAAAAGATTATTATTATAAATTTGGAAAAATGGTAGCTGTTTTTGCTAGTCTTGGAACAACTGACATACATTCTGAGAATGTTATTGCGACAGTATCAGGACCGAAGTTTATAGATCTTGAAACCATTGTTTCAATTGTACCTGAAACGTATTGGTTTGATAGTTCTGCAATAAAGAACACGATGATGTTTCCAGGATGTTTGAATAAAAAAGTATATGCAGGAATGGATGTATCATCATTTTCCGGAGGAGATAATGATGGAAATATACCTGTACGAAAGAATTATGGAAGAATAAAACCAGAAAACTATATAGAATATGTGCTAACAGGATATGATGACGCCTGCAATATAATACTGAATAATAAAAAAGCCTTTGTTGAGTGTGTAAAGAGAAACTTAAATGGAGTTGTGAGAAAGGTAGTGAGAAATACAGCTTTTTATGGAACTATGCTTAAATACTCGTACTCCCCGGTATACCTTGAATCGCCAGAGAAGAGAGAGCATTTATTTGAACTGTTGTCAGAGCATAGTGTATTAGCTCCTTCTATTATTCAACATGAAAAGGAAGAATTAAAGGAACTTTTGATACCTATATTTGAGTGTGACCTGGATAGTGATGATGGTTCGGTACATCAAAAGCAACTGCTAATAAAAAAATTAGAAAATATTGATAAACTATTTTTTGACAGAGAAAGAAATGTCATATTACTGGCTATGGCGATAAAGTCAGATGGAAAAAATCATAGTTCTTATGCGGAAAGAATTGATACGAGAGGTAAGAGCCGAATTGATTATGAATGTGAAAGATTCTTGACCTATGGAAAAAAGGGAAATAAGCTTTCTTATGTTACTTTTGATAGGGCTGTTTCAGAGAATATATTGGAATATAATAATGATATTTTTGTATTTGGTGGTGCTCTGATAACGTTGGCTATTCATGATCGTATTAACGGAAAAAATCAATATTTACAACTTATAAAAAATACTGTGAAAGAAAAGTATCGATTCGGCGACATGTTATCTGGTCTTATGGGGGCAGACGCAGAAAAGGGACTATTGCTTATCTTGTACAGGATATATGAGGATGAAGAATTCCTGAGTATATTGAATAGTAAGAAAGACAAGGAAAAAAATATTAAAAGTGAGGATGAAGTCATCTGTGACCTGTCGGGAATTGGTAGTTCTATTATGTTAAGAATAGCTAAAGATAGTAAGGAAGAAATATTTTTTGAAACTGAGAATACAGAGAAAATGATAGAAATGTACAGAAAAAAATATTTAGGAAAAAGACAGAATACAGGACTGTTTCATGGATATTCCGGGGATTTGATGTTATTTACGGAACTTTCTAATAGAGAAAAAATAGATATCGATATGCAAATGTTGTCTGATATTGTGAAAAAGGAAAATCAATATTTTTTGGAGTCCATTCATAATTGGAATGATATCAGAGGGGGAAACATACATGATATGGTAGCTATAAGCTATGGCGCGCCTGGGGTTATTCTGGCAAGAGTATTTTTGAAATATAGGCTGGAAAATCGCATGTGCCCTAAATTGAAAGAGACGGTCGAGCAGGATATAAGAAGAGGTGTATTTAAGATACTAAGTATGAAAAGAATGGAGTATTATGATGATACTATTATAAACGGGTATAGCGGAGCGCTAATTGCTATGGTTGTTGTATTGATGTATGCAGATGGAGTATTTAGCAAATCGGAAATAGATAGAATCAAAGACTATCTGGCAGAAGGGCGAAGAGAATTAGAGGAAACAACATGGCGCTGCCAAGGGATTGATAAAGCGTATATTCCAAACTTTTTAAATGGAAATATGGGAATCACATTTTTGCTAATAATAATAGATAATTACACAAAAATAGTGAAGGAGCGGGCATAGATGAAAAGAATAAAAATGGTTATGCAAATGAAACAGACAGAGTGTGGACTATGCGTGGCTCAGATGATATTAAACTATTACGGTGCTATGGTTCAACTCTCTGATTTAAATAAGTTAGTTGAAGTTGGGAGAGATGGACTATCGCTAAAACGCATGAAAGAATTGCTGGAATATTATGGGATAGAGACTAGCTTGTACAAAACTTGTAGTGATGATATGTATAAGTACAGAGAGTTTACACCTTTTATTGCTTTGAGCAAGGAAGGGCATTATGTTGTAGTTGAAAAAATTCAAAAGAATCTAATTAAAATTGTGGATCCTGCGGTAGGAAAAAGAGCTATAACCTATGAGGAATACAGAGATATTTTTATGGATAGAATATTTAGCGCTATTCCGGGAGAGAATTTCACTCCTATAAAGAAAAGAAAGAAAAGTAATATTTTTATTAATGGAATATGTGCGAATAAGAAGGCATTCATAGGGATGTTTGCAATTGTATTGCTGGTATATGCCATGATGTTTTCTGTGCCCATGTTATCAAAAAAGGTGCTAAATCTTATATTGAGCCAGAACATAGAAAAGAGTAGTTTGACTATGTGGAGTGAGATGATACTTGCATTGTTTGCGGTGTATATGTTACTTCTGTTTGTCAAGGCAAAGGCAGATGTAAAATTATCCATAATATTAGATAAATATTTGTCAAATGAGGTTATTGATAAGCTGTTTAAAAATGATATTAAGTTTTTTATACAGAGGACTAGTGCTGATATACAGTATAGATTTAGCTTGTTACGTGGGGTGAAGTCTTTGATGAATAGTATTGTAGTGACTACGGTATTGGATGCAGGATCCTTAGTAGTGATACTGGGATATGTATTAACAGTTGCCCCGCGATATGCTATTTTACTGACATTGTTTAGTGTAGTGGTATTGGGGATGAAATTTATTCTACGTGAGAAGGTAATATTATACAAGAATGAAGAAACGGCAGCTGATTCCAAGCTACAGGTTCTGCAAAATGATATGTTTAGATCCATAACGGATGTAAAAGTTTTAGGAGTGCAGAGTGAAAAAAAACAGCAGTGGAAAAAGTCGTTTGATGAGTACATAGGAAAACATAAAAAATATGAAACACTGATGGCAAAATATCGAAGTGTATTATCTGCGCTGAATATGTTTGTACCCATATTTGTGGTAGTATTCGGAGCATGGTATGTACAAAAAACGAATGATATATCAGAAATTGCGGTAGTTGTTTCTCTTCAGACTATATTAAGCCTATATCTTACAAGTTTACTATCTATTTCAGACATGGTGGACAATCTGTATCTCATTAGAGCGTACATGGTTAGAATAGAAGATATTATGGAGCAGGAAGATGAAAAAAGAGGGAAGAGAAACATTGAGGTAAGAGGAAACATCAGATTAGAGAATTTGTCATTTAAATATCCGGGAGATGAAAGGTATGCATTAGATAATATTAATCTTGAAATACATCAGGGGGAAAAAATAGCATTTACCGGATGTACAGGATCAGGAAAATCTACATTGCTAAATGTATTAGTTGGATTGTTTAAGGATTACGGGGGAAACATGATGATTGAAGGTATAAATGCAAAGGAAATAAGTGAAGAAAGTATTCACTCAAATATTAGTGTGGTACCACAGAATTCACTTCTCTTTAATGGAACATTGAAGGATAACTTGGATATTACCGGAAAGCATACGGAGACAGAGATATATAATGCACTGGATATCGTTGCATTAGGTGATTTTGTAAGAAAATTACCTATGAAGCTTAATACAGTGATAGCAGAGAATGGATTTAATTTTTCGGGTGGACAACGGCAGAGAATAGCTTTGGCAAGAGCTATAATAAACAATGGAAAGATAATATGTTTGGATGAGGCTACAAGTTCATTGGATAATGTTACAGAATCTAAAATAGTTGATTATTTTGAACAAAATAATTCTACTCAGATTATAGTGGCCCATAGATTGTCAACAATTAAAGATGCTGATTGTATATATGTTATGAAAGATGGAAAAATTGTTGAACATGGAAGACATTATGAACTAATGGAGTTAAATGGTGAATATAGAAAGTTGTATGATAAGGAGCAAAGAAATGAAGTGTTTAGCTGTGCTGGGTAGTCCAAATGTAACAGGATTTGGAGGACAGATGATAAAAACAATTGAAAATCAGGTAAATGCCATGGATATGAATATATCATTTGATATATTAAATGTGGGGGAAAAAGAATATAGAATGTGTAAAGGATGCACACAGTGCTTTACAAGTGGTAAGTGTACACTTACGGAAAGCGATGGATATGATTTTTATGACAAGCTCATAGAATATGATGCTCTAATGTTTGTTGTGCCTTCATATATCCATCAGATGCCAGCTGTCCTAAAGAATTGTTTTGATAGGATGGCATCGAAGATGCATGAATTTCCATTATTGGGGAAAAAGGTGATGGTAATTACTTATTCTATGTCTAATGGGGAAGAAGAACTCAGAGCATATATTGCAGGAGTGATGACGTCCCTGGGAGCCGAGGTAGTAGGAGCATATACATTTAATAGATGTAGAGATGATAAAAATAGGCTGCTATCAGATGTAATGGAAGGTTTAGAAAAAATGAAATATAAAATTGAAAATCGTAAATTTGTTGTAACAAAGAGTCAAGAACAGCTATATATATATATTCGAAAAATAGTAAGTATGGAAATTGAAAATAATGTGGTTTCTTACAAGCAAAAAAGGTGGAAGAAGCTAATGGAATATAATTCATTAGTGGAGTATCTAAGGCATGCAGGTGCTTAATACATTTGCATAAGAGTAATGGTATTATCCGGAATTGCTTTAGTCTGGGAAAGGAAGTGACAAAATATCAGATGTGAATTTACAAATAGAGAAAGAAATCCGGTTATACATATAAAAAATATTATTATTAAGGAGATTGAAAATGAAAAAAGAATTATTAAACGAAAAAGTAATGGAAGAAAATGTAGTAACATTAATTGAGGATGAAGACTATGAAGGTGCTGGGTCTCCAGCTGTTGTATCAGCAGTAACTGCAGTAACAGCATTAATTGGTATCACAACAGGATGTACAAGAGATTGCTGGCATCCAGGTAAGTAGTTATGAATGAAAATAAAATGGAAGATGAAATAATCGCTCTTATTGAGGATGAAGATTATAATGGTGCCGGAGATTCATCAGACTCATCAGGAACAATATCTAAGGCAGTTACATCAATTACCAAATTAATTGGTATAACAAGTGCTTGTACAAGAGACTGTTGGCACCCCGGCAAATAAGTTAAAAAAAATAATACAAAAAAAATAATAATAAGTCAATAGAAAAGGAGAGTTTTTTTATGGAATTAAAATTTACAGAAAAAGAATTAGGTGTAGAGGAAATTGCAAACGAAGTAGAAATGTTAGATGAAATGACAGGTGCAGGTGGAACATGGAATCTTGTGTTCTCAAGCGTTATTAGCTTTGGATTGGGAAATAAGGGATATGTGTGTACATGGACTCATGAATGTATTTCCAATTGTAACTAAAATATAAAAAATACGAAATGAGAAAAGTATGGATGACGTGCGTATAAAGGGATGTCATCTATACTTTTATATATGTTATTAATGAGGGCGTTATGTCATTTATCATGAAAAAAATGTAATATATCACGAATTTATTGTAAGTGAGAACCTAAAATTCTATAATAAAATCACCAAGAAGTTCAAAAAGTATTAGACATTGTGGAAGAAAGGAAGAGTGAAATATGTTTGGAGGTTGGAGTGCGACAAGGTTTGGGATAATTGTTTTTTGCATTGTATTGGCTATTGTGTTGGATAAAAAGAAAAAGAAATAACATGATAAAACGTATGGAAGGTTATTGGGGAAAAGGAGATAGGCATTTTATGTATGAAAAACTGTCAAATCAGATGGCGCAGTTTCTGATTCGAAATGGGGTTGGGAAAAGTGAATATTTGGAAATATACATATATGGATTTGAGAATGTGATATCGACTGTTATCAATATGATGATTTTGTTCTTGATTGGTTGGGGATTGGGATTAGAAAAAGAAATTTTAATCTATATGATTTTTTTTGCAATATTGCGTAATTGTGCCGGTGGGATGCATAAGAATACGCATCTTTCCTGTGTTTTTACCTATGCAGTAATTGCGTTTGCTCATATATTGATACTGAAAGGTGTATTTCAAAGTAACTGTCAGTTGGCTAGAGGGATATGTGTAGTGTATCTTTTAGTCGCATTTGTTATGATTTTCAGATATGCGCCTATGGATTCTGAAAATAAACGTTTAAGCGAAGAAGAGAAAAAAGTTGAAAAAATGAAAAGCCGGAAGACATTAGTGATAGAAGTGGGAAGTGTCTTTTTAATGGTATTGTTTCAACAAGAGTGGTTAGCTATGGTGGCAACAGCAGCGATAATGATACAAAGTGTCACGCTACTGCCAATAATAAATAATTAAAAAATAAAAAGGAGAAGAAGAAATGAAAAGAAATGGAGAAAGTATGGAAAAAATGGTAGCAAAGGGAATGAAAAAAGTGTGCGTAGAGGCAATCAATGTTTCGATGAGAACAACATGTGGAATTTTCCTTGCACAGCCTAAAAAACCGGAAAAAATCGAGATTGAAAAGTTATAGTTAGTAAGGTATACTTGCATCCCCGTACAAGAAAGTTTATACTTAGGAAAGTAGATTAGGTATGAGGAGTAAGTAAATGACATTAATTTATTTTGTAATTGAAATATTAGCAGGATTTATAGATATTTATGTACTATGCAAAGTGGCAGAAATATTTTTAGTCCCAAAGGATGGAAGAACAAATGTAATTTGGGTATTGCCGTATTTTGTAGGTGTAATAAAAACAATTTTAGATTGGGAGCGGGTTCCGGGTATTTGGAGTAGCATATGTTTGATTTTGTATTTTGTGAGTCAGTTTTGTTATTTAATCATAACATATAAGGGAAAAATACTAATAAAAGGAATTATTACTTTAGCACTTGGTTTTTTTGAAGCATTGGCAGAAGTAATTGTTATGTCTGTGGGAATTTCTTTGCTGGGATTGAAAATTCAAAAGATACAGGATCATGGATTAGAAAATGTCATTTGTTTATTAGTTGCAAAAGGAATATGTATATTTTTTCAGTGGATTATAAGAAGGATTAGGCAAGTTAAATGGAGTCTGGCTCCGGAGGTATTAAAGTCTCTGTTTTTTTTAATGACAGTTAATATGTCATTTGTTATGGTGGTCTATGTGTTATATCGGAATATTACTAGTGTTACCAAAGAAGTTCTTTTCTTGATTATAGGAGGTACAATTCTTTTGGTAGCAATATTAAACATTGTAGTATTCTATAGCATGATGTGTGCCACGGAAAAAAATTACCAAGCTTCCTTGCAGTTTCAATATATGAAGGCGCAAGAGCAACAGAATCAGAACATGGAAACTGTGACACAGAATTTGCGTCAACTTCGACATGATATGAATAATCATTTAGGCGTATTGTATGGACTATGTGATACAAAGCAATATGACACCTTACAACAATATATTAGTGGTATTATGAAAGAAACAAAAGAAGCTAATGATATTATTGTTGTGCCGAATCAGCCAATATTTTCTATTATTTTAAATAATAAACGCACTATGGCGGAAGAAAAGGGAATTCGCTTTATGTATGCAATACAAAGAGAGGTAAGCAGTTCTGCGGTGGAAACAGATAATGAATTGCCATTATCAGAGATGGAACAATGCTCTTTGTTAGGGAATATCTTAGATAATGCCATTGAGGCCTGTGAAAAAAATCCTCAAGTAACAGAACGGTGGATACACTTGATACTAGAGAAAAAGGAAAAAGGATGGTGGATTATTTGCAAAAATGCATATTTTGAGAAACCGGTTTTTGAAGGGGAACAATTGGTAACACAAAAAACAGATGCAAGAAATCATGGTATTGGAACAAAAACAATGCGCAGTATTATAAAAAAGTACAACGGAACTTTAGAATATCAGGTTACTGAGGAAGAATTTCAAGTAAAAATTTTTTTACAGTCATAGTTCAGATGTGGTTAATGGTAAAAGGAAACTGTTCGGTAAGAGCAGTTTCCTTTTTAAATCATGGGAAGATTTATAAGTTTTTCTATGGAATCAATTGATAACGTGTATGGTTCCTAATTTGTATATTGCAATGGAATTATTTGTAGTGTTAAAAAATCTATAATAAAAGGAAACTTCATCGTCGAATACCCGTGTTTTTGCCAACGTCTATTTCCATCAGATAATTTTATACAGATTCTTATTTTTTCAACGTCAGGATAAAAATGGACATTAGGCCTGTCACTGACTACGTCGATCCATATTCTTTTTTCGAAAACTTTACAAAGCGGCTTGCGATATAAAGCCCAAGCTAATACAATGCAGGTTGATAATATTACCAAGTGTCTTTGCGAAATTTCTTTTCAATTCCATTTTTTCGTGATAGAATGTCACAATAACAAAAAGTATTGACAGGACAGAATAGGAGGCAGAAATGAAAGCAATTGTATTTGATATGGACGGTGTAATCATTGATTCCGAATGGTTAGTGGCAGACTGCTGGCGTATCATCGGAGAAAAATACCGGATTCCAGATGTAGAAGAGAATTGTAAAAAATGTCTTGGACTGAATAAGGAGGCGGCAAGAGAAGTATTTCTTTCCTGTTATGGAGCAGATTTTCCATACGATGAATATAAACAGGAGGCTTCTGATTTATTTCATCAAAGAGAAAAAGAAGAATTAAAGTTAAAGCCCGGTGCAAAAGAATTTTTACAATGGTTAAAAGAACAAAAATATCTTATTGGACTTGCAACATCTACGAGAGAAGAAATAGCAAAAACGGAATTAGAAGATTTAGGGGTACTGCATTATTTTGATAAAGTAGTCTGTGGTGATATGTTAAAAAAGAGTAAACCGGAACCGGACATTTATCTGATGGCATGTGAGCAATTACAGGTTTTACCCGAGGAAAGTTATGCCATAGAGGACTCTTATAATGGAATCCGTGCAGCTTATTATGCAGGAATGAAGGCAATTATGGTACCGGATATGGCAGCACCAAATGAAGAAATGGAAGAAAAAAGTGTTGTCATTCTTAAGAATCTTATGGAAGTGAAAAAATGGTTAGAAAAAAATGTATGATTTTTCACTTTCATATGTTAATATGGTAGGGTACGAAATACATGATAGGAGGAACGAATATGGCAGCATGGGAAGAATATGTGCGTAAGGTAGTTCCCTATACACCGGGAGAACAGCCAAAGGCAAAGAATATCATTAAATTAAACACCAATGAGAATCCTTATCCACCTGCGCCGGGAGTGGAACAGGCATTGCGTGAGATAGATGTGCAGGAGCTTCGAAAATATCCGGATGCGGAAACAAAGCCGTTGGTAGATGTTTTAGCACAGTATTATGGAGTGAAATCGGAACAGGTATTTGTAGGAGTAGGGTCTGATGATGTGTTAGCTATGAGCTTTTTGACCTTTTTTAATTCTAAGAAGCCAATCCTGTTTCCGGATATTACCTATTCATTTTATGATGTGTGGGCAGATTTGTTTCAGATTCCATATGAGTGTCAGCCATTAGATGATAATTTTCATATTAAGATAGACGATTATAAAAAGGAATGCGGCGGAATTGTTATTCCGAATCCAAATGCACCTACCGGAGTAGCAATGAATTTAGCTCAGGTAGAAGAAATTTTGCAGAGTCATCAGGAAGTAATAGTGATTATTGATGAAGCATATATTGATTTTGGCGCAGAGTCAGCATTGGCATTATTGCCAAAATATGAAAATCTTTTGGTAGTTCAGACCTTTTCAAAGTCCAGAAGTATGGCAGGAATGAGAATCGGTTATGCCATTGGAGCACCAAAGCTTATTAAATATCTGAATGATGTAAAATATTCCTTTAATTCCTATACGATGAATATGACTGCGTTAACACTTGGAGTAGAAGCAGTAAAGGATGAAACATATTTTAGAGAGACATTACAAAAGGTGATTAACACCAGAGAGCGTGTGAAAAGTGAACTAAAAGAACTGGGATTTGTTTTTCAGGATTCCAAGAGTAATTTTATCTTTGTAAGTCATCCAAAATATCCGGCAAAAGAGCTCTTTGAGGCATTGAAAAAGTCTGGTATTTATGTAAGATATTTTAACAAGCCAAGAATAGACAATTATCTGCGTATTTCCATTGGAACGGATGAAGAAATGGATGCGCTTATTGCATTTTTGAAAAATTATATGAAATAAAAGTAAGAAAAGAATTGGAGAAAATCTATGTTAAAAATGATTTTAAAAGGAGTGGTAATTGGTGTTGCCAATATCATTCCGGGAGTGAGCGGTGGAACTATGGCAGTTTCCATGGGAATTTATGATAAGATTATTCACGCCGCAACTCATTTGTTATCAGAGTTTAAAAAGAGTATGAAGATATTACTCCCTATTTTAATTGGTGCGGCACTGGGACTTGTGGTAGTAGCAAGATTAATTCAGATTATGTTTGATAAAGCACCGTTGCAAACTAATCTGTTGTTTGTGGGATTGATTGTAGGTGGACTTCCGGCTATGACGAAAAAGGTAAAAGGGCAAAGTATACGGTTGTCTCATATCATTGCATGTGTTTTGTTTTTTGCTTTTGTAGTTGGATTGGCAGCAATGGGAGAAACAGAAGGTACAGCAGCAGACATGACATTTACAGTAGTAAATGTAGCAAAGTTTTTCGGAGTAGGAATTGTTGCATCTGCAACCATGGTAATTCCGGGTGTCAGTGGTTCTATGATTTTAATGATTATGGGGTACTACAATCCCATTTTAAAAGAAGTAAACCGCTTTATTGATAATCTGCTAAGTTTTAATGTGTCGGGATTAATCGATGGATGTACCATATTAGTACCATTCGGTATTGGTGTGGTAGTTGGAATCTTTGCAATTGCTAAGGTGATTGAGATTATTTTCACGAAGTTCCCATATGTGGCATATTGGGCAATTATTGGATTAATCGTAGCATCACCATTTGCAATACTTATGATGAATAGTCTTGGAACAATCAGTGTAGTAACCGTACTCACCGGAATTGTGGCATTGGCGGCAGGAGTTGTAGTTGCCATGAAATTAGGAGAAGAGTAAAAAGATGGATACGTTAGAAAAAGTATTCCTGCTATATGTCGTAATCATTAATGTGATTGGTTTCGCACTTATGGGAAGTGATAAGAAAAGAGCCAGAAAACATCAATGGAGAATACCGGAAAAAACATTATTTCTTGTGGCAATTTTGCTGGGAAGTATTGGTACATGGGCAGGAATGTATGTGTTTCATCACAAGACAAAACATTGGTATTTTGTGTTAGGAATGCCGGCAATATTGATAATACAGGCGGCAATTGGAATAATCAAAAATGTTTATTGACATTCAAAAAACAAAAGAATATCATAAACGTAACAATGATAAGTGGCTGGTAAATAAGCCAGTTGAGAATAAAAAGAGGAAGGATAGTAAGATATGTATTCATTTGATGAAGTAAAAAATGTGGATTCACAGGTAGCACAGGCAATTACAGACGAAATGGAAAGACAGAATAGCCATATTGAACTGATTGCATCAGAAAACTGGGTAAGCAAGGCTGTCATGGCAGCTATGGGAAGCCCTTTGACAAATAAGTACGCAGAAGGATATCCGGCAAAAAGATATTATGGTGGATGTGAATGTGTAGACGTAGTAGAGAATTTAGCAATTGAACGTGCCAAGGAATTATTTGGCTGCGAATATGTAAATGTACAGCCACACTCCGGAGCACAGGCAAATATGGCAGTACAGTTTGCCATGTTAGAGCCGGGAGATACCGTAATGGGAATGAACTTAGACCATGGCGGACATTTGACACATGGAAGTCCGGTAAACTTTTCCGGAACTTATTTTCACATTGTACCTTACGGTGTAAACGATGACGGAGTTATTGATTACGATAAGGTAAGAGAAATTGCATTAGAGTGTAAACCGAAGCTTATTATTGCAGGAGCAAGTGCTTATGCAAGAACCATTGATTTCAAGAGATTTCGTGAAATTGCAGACGAAGTAGGGGCATACTTAATGGTAGATATGGCTCATATTGCAGGATTAGTAGCAGCAGGACTTCATCCAAGTCCAATCCCATATGCCCATGTTACTACAACAACTACACATAAAACCTTGCGTGGACCAAGAGGTGGAATGATTCTTGCAAGTCAGGAAATGGCAGACAAATTTAATTTTAATAAAGCAATTTTCCCGGGAATTCAGGGTGGTCCTTTAATGCATGTTATTGCAGCAAAGGCAGTTTGTTTCAAAGAAGCATTAGACGATAGCTTTAAAGTATATCAGAAAAATATCATTGACAATGCTCAGGCATTATGCAAGGGACTTATGAATCGTGGTATTAAGATTGTTTCCGGTGGAACAGACAATCACTTGATGTTAGTAGATTTAACACCATTTGACTTAACAGGAAAAGCAGTAGAAAAATTATTAGATTCTGTAAATATTACCTCTAATAAAAATACAATTCCAAATGATCCAAAGTCTCCGTTTGTAACAAGTGGTATTCGTCTTGGAACACCGGCAGTTACTTCCAGAGGATTTAATACGGAGGATATGGACAAGGTTGCAGAATGTATTGCAAGAATGATTAAGGAAGGCGAATCAGCAGCGGATGAAGTAAGAGCAATGGTAAAAGAACTGACAGAAAAGTATCCATTAGTTCAGTAAGATTAAGGAAAAATTAAGAAACTTCGGTGAAGTTTATAAACATTCTATGATAAAATGGCTATAAGGCAATGAAGCATTGTAGCCATTTTTTTATTAAAAATAATTAGGAGGAGAACGATGAACAAAAAGAAACTGGGAATTATCATTGCAGCAGTTGTAGTGGTTATAGCTGCAGCCGGGGGTGCTATATGGTATTTCTTAAAAGGAAACAATGCAGGGGGAAACAGTGCAGACAAAGTATATGTAGAATCAGTAGCAACATTGGTATCTGCAAACACAGGTGCACAGAATCGATATTCAGGGGTAGTAGAACCACAAGAAACATGGGAAGTAAATAAAAATAGTGAGAAAACGGTAAAGGAAATTTATGTAAAAGAGGGGGATGCGGTAGAAGTAGGAACCCCTTTATTTGTATATGATACTGAGACACTGGAATCAGAGATAGAGCAGACAAAATTAGAGATAGAAGGATTGCAGAATGATATCACTAATTATCAGAGTCAGATTAAGCAGTTGAATGAGGAAAAAAGTACAGCTCCGGAGGATGAAAAGTTTAATTATACAACTCAGGTTCAGGGCTTGCAAAATGATATCAAACAGTCAGAGTACAATATTGAAAGTAAGAAAATTGAAATACAAAAGAAACAGGATACAATCAATAATGCTACGGTAACCAGTGAAATTGCAGGAGTAGTAAAGTCAATTAATGAAAAAGAGATAGATGCATCTGGAAATACAGCATCCTATATGACGATTCTTGCAACCGGAGATTATCGAATCAAAGGAACGGTAAGTGAACAGAACATTGGAGCATTAAGTGAGGGACAGAGTGTCATTATTCGTTCCAGAGTGGATGAAAATCAGACATGGGGCGGAACAATCAGCAAAGTAGATTTGGAAAACGAGGAAATCAATAATAATGATATGTATATGGATAGTGGTTCAGGTCAGACTTCCAGCAAATATCCATTTTATGTTTCTTTAAATTCTACCGATGGATTGATTTTAGGACAGCATGTTTATGTAGAATTAGATGAAGGTCAGACAGAACAAAAAGACGGAATCTGGTTATTTGAAGGTTATCTCGATATGAGTGAAGATGATACTTATGTCTGGGTAGCAAATAAAAAGGACAGATTAGAGAAACGTAAAGTAGAATTAGGGGAATATGATGAGGCATTAGGCGAGTATGAGATTAAGTCAGGACTTACCGAGGACGATTACATTGCATATCCGATGGATGGACTTTATGAAGGAGTTTCTACGGTAACAGACGCATCAGAAGTTGATTATTCTTCTCCACTTTATAATCAGGAGGGAGAAAGTGATGTAAATGAAGAAGAAATCATGCTAGAAGAAATCAATGAAGCTGGAGAAGTAATGCCGGAAGAAGAAATCAATGGAGTTGGAGAAGTAATGCCGGAAGGGGAAATCGATGAAGATGGGGAAAACGTGCCGGAGGATGCAAAGGATAGCGAAGATGGTCTGATAGCAGACCCGGCAGAAGAACCGGAGGGATGAGCAGAATGATATTAAATTTACAGAATATTTATAAAGATTATCAGCAGGATAAGCTTGTAGTTCCAGTATTAAAGGATGTTTCTCTTCAGGTACAAGAAGGGGAATATGTGGCAATTATGGGACCATCCGGTTCTGGAAAAACAACCCTAATGAATATTATCGGTTGTTTAGACAGACCAACCTCCGGAACATATGAGCTGGCAGGAGAAGATGTATTAAAATATAAGGATAAAGAGATGTCAGATTTGCGCCTTAGAAGAATTGGATTTGTTTTTCAAAGTTTTCACTTGTTACCACGTCAGTCTGCAATTGAAAATGTAGCACTTCCGTTAAGTTATGCAGGCATAAAGAAAAAGGAACGAAGAGAACGTGCAGCAGCCGCACTGGAACGAGTAGGATTAGGAGAGCGTGTGGACTTCAAGCCTACCCAGTTATCTGGTGGACAAAAACAGCGTGTTGCCATTGCAAGGGCTATGGTAAATAATCCGAAAATTCTTTTGGCGGATGAACCGACAGGTGCTTTGGATTCCAAATCAGGACAGCAGATTATAGAGCTTTTTGACAGACTCAATGAAGAGGGGGTTACCATTGTAATGATAACCCACGATAGAAAAATAGCCTCAAATGCAAAACGTATTGTACACATTATAGATGGTGTCATTACGGAAGAAGGCAGTGAGGAGGCAACTGATGAGTAAGAAAAAGATAATTATCATAGTGGTTTCTGTTATTGTAGTAATTGCACTGGTAATAGGAGGTATTTTCGTATACCGTTGGTATCAATCGGAAAATACCACTGCGGAAGTTCAGTCAGTTTCGGACTTGAATTGGGGATATGGCGGAAATGACATGAGCAGTTACGGTGAAGTGACAAATGATTTATCACAAGATGTATATTTACTGGATAACCAGACAGTTAAGGAAGTATTGGTGACAGAAGGGCAGACGGTTTCCGTAGGAGATCCATTGATTTCTTATGATATGAGGCTGTCAAACCTACAGTTGGAAATGAAGCAGTTGGATATCGATACAGACACAAATAAGCTTGCAGCGGCACAGAAAGAATTAGAGAAATTGAAAAAGACAACTCCAATTTCAGAAACACCGGAAGTACCAACTGTACCGGATACGCCGGAAGTAGCGGAAACACCGGAAATACCGGAAAAGACTGGAGATGTATACAATTATATTTCGCTAAGTTCTGCGCCAAATAAAGGGAGCGGAACGTTGGAGGATCCTTATGTATTTTTGTGTACACCGGATTGTTATGTATTAGGCGAATATTTAAACAGTTTATCGGAAGATGCAGCCAATCCAAAGTTTGTGGTATTTGAGATTCATCAGAATAATTCTTTTGAGGGAGAATTAGTTACTGCTTGGAGTATAAGCGGAGCAACTGGTTTGCCTCAGATGGCAGAAGATTCCAAATGGGCAGTAAGTACCCGGTCACAAATGGAAGATGTTATGGAAGAAGAACCGATTGTGACAGAGCCGGAGGTGAGTCAGCTAGAGACGGAAACGCCACAAGGATATACGGCTAAAGAATTGGCAAAAATGATTTCAGACAAGGAAAAAGAGATTAGAGAGCTGGATTTAAGTAAGCGGAAAGCCGAATTAGAACTAGAGCAAATGAAAAAAATCGCAGAAAACGGAACGGTGACAGCTACCGTGAATGGTGTAGTGAAAAAAGTAGGAGACAAAGATAATCCACCAACAGACGGAAGTGCATTTTTAACAGTGAGCGGTTCAGAGGGCTTGTATGTAAAGGGTGCTTTAAGCGAATTGATGTTAAATGACATATCGGTAGGACAGAACGTATATGCAAATTCATGGGAAAGTGGAATGAGTTTTGAAGCTACTATTACAGAAATATCCACATATCCGGAAGAAAACAGTAACGCATGGAGTGGAGACGGTAATCCAAATGTATCTTACTACCCGTATACGGCATATATAGAAGATACCACCGGATTGAAAAATGGAGACTATGTGGAACTTACCATATCCAGTAATGAAGATAGTTCAGATAGTATTTATATCGAAAAAGCGTATGTACGACAAGAAGACGGAAAAT
>CAYTDI010000032.1:0-29386 GCA_964436595.1 uncultured Eubacterium sp.
TGGGGAAAGAAGTAAAGGGGAAAGTAGGAGTAAAAGGAAAAGTAGAGAGTGGTAGAGAGTATAGCGGGGAATTGATGACTTTAGAAGAATCAGCAAGATATAGTGAACATTGGCGTCAACTTGGGATTGGTTCGGATAAAACGTGGAATGAGTTTATTGAAGCCAATCCGAATAAAACAATCGATGATTATTTAAGAATAGTACAAGAGCAATCACCGTGGCCAGATGGATACAAGTTTGAGGAACATTGCATAAAACTAAAAAGTGGAGATACATTTAATATGGTTTTGGACTTAAAGCAAAAAACGTCTCAACCTGGAGGATTTGCATTAAAAGAAGATATTCCGAGTGTTGAATTTGCGAGAAATGAGATGGCAATAAAATATGGATGGAAGGATGATTGCGGAAAAACGGCAACTTATAGAGTTAAGGATGGAGTTGAGCTTTTAGTACCTTCTGGTCCGATAGGACCGCAAATCGATTTGACGGTAGATAAATATTTATCAGGAAATAATTCATTAACGCAATATAATTTATTTTATAGATTAAATAATGTAAATAGAAATGATTATATTGAATTAGTTCCTGGTTCGGTAAGAAGATTAAGATGAGGTGACAAATATGAATATAGAATACTCAGAAAATGAAGTAAAATGGATTTATAATAATATAGAATATAAGTATGAGGTATCAGGAATTGAAATTGCAAGTGATATGCCACAATGTATGTATATTGAAAGTGTTCAAAATGATATATGTGAATATAAATTAGTTGATTTTACAGCAAAAGATATATGTAGCTATGATGAAAATAGTAAATTGAAGATTTATGATGTGGATGGTGGTTTGTATGAAAGTAATTTAGAAGATATAAATGATATCTTTTTTTTAGAAGGAAGAGTTTTTGTAATGAACATAAAAAAGAAGATACTAATATATAGCAGAGATGGGATATGTAATGGTGCAATAGAGGCACCCGTTGGATTTATATTTTCTAGATTTTGTAATGCAAAAAAGTTAGAAACAGTATGTCAAGGGAGTATGCAACAAGAAGATAATTATGGAAGAGTTGATTATAGATTTGAATACGATTTTTTGACAAATTCCTGGAATAAAAAATCTCTTGCATATTAAAATACGGATGATGACAAATATTTAGAACCAGCAATAAGAGAATTAAATATATATTATTTTCACGATGGTGCAGAAATACGAAAAAGTAATTTAGATGCTGTTATGTTGGAATTGGAATGGATTGTATATTTTTGATTAAGGTTTTGATTTAGGACTTTTCTTATTGCAATTGCTTTGCTTCAAAATCTATCCCCTATATTTTATCTTATAAATGATATGTAGGGAATAGATTTTTTAGTCCATTACCAGAGAAAATAGGGAAGATTATATGAAAGTGAAGGAATCTGGTACTGCGCAGGATATGCAGTAGGAACTTATGCAGGAACGAAAGGGATTGCAGAAGTGGGGAAAGAAGTAAAGGGGAAAGTAGGAGTAAAAGGAAAAGTAGAGGAGAGTGATGGTAAAAGTAAATTAGATTATGTTACTTCAAATGGATTGGTGTTAGAAACCACGCCAAATAAGACAACGACCGTACTGGGAACATATAAAAGTGATACAAGAGCAATACTTAATGAATTAGGAAATGTCAAATCTCTTGATTTTGGGCCAAGATATGGGGGATTTAATTTATTAAATACACCAGATGAATTGTATATTTCGCCTAATCAATTTTGGAATGAATATAATAAACCATGGTTAGATAATGCCATTGCGAGAGGTGATATATTTAAAATAGCCACAGAACCTACATGGGATAACTTGACACGTATAAATATGTTTACAGGAAAAACTGAGCTTACGGGATTTGGTAGAGAGTATACATATTTAATGAAGCATGGATATACTTTTGATAATGTTACAAAAACTATGGTTAAGTAAAGGAGGAAAAAATGGATAATTTGTGGACACATATTAATGATGATATACCAATATATATGAGAGAATTATGTAAAGAGCATAATTTGAAGTGTGTAAAAGTATCTGTAATAAAAACGGCTATGGTTGGAGATAAATTTGCAATTATTATTGCAATAGACAGATTCGATATAGAAATATATTATTTGTATAAAAAAGGTAAGGATATAGTAAAACATCCGTGTGGAAGTTTTTTTGCACAAGCATATGATAGTAAAGACAGAGAAAATTTGATAAGAGGAGAGGGAGCAGATGTATATATAAGAAATTGTCTTCTGATAACAGCAAACGGATTAGCAAGTAAGTGGGCGGATGTTTTGGAAGGAGATACAAAGTGGTTAGAGAAGTATAGAAGTTCGTCTCGTTACGCAGTAGAAAAGCTGACAAGTGATGAGAATGAGGTGCTAGCTAAAAATTTTATCTAAAGTATGTTTCCGCGTAAGGACACCCAACAACAAAAAACGATTATATTATGTGGATGAGTATAAAAGCAGGGTTACAATAGAAAGTGTTTTCTATCATAACCCTGTTTTTTAAACTTTTTGAAGAAGAAGCTGCTCGCTGTTGGTAGAAATATGTTCCTCAGGAGCCAGTTGCTTTACTCTGGTAAGTAGAAACTTGTATCGCATCTGTAATGCATTTACCTGATAAATACAACAATCTATCATATCCGGATCCATGGCATTTTGAAAATTATCATAGGCAAGTGCCAAATCATATTTGGCTTTTTCCAGGTCATCTAAAAGTAGTGTGTAAGTAGTGGCATTGTGCAACTGTTTTTTAGAACTCTGAAACATGTGAATCCCATTCCTTTCATAAATAGCTCTTAAAAGTTTCTTTTATAAAGTATAAGCAAAAATTGGGAAGTCTATACAAAAAGTCATAAATTTTTCCAAAAAGTATATATTTTAGAAAAAGAGATAGCAGGAAAATAAAAATGGAACAGGAATATGGAGTAATCGCAATTGCCGGCATTTGTCTCGTGGTACTTTTCATGGGAGTGATGAAGAAAAAAGCAAAAGTGGCAGCAGTCTTTTTGAGTCGTGTAGCAGTAGGAGCAGTGGGGATTAGTGTGGTGAATCAAATGTTGGAAACACAGGGAATTGCCGTAGCGGTTGGAATAAATCCGGTGAGCGCTTTGACAATCGGAACCCTTGGTATCAGCGGCTTTGCGCTGTTATATGGGATAATGTTCTATCAAATTTTGTAACTATTTTACAAAAATGAAAAAAATGAATGATTTCACTTTACAAGAAAAAATGTGTGATATATAATGAGCGAAAGCAATTAGCAGAGCAGTAAAAGTGGAGCTTTTCAAGTGGCACTGCGGATAGATTGCTAACAGCAAGGAGAGGTGATAGATTGGAAAAGTAAGTTTTATCATTACATTGTTTGTGCTAGGTGGTGCAGTGTGGATGGACATTAGAACCTGGCGAGTCAGCAATCGGCTGATAATATGTGGACTTTTAGCAGGGCTGTTTTTCAAAGTATGGACTTACCAAGCCGAGGGAATTATAATATTCATAGTTCAGGTATCAGTACCGATTATCTTATTATATCTTTTATTTCTAATGCGTGCCTTAGGGGCAGGCGACATCAAATTGTTTTCCGTTATCAGCAGCATATGGAATCTAAAAATAATGTTTATTACAATGGCAGCAGCATTTTTTGTAGCAGCAGTTCTATCATTAGGTAAACTTATTTATCAAAAAAGTCTTTTAGCGCGTTTGCGTGTCTTTGGAAGTTATCTGTATCAGGTAATGATAATGGGAGAAATTGCAAAATATCCCAGAGAATCAGATGGAAAACAAAATATCATTCATTTTTCAGTTGCAATATTAATTGGATTTTTTATAGCATGTGAGGTGGTTTATTGAGTACATTATCTGTGGCGGTATGTGATGTGAATCAATCCTATGGGGAAAGTATTAGTACCTATCTGTTTGTAGAGCAGGGAGAAAAATTTTCAGGTGGATTCTTTTCGTCAATAGAGACATTCCGTGAACAGTTTTTCAAACAGCAGTTTGAAGTAATTCTGCTGGGAAAAGCATTTATACAGGAAGTGTGGATTCGAGAGGAAATAAGTCGAAACAAGAATATTCTGTGGATGCATTTGTGGGAAGAAGGGGAAGTGTTAGAGCAACTGCCAGTTGTTGAAAAGTATCAGCCGGTATCTGGGATAATACGCAAAATATATGAATTTTATGAGACAAACCAGAAAGAAAAGTTTGTGGGAGCGGGAAAGCGAGCACAGCTATTAGGATGGTATTCGCCAGAACAGAATATCTGGCAGACACCGTTAGCACTTACAATGGCAACGATTTTGGCAGAAACAGAAAGAGTTTTATATGTCAATTTAAAGGAATGTAGTGGAATGGCATACTGGCTTCAGGAAGAATATGAGCTGGATTTGCTGGATGTGATGTATTTTTCTAAGAATGCAGAAAATACGGGAAAGTTGAATTTTGATAGGTTTGTTTATCAATTAGGTCAGGTGTCATACTTTCCGCCGATACAGGATGGAATCCTGCTTTCGGAATTAAAAGAGTCGGATTATCTTAAGTTTCTTGAAATGTTGGAACAGCAAGATGAATATGATGTGATTGTGTTGGATATAGGAACGATGTTTTCAGGGTTTTTTTCTGTTTTAGAAAAATGCAGAACCATATATTTGCCACAGGAACAAAATGTGTTAGCACATGGAATCTATCAGGACTTTCAAAAAATGACCAATCGGTCAGAAACAATTTCCTTAGAAGAAAAAATAGTAAAACTACCATTGCCGGAATGGAGCAGACAGAAAATGACACCGGGCTGTGTGATACAGCAATGGTTGTGGGGAGGACAGGGAGACTATGTCAGAGAATTGTTGGCAGGAACAAGTAGAAGAGATTAAAAAGCGGGTGTTGGTGCAGTTAGATATTACCAAAGAAAATGACGAAGAACGTTTGCTGGAAGTCATAGATACAGAGATTGTTAGTTATGGCAAGGAGCGATTATTATCCTTAGAGCAGCGACATAGACTGCGAAAGAGTGTGTTTCATTCTCTGCGGCGGTTAGATGTTTTGCAAGAGCTCTTGGAGCAGGAGGATATCACAGAAATTATGGTAAATGGTGCAGGAAAAATCTTTTATGAAAAAGATGGAGCAATGCATCTATGGAAACAGCATTTTTCTTCCGTAGAAAAATTAGAAGATATTATACAGCAAATGGTAGGGCGGCATAATCGTGTGATTAATACAGCACAGCCTATTGCAGATACAAGATTGCCGGATGGCTCTAGAGTAAATGTAGTATTATCCCCCATAGCCATTGATGGACCGGCAGTTACCATACGAAAGTTTCCAAAGTCGCCAATGGATATGAACGCCATGATAGAAAGAGAAAGTATTAGCATGGAGTGTGCATATTTGTTAGAGCAGTTAGTAAAGGCGGGATATAACATTTTTATTTCGGGCGGAACAGGCTCCGGAAAAACCACATTTTTAAATGCCCTATCTGAATTTATTCCAGAGACGGAGCGCGTAATTACCATTGAGGACTCTGCAGAGCTTCAGTTACAAGGGATTCCGAATTTGGTGCGATTAGAGACAAGAAATGCAGGGGCAGATGGAAGTCTTGAAATCAATATTCGGGACTTAATCAGGACTGCCCTTAGAATGCGTCCAACACGGATAATAGTAGGGGAAATTCGAGGGGCAGAATGTTTAGATATGCTCCAGGCAATGAATACCGGACACGATGGTTCGCTGAGTACGGGACATGCCAATAGCTGTAAGGATATGCTGCATCGCATGGAAACCATGGTTTTGATGGGAATGGAATTACCGTTAGCAGCTATTCAGGCACAAATTGCCTCTGGGATTGATATTATGGTACATCTGGGAAGACTGCGGGATAAGAGCCGTAGAGTGTTGGCAATTGCAGAATTAAATGGTGTGGAAAAGGGAGAGATTCAGCTAAATCCATTATATGAATTTGTAGAAAATGGAGTACAGGAAAGGAAAATTACCGGCTGTTGGGAAAAACGAGGAGAGTTGCTGCATCGGGAGAAATTGATTGCAGCAGGATTGGAGAATACAAGTGAAAAAGAATAACAGTTATTGTTTTACCAGAGGAGAAAGGCTGTTGTGTATGCTGATGGCAAGTGGATTGACAGCGGTTATTGGATGGTTATTTTATCAAAGTGTTTGGGCAATGGTATTACTGCCGCTTTCTCATTGGTTTGTAAAAAAACAGTTAGGTATTCATTGGGGAGAGAAGAAAAAGCAGGAGATACTGCATCAATTTCAGGGAATGCTTCAGATTATTTCAGGACTATTAAAAGCAGGATATTCCATGGAAAATGCATTTTTAGAAAGTGAGCAGGACTTTCTTCGGTTGTATGGGCAGGAATGTGTTATGGCAAAGGAGTTTCAGATTATTAATCATCAACTTAAAATGAATGTTCCAATAGAACATTTGTTGGAAGATTTGGCAGAACGAACCGGAATCGAAGAAATAGACAGTTTTTCCCAAGTATTTGCTTTTGCAAAGCGGAAAGGCGGAGATATGGGAAAGGTATTTCGTGATAGTACGGAAAGAATTGCAGAGGGGGTAGAACTGAAACGAGAAATCCATACAGTTATTGCGGCGAAGCGGCTAGAGCAAAATATTATGTCCTTAATACCTTGCGGAATACTGCTTTATATGGGAATTGGTATGCCGCAGTTTCTAAGTCCCTTATATGGAAATCTTACCGGAATAATTGTTATGAGTGGATGTTTGGCATTATATGCAGGAGCTTATCTGCTTGCACAAAGGATTATTCGGTTATAGGGAGGCAATAAGGTGGTATCAAGAGAAAGTAAGAAAAAGGTAATAAAAGTAATGCTTTCAGCAGGTGTATTGGCTGTGGTATTGGCTGTCGTTGACAAAAGAGAAAGTAACACAAGTACACTAGAACGACAGGAAACCGGAAAGGGTAGTCAAGAGCAGGAATATGTTTTGAATGCAGGGGAAACCTTAAAGGATTATGCGTGGACAGTTACGGTGGAGGAACGTAAACTTACAGAAAAAGAAAAAAAGGAAGTATTTAAAAAGGCAAAGACAGAGTTAGAAAAACTGATATTGGGAGAAAACAAAAATTTTGAAAATATTAGTAAGGATTTATATTTGCCGGAAGAACTTCAGAACGGTGCGGTTCAGGCAGAGTATGGATTTTCGGACTATGGTATTTTTTATCCTGACGGAACGATACGGGAACTGCCGCAAAATGCAGCCATGGTTACAGTAAGTGCTGAATTGGAGTGTCAGGGTAAAACGGAAATTTATGAATTTGCCATACAAGTAGTGCCGCCGAGTAAGAGCAAAACGGAAAAACTGGTAGATGCCATACAGACAACCTTGAAAAATGAGAATGAAAAAACAGGGACAAATCAATTGGAATTGCCAAAGGAAGTAAATGGCGTAAAGATTTCTTGGAAGAAAAAAGGCGAAAAACGAGGGTTGGTGGTAGCCGGGGTAGGAATAATTGCAGCAGGATGTGTGCTGGTGTCTGAAAAGGAAAAAGAGAAAAAAGCCCAAAAGGAAAGAGAACAACAACTCTTGTGGGATTATCCGGATATTTTGGGAAAATTGATTTTGCTTACAGGGGCAGGAATGAATGTTGCGTTGGCATGGCGGCAGATAGTAGAAACCTATCAAAGACGTAAGGAAGAACAACATATATCAGAGCGACCGGCTTATGAAGAAATGGTAATTACAGTTTATGAAATGCAGGAGGGATTGGGAGAAGTGCAGGCATATCGGCGCTTTGGAGAGAGATGTGCCTTACCGGAATATCGGAAATTATCTCTAATACTGGTGCAAAATGTCCGAAAAGGAAACGCACAGATACAAAGACTGTTAGAGGAAGAAAAACTAGAGGCATATGAAAAGCAGAAGGCTAGGATAAAAACAGCAGGCGAAGAAGCAGGAACGAAGTTATTACTTCCTATGCTGTTAATGTTGTTGGTAGTTTTAATTATCATTATGGTACCTGCTATGATGTCAATGGAGATATAAAAAAGAAAGACGAAAAGAAAGGACAAAAAATATGAAGGAATGGAAAAATTTTTTAGCAGAGGAAGAAGGAGTGGGAGTGGTAGAAGTAATTCTGATTCTGGTGGTTCTTATTGGTTTAGTTATTATTTTTAAGAAGGAGATAACAACACTGGTGAATGATATTTTTGCAAAAATTACAGAACGTGCAGGAAAACTCTAAAAAGGAAAACGGAAGCGTAACGGTATTCTTGGCACTTGTGTTAGTGCTGATTTTATCTTTTTTACTCAGTATGGTGGAGCTGGCACGAGTAAATGGTTTGCAGCAGTTGGCTAAGAGAAAATTGCAATTAGAAATGGAATCTGTATTTGGTGGCTATAACAAAGAGCTTTGGGAGCATTATGACTTATTGTTTCTGGATATGAGCAATGGAAGTGGAGAGGCGGACATTCGACTTTTAGAAAGCCGAATTATGGAAGAAGCATATCAGGAAAGCGGGCAATCCGATTCTTACCAGTTAGCATTAAAAGACGTAGAAATAGAGTCTTATGTCATGGCAACAGACCAAAGTGGAGCGGAGTTTAAACGTCAGGCGTGTAAAATAGCAAAACAACAGTTGGCAAAAGAGGGCGTAGATACCATTAAAGAACAAATAGAAAACTGGCGAGAAATAGAAAATAAAAGTGACGATTTGGATGAAATTTGGGAAGAAGCTTTAGAAGCACAGGAGCAGGCAGAAGAGGCAGAAACAGAAAAAGAGACAGAAACAAAATCCCAAGAAACAAAGGACTTGCAAGAAACAGAAGAATTACAAGAAACAGAAGACTTGCGAGAAACAGAAGATTTACAGGAAACAGAAGACTTGCGAGAAACAGAAGACTTGCGAGAAACAGAAGAATTACAAGAATCGGAACAAACGGAAGAAGCATACGATATATTGCCGGAAAATCCCATGCATTATATAGCAGAACTAAAAAGTTCTCCACTGTTAGCAATCGTGTTGGGAGAAACACCCCAATTATCTGGAAAAGGAATGGATAAGGTTGACACATTGGATAACCGTACATTGTTTTGTGGAAATATGGTAACAGACACAGAGGACAGTGTGGATAAGTTATGGCTGGTACAGTATTTAAGTCACTATTTTTCCAGCAAAACAGAGAGTAAAGGACAAGGACATACCTTAGATTACGAGTTGGAATATTGCATTGCAGGAAAAGGGACAGATACAGAAAATTTAGAAGAAGTGGTAAAAAAGTTATTGCATTTGCGAGAAAGTGCTAATTTTGCCACTATCATAAAAGATACTCAAAAAAAGGAACTGGCATTAAAAATTGCAACCGGAGTAGTAGGTTTTACTGGAATTACACCTCTCATTAAGGCAGTGCAAATGGGGATTTTGGTGGCTTGGTGCTATGCAGAAAGCATTTTAGATCTACGGTGTCTTTTACAAGGAGAAAAAGTTCCTCTTGTAAAAAGCAGTAACCAGTGGAAAAGTAATGTATTTCAATTATCGGAAAGCATTTCGGGAGAAAATTCAGAAATGCAGGAGTCGGGAATGAGCTATCAAGAATACCTGAATATATTATTATACATGACAGAAGAAAATCAGATGACTATGCGAGCCTTAAATATTATAGAGAAAAACATAAGGCTGTTTTCCGGAAATAACAACCTATGTATGGATGCAATGGCAGCAGGAATAAGGGTAAATGCAGTTTATAGTGCAAAACCACTATTTTTCACTGTGATTCCAATTGGAAAGAAAATAGATGGAGATTATTATTTTTATGAATCTGAAACATTGATGTATGAAAAATAAAAGGTAAAGGAGGGGAGAAAAGAGTGCCTCAAATATATAGAAAGGAAAAACAAAAAAGCTCTCTCAAACACAACGGATTAAAAGTTGGGGCACTGTTTTCTCCCCTTGGAGAAGGCAGTCTCACCGTGGAAACAGCCTTGGTATTGCCTTGGTTTTTGTTTGCAATGGTGACTGTGTTGTTTTTATTTCGTGCATTGCAGGTTCAGTACACGGTGGGAGAAGCGTTGGATAGGGCAGTGGCAGAAACAGCGTTAGTAAAAGAGATAACACCAAAAGAGGCAGAAAATCAAATAAAGCATTTATTTTATAAAAACCTAGAGGAAAGTCAATGCTCCATATCTATGGTAAATTTGGAAATGGCAGGATTTTCGTGGGATGATTCAGTGGTGGATGAACGCTATTTAGACATGAAAATTAACTATCAGATAAAGCTGCCCGGCTGGGTGTTGCGGGATAGATTATGGAAAATTTCAAAATCCAGTAGGTGTAGAAGATGGAAAGGAATACCGGGAAATGGTGAGAATGAGGACAATGCAGAATGGGTGTATTTGACACCAGAGGGAAGTGTTTATCATAAAAGCAGGGAGTGTACACATTTAAAGTTATCCATTCATGCAGTAACAATAGAAGCAGCAGAAAAATATCGTGCATGTGAACATTGTGCAAAGGGAGAAAAAGGGGCATTTATGGTGTATATCACAGAGGAAGGGGAATGTTATCATACAAAGTTGAATTGTAGTGGTTTGAAACGTACCATATATATGATGCGTTTTGATCAAGTGCAGGGGCGCAGTCCTTGTTCAAGATGTGGAGGAAATTAAAATGCAAAGTATAGTATTGTTAATATTGTTGAGTATATGTGCAATAGAGGATTTGAAACATAAAGAGGTAACGGTAACGTATATATTACTATTTGGAATTTTAGGAGTATTGTTGCACTTATTTTATCCCGAGGCCTCTGTATACAGTATGCTGTGGGGCTTGCTGCTTGGAGTTGCAGTTATATTGATTAGTATTTTAACACACGGGGAAATCGGTCTTGGGGATGGAATTTTACTAACTGTAACAGGAATATATCTGGGCGGATATCAAAATCTGGAATTATTTTTAATCGGAATATGTCTTGCAGGAATCTGGTCTTTGGGAGCAATTCTACTAAAAAAGAAAAAACGTAAGGAAAAAATTGCATTTATGCCGTTTCTATTAATGGCATATGCATTTATGCTGGTAGTTTGATATGAGAGTGCAGGGAAGTTATACCGTAGAAGCCGCATTGGTTGTACCCATTGTGCTGGCGTGTATATTGTTGATTTTAAATCGGACAATTGATTTATATATAGAAGTAACAGAAAGTACCGTATATGATAGTTGGTGGGATGAGTTTGAACCGGTGGAGTCCTTTCGGAAAATAGAACTTATAAAAGAACTTGAAAATAACTGTGGGGAGGAACAAAAGTGAATATAACTTATCAGAGAAATTTGCATAAAAGCTATATGTGTATTGAAACGAGCGAGGACATACTAGAGCCACATGAGTTAATACTTTTGCAAAAGTATAAGATGCCGCAGCTTTTAGAAATGCAGGTAGTAATTCAGAATGGAAAAACAGAATATTGGTTCGAGATTACCGGAAAACAGCAGTTGACAGATTATTTGGGAGAAAAGCCAATCAGTGTTCAAATGTTAAAAAAGATTTTATTTTCTTTGGAGCGGGTATGTGAAAAAATGCCGGAGTTTTTGTTAAAGGAAGAGAGACTTTCTCTGCAAAAAGAATTGTTGTATGTAGATTTAGCAGAAGAAACGGTGTATTTTACTTATTTACCCTTTGAAAAAAATAGTTTTCCGGAAAAGTTTCAAGCGTGGATGGCAGATATCTTAAAGGAAATAAATCATCAGGAACCGTCATGTGTAGAATTGGCATATCAAGTCTATGAAGCAGCCATAAACGAAAATATCAGTATTCATCAGTTACTAAAGGAAGTAATGAAAGATAACGTGTTTCCATCAGAACCCCCAATTTTTGATGTTGTGCCAAAAGAGAACTACGACCAATTGTCGCAACAAGAGTTACAGCGAAATTTGGGGCAAAATTTGGGGCGAAATTCAAAGCCAAATTCACAGCAAGAACAAAAGCAGGAGTTAAGATTGGAAGAAACGGAAATATCTCAAAAGAGGAAGATAGGGGAGTTTTTGTCAGATATAATATCAGAGAAAAAAGAAGAACTTCAGGGAGAGATAAAAAGCTGCCTGCAAAGTAAAATTCCGTCTCCGGTAAGAAAGTATTTGCAAGCAGATAAAAGTCAAAAAACAAAAGAAAGTTCTAGTGTGTTAAAGGTAAAAACAAAGGAAAACAGAAAGGAGAAACAGAAAGAAAAATCCAAGGAAAAAGAAAATATTGGAAAAAAGAACAGGAATGAGAAGTGGCAGAAGCCTAAAGCAGAGGCAATCACTTATTATACCCAAAAGCTTTATAAAAATACGAATAAGCTAGAGGGAAAGTTAATTTATCAGGGAGAAAATCAGTGTCAGGACATTGTGATTCAAGGGGTAGAATTTTTTGTGGGGCGCAACTCTGAGCAGGCAGATGCCAACATAAAAACAGAGAGTATTAGTCGCTTACACGCGAGAATTTTGAAAAAGAAAGGGGAGTATTATATTGAAGATTTAAATTCTACCAATGGAACTTACTTAAACGGAAAGCTGTTAGAATATCATAAAAGTGAAAAATTAAATAGGGGTGACATACTGCAATTTGGAGCAGAAACGTATGTATTTTATTAAAATAGATTGATTTTATTAAGGAAAATTTATATACTAAAGATAGTGAAAAAATTGGAGGCAGTATATGAAGGTAAATATCTATTATGGCGGAAGAGGGTTAATGGATGACCCTACCATTTATGTCATTAATAAAATGCAGGAAGTATTAACAGAGTTAAGAGTAAACGTAGAACGTTATAATATATTTGAATATAAGAACAGTATTTCCACGTTACCACAGACCATTAAAGATGCAGACGGAATTATTTTGGCAACCACAGTGGAATGGCTGGGAATTGGCGGCTATATGCAGCAGTTTTTGGATGCCTGCTGGTTGTATGCAGATAAGGATAAGATAGCGACGACCTATATGCAGCCCATTGTAATGTCTACAACTTACGGTGAACGTGAAGGAGAACTTACTTTATCAAATGCATGGGAGATTTTAGGTGGACTTCCGTGTGCAGGCTTATGCGGATATGTGGATGACTTGGTTTCGTTTGAAATGAATCACGATTATACATTGATTATTGAGAAAAAAGCGGAAAATTTATATCGAACCATTTCACAGAAAATAAAGAATCTTCCAACCAGTAATCAGGCGGTAAAGCAGTCTGTACTGCGTACACAGCAGATGGAGTTGACACCACAGGAAAGTGAGCAGTTGTCTAAGTTTGTGTCAAATGATAATTATGTAAAAAAACAAAAAGAAGACATTGAAGAGCTGACCAGTATGTTTAAAGATATGATGGGAAAGAGCGAAACAGAAGAAGATGTAGCGTATATTCGTGAATTGAAAGATGGCTTTACACCACAGGAAGATTTTTCAGCAGTGTATACATTTGTGATGGATGGTAAGAAAAAGCCATTAACCATCAATGTTCATAATGAAGAGTTAAATATTCACTATGGACAGGAGGAGCATGTAGATGTACTGGCGAAGCTTCCGGTTTCTGTGATGGAAGAGATTGTACAGGGCAGAATGACGTTTCAGCGGGCATTTATGACAGGTGCAATGACTGCAAAAGGTGATTTTAAGACATTGAAAATGTTAGATCAGATATTTGTTTTAGGATAAACAGGAGGTAGTAAAATGAAAGACGAAAATTGTATTTTTTGTAAAATTGCAGCAGGAGACATTCCGTCCAAAACCATATATGAGGATGAACAGTTTCGCGTGATTATGGATATTAGTCCGGCAACCAAGGGACACGCATTAATTTTGCCGAAAGAACACTATGCAAATCTCTATGAAATACCGGAAGAGGTTGCGGCAGATGCTATGAAATTAGCAAAGAAGTTGGCAAAGAAAATGACAGATGCTTTAGAATGTGATGGATTCAATGTGGTACAGAATAATGGAGAAGTGGCAGGACAGACAGTGTTCCATTTCCATATGCATTTGATTCCACGTTATAAAAATGATGGAAATGAAGAGAAGATTTGCTGGAATCACTTGGAATTAAGTGATAGTGAATTAGGAGAGATTCATCAGAAGTTGATAAAATAGAAAAATAATTCAAACAGTAATGGATATTACTTTTCTGTTATGCTTGAATTTAAAATGATTTAATAGTATAATTTCTGCGATAAGAAGTTATGATATATCGATTTAAGGAGGCACGAATCATGATTAATTGGAATAATTTGGATACAGTTCATTCATATCAGGAACTTACCAAAGTAGTGCGTGTGAATTTGGGAGAAACTATGACAGGAGAAAACGGTGCAGAGCGTGTAAAGAAATACCATGTACCGATGGGAGAAGGACTTGTCTATAATTATGCAGCAAAACAGGTGGATGACAATGTATTGGCAGCACTTGCAAAATTAGCAGAAGAGACTCAGCTGGTAGAGAAGTTTGAGGCGCTTTACAACGGAGAAGTTGTAAACACTGGAGAAAAACGTCGTGTACTTCACCACATGACCCGTGGACAGTTAGGTGAAGCAGTTGTAGCAGATGGTGTGGATAAGCGTGCATTTTATGTAGAGCAGCAAAACAGAATTGCAGAGCTTGCAAACAAAGTGCATAGCGGTGAGATTACAAATGCAGCAGGAGAGAAATTTACAACAGTTGTTCAGATTGGTATTGGTGGAAGTGACCTTGGACCTCGTGCAATGTATTTAGCACTTGAGAATTGGGCAAAAGTGAATAATACCTTTAAAATGGAAGCAAAGTTCATCAGCAACGTAGATCCAGATGATGCAGCGGCTGTGTTAAATAGTATTGATGTGGCACATTCACTTTTTGTACTTGTTTCAAAATCCGGTACAACACTTGAGACATTAACTAATGAATCTTTTGTAAAAGATGCATTAAAGAATGCAGGTTTAGATGCTTCTAAACACATGATTGCAGTTACAAGTGAGACATCTCCATTAGCAAAGAGCGATGATTATCTTGCAGCATTCTATATGGATGATTACATCGGTGGACGTTTCTCTTCTACTTCAGCAGTAGGTGGAGCAGTTTTATCATTGGCATTTGGACCAGAAGTATTTGCACAGTTCTTAGACGGTGCAGCAGAAGAAGACAAATTGGCTAAGAATAAAGACTTACTTGCAAACCCTGCAATGTTAGATGCTTTGATTGGTGTTTATGAGCGTAACGTATTGGGATATCAGAATACAGCAATTCTGCCATATTCTCAGGCATTGAGCCGTTTCCCAGCTCATTTACAGCAGCTTGATATGGAATCAAATGGAAAATCTGTGAACCGTTTTGGTGAGCCGGTAAATTACCAGACAGGTCCTGTTATTTTTGGTGAGCCGGGAACAAATGGTCAGCATTCCTTCTATCAGTTACTTCATCAGGGTACTGATATTGTGCCGCTTCAGTTTGTTGGATTTAAAAACAACCAGATGGGCAGAGATGTTCTGATTCAGGATAGTACAAGTCAGCAAAAACTGTGTGCAAATGTTGCTGCACAGATTGTTGCTTTTGCGTGTGGTAAAGCTGATCAAGACCGCAATAAGAGCTTCGAAGGTGGACGTCCATCCAGTATCATCATTGGCGAACAGTTAAATCCTAAGACTCTTGGAGCACTTTTGGCACACTTTGAGAATAAAGTTATGTTCCAGGGATTTGTATGGAATATCAATAGCTTTGATCAGGAAGGTGTACAGCTTGGAAAAGTATTAGCAAAGCGTGTATTAGCACATGAAACAGATGGTGCATTGAAAGAATATAGTGATTTGTTAAACATCTAATTATGAAACATTTCATCAAAAAGGGAAGATTTGAAATAACAAATCTTCCCTTTGATTTACGCGAGTAGCGATGAAATTCGGTGCTCGTCATAATTTAAATCTACAAGTAGGCTTCACTTATTAGTTATTACTTTCCGCAGCCTCTTCAATAATCTGAACCACAGTTTCCACAGAGTTCATCTGTTTGCTTTCTTTCATTGTAGTAATGTATTGGTTACGATTTTTATAAAGCTTTTGCACCGCATCTAAAAGAACTACATTGCTTAAATTTTCTTCTTCAATTACCATACTAAATCCCTGCTGTTCAAAAGAATGGGCATTTAATATCTGGTCACCACGACTGGCATTGGCAGAAAGTGGAATCAAGATATTTGGCTTATGTAATGCAAGTAACTCACAGATAGAATTTGCTCCGGCACGGGAAATTACAATATCTGCAAGAGCAAACATATCACTTAATTCCTGATTGGCATACTCAAATTGGGCGTAGCCTGATGTACCATGGAGTGATTTGTCTAAATTGCCCTTTCCGCATAAGTGAATTACTTGATAAGTTTTCAAAAGTTCCGGTAAAATACCACGGATAATTTCATTAATAAATTGAGAACCGCTGCTGCCGCCTACCACGAGAATGACAGGTTTTCCGTCTTTCAGATGGCAGTAGTCAAGGGCGTTTTGACGGTTACCGCTCAACAATTCGCTTCGGATTGGAGAACCGGTAAGAATTGCCTTGTCTGCCGGAAGATATTTTAAAGTTTCCGGAAAGCTGCAGCATACCTTATAGGCATTTGGAATGGCAAGTTTGTTAGCCAGTCCTGGTGTAATATCAGATTCGTGAATAATAGCAGGAATGTGACGATGTTTTGCTGCAAAAACCACAGGAACAGATACAAATCCACCTTTGGAAAAAACCACATCTGGTTTTAATTTTTTCAAAAGTTTGCGAGCCTGACCGTATCCTTTTAATACCTTAAATGGGTCAGAAAAGTTTTTTACATCAAAATAACGGCGCAGTTTTCCGGAAGAAATACCATAGTAAGGAATACCGCAATCCTCAATTAATTTTTTCTCCATACCGTCATAAGAGCCGATATAGTGGATATCATATCCCAGTTCTTTCAAACGGGGAAGTAATGCAATATTGGGAGTAACATGTCCGGCAGTTCCGCCACCGGTAAGTACGATTCGTTTCATTAGAACCTCCAAAATTATTTTTCAAATTATCATTACTCATTATTTTATACTCCTCTATAAAAAAGTCAAGGGAAACATGTCGTCGAAAAAGCCCGAAACATGCGATGAAAAGTGGGCTTGTCCTACTTTTCAAAAGAGAGAAACTTCATTATAATAAGAGAAGAAAAGGAGGCGGGATTATGAATACAGTAACAGAACTACTGGAAAATTACGGAGAGATAGCAAAAATCGGACTGGAGGCAGTGTTTGGAATAGTGATACTGTGTCTATTAACAGGGATTTTAAGGCAGATAAAAAAGTTAAATTCAAGTTTGAAAAGTATTACAGGAAATATGCAGGCGTATTTCGATGTGATTCTTACAGAGGAAGAAGAACTAAATGATAAACAGCATATGGAAAAGGAAGAAGAAATTAGAGCTAAGATAGAAGCATTGAAAAAGCAGGAAGAGGATGAACAGATTTTTAATGAAGTATTACAAGAATATTTTTCCTGAAAAAGTAAAAAAGTTGTAAACGGTATTGTAAAAGCAATGTAAAGAAAATGAAAGGCACTGTATATTTGCACAGTGCCTTTCAGTATGTAAGAAATCATTTAGCTAAAATTAAATTTTGAAAATAGAAATATTCTTTTCCAAAGTAGAAGCAATGTCTTGTAATTCTACCGCATGGTCTGAAATCTCTTGCATTACATTTGCAACCTCATTTACAGCAGCAGAGGTTTCCTGTGTACTTGCTGCGTTTTCTTCAGCAATTGCAGTAAGGTTTTGCACCACATCAACAATATCGCCTCTAGTAGAATTTAACCGATTGGTACGGTCTGCAATCTGAGCGATACCGTTGATAGAATCAGCAATACCTGTTTCCACCTGAGAGAACACAACTCCGGCTTTAGAAACATTTTCACTTTGCTGTTCCATAATAGCCTTTACTTCATCCATGGTCTTTACGGCTTTTTCGGAATCTTCTAACAGTGCGTAAATAACTTCATCAATCTGCCTTGCAGAATCATTGGACTGCTCTGCAAGCTTCTGAATTTGAGATGCAACAACTGCAAATCCACGACCTGCTTCTCCGGCTCTGGCAGCTTCGATAGAAGCATTTAGAGAGAGTAAATTAGTTTCATCTGCAATGGAAGCAATCAGAGTAGTTGCTTCTTTAATTTTCAGAGCAGACTCGTTAGTGGTATGTGTCTGTTCATAGATAACGTTGATAGAATCAATTGCTTTCTTATTAATAATATCAAGCTCTTGAAGTGTACTGTTAGCAGTATCACTGGAATCTTTAATGGCGTCTGCTGCGTTATGCAGGGCAGATACCTGTGAATTGGTATCTTCCACCATAGTACCCATGAGAACAATGTCTTCGGTAGCTTTCTGTGTTTCCTGCGCTTGGTTAGTTGCACCGGATGCAATTTCAGAAACAGCCTGCTCTACATTTTGTACAGTACCGCTTGTAGTATTTGCACGTCCGGTTAATTGAGCAGAAGTTTCATATAATAAAGCACTCTGATTTTTAATATCAATTACTACCTGAATGAGAGATTCTCTAAGAGTAAGAAGTGCTTTTGCCATAGTACCGCATTCATCTGAACGTTTGCTAATCTTGGCTGTTTTTGTATCTTCACGGAAATCCATATCTGCCAAACGATTAATAAGTGTTGTAACCTGTAAAATTGGTCGTGTAAGTCTGGCCGTGATGATATAGCCGATAATACCAAGTAATATAATAATGAAAGCGCCGGCACCGATTGCGGTATAAAATGCCTTATTAACAGATGCCATGACTTCTTCTCTATCAGCAGTTAAAACTAAGATAGCTTTTCCGTCTCCTGCAACATAATAGGAAGCGTATTTGTCTGTGCCATGATATTTGTATTGCTTTACGGCAGGGTCTGGAGTTTTTCCGTCAGCAAGCTGATTTACAACATTTTGTATGACGGAGCTTTCTACTGCAGTACCAATTTTGGACTGGTCAGGATGGTAGAGGATAGTTCCATCGGTAGCTGTTACATAGAAGTAACTGCTGTCCATACCTTTTATTCCAATACCGCCTAATAAGGTTTCCAAGCGGTCTGCATACAAATACATAACGGAAATGTTAATATTTTGGTCTAAAACACGTCCGTAAGCAGAAGTCATATCATACATATAGTTCTTTGTAAGAGTCAGAGTATTATTTCCGACAGATGGAATAGTAAGTGCAATACTTAATACAATTCCTAAAAAAATAGAACTAGTCAAAAGCATGACAATTTTTGATTTAATAGAAGAAAAAAATCCAGTTTTTGCTGATTTGCCAGAACGTTTTTTCTGCATATTTTTTTCTTTTTTAGGCTTTGATGTAGCCTTTTTTACGTTACCCACAAGAATTCCTCCTTTATTCGAGCGTCTTTGCTATATTATAACATCATAATTTGTCAAATGCAATAAAAAGCAGTAAAACAGAGGGAAAAGAAATAGTGAAAATAGACAAAGAAAATGGGAAAAATAAAAGAGAGAAATAGTGTATATTTTTGAAAACTTGACAAATTACAAAAATTTTGCTATATTGTAACAGGTTTGTAATAATTGTAACAAAATTGCATAAAATTATAATAAAATGAAATTTATGCAGCGATGTACAAGCAGGAGGTTAATCATGAAATTCAAGAAGGTTATAGAAAGCGGAGTTGTTGCAGGTTTTGCACTTGCTATTACACTTTCAGCAGCATTTGGTACAAATGTATCTACCAAGGCAGCGAATCAGAAACCAGAAATAGAATTTGCAGAAGAAACCAAAGAAGATAATAAAGTAGCAACCATAGAGAAGACAGAAAATAATTTGGTGGCACAAGCTGCAGATGCAATGGAAACAGCGCAAGAGGCAGCGGAAGTGGAAAGTGCAGATGAAGTCGTACAGCAGACGAATGTGGAAGCACCGGTACAGATGGTAAATCAGGAAGTGTCTCCATGGGCTTCAAAGCTTATGCCAAATGTTGAGGATTATTTGAATGTTCGTACAGAAGCATCCGATGATTCTGAATTAGTAGGAAAGATTCACAAGGGAGCTGTTGCAGATATCGTAGAGCGTGGCGATGTCTGGACAAAAATCAGTTCCGGAAGTGTAGAAGGATATGTAAAGAATGAATTCTGCGTCACAGGAATTCAGGCAGAAAATCTTGCAAATGAACAGGGAACCACATATGCGACAGCAGTAAGCGGTGGTGTAAGAGTAAGAGCACAGGCATCTTCTGAAGATGGAATAGAAATCTTAGATGTGTTGGAAGAGGGCGGTAAGCTCAAGGTAGATAAAGAAGCACCACAGGCAGAAGGCTGGGTTGCTGTTAAGTGTAATGATAAAACAGGTTATGTAAGTCAGGAATTTGTAAATGTAGATTTAGAGCTTGGAAAAGCAATTTCCGTAGAAGAAGAAAGAGCAGCTATTGCAGCCGCAGAAGCGGAAAAGGCAAAGAAAGCTCAGGAAGAACAGAAAAAAGCTGCTGCTAAGACACAGAAAGAGGCAGTTGCAGCATCTTATGATGATGTGACATTGCTCGGAGCATTGATTCAGTGTGAAGCAGGAAGCGAAAGCTACGAGGGACAGCTTGCAGTAGGAGCGGTTGTAATGAATCGTTATCGTGCAGGATATGCAGGAAGTATCTCCGGTGTTATTTATCAGCGAGGACAGTTCTCACCGGCATCCAGTGGAAAATTGGCAAGTGTGTTAAGCAGAGGAGTTAGCGGAAGCTGTTTACAGGCAGCGCAGGAAGCACTCAATGGAGTGGATAATGTAAACGGAGCTAAGAACTTTAAAAATGCAGCATCCGGACAGGCAGGAATTGTAATCGGAAATCATGTATTCTTTTAAATAAATAAGAAAGCGTAAAAGCAGTTCTATCATTGGATAGTGCTGCTTTTTTCCGTTATAAATATTGTAATCTTGGAAAAAGTATAGTAATATGGAAGAAACTATAAATTTTAAAGGAGGGGAAGTTATGGAAGGGCTTTTCTGGCTGATAATGATTGTTGTAATGGCAGTTATTGAGATTATAACACTAGGGCTTACTACCATTTGGTTTGCAGGCGGAGCGCTGGTTGCTTTTGTGGCTAGTTTGCTTGGTGCAGATACGTTAATGCAGTGGATATTGTTCTGTGTTGTATCTTTTTTATTGCTGATAGTTACAAGACCTTTTGCCATGAAATATCTAAATCACGACAAGACCCGTACCAATGCAGAAAGCTTGATAGGAAGGGAAGCCATAGTAATTGAGACAATTGATAATCTGAAGTCAGAAGGTGTGGCGAGTGTATCCGGTCAGGAATGGACAGCGAGAGCTGTGGACGATACAGTAATTGTCAAAGACACCGTTGTTGAGATTGTAGCAATCAAAGGTGTAAAGTTAATTGTAAAAGAAAAAGAACAAAGTTAACAAATATTATAAAACAAAATATATGGAGGAGTTTATTATGCCGAATGGATTGGTAGTATTTATTATTTTAATTGTATTAATATTGATTTTATTAGCGTCCTGTATTAAAGTAGTACCTCAGGCAAATGCAATGGTTATTGAACGTTTGGGTGGATATTTAGCTACATGGGGCGTTGGAATTCATTTTAAGGTTCCGTTTATTGACCGCATTGCAAAGCGTGTGTTATTAAAGGAGCAGGTAGTAGATTTTGCGCCACAGCCGGTTATTACCAAGGATAACGTAACCATGAGAATTGATACCGTTGTGTTTTTCCAGATAACAGATCCAAAGCTGTTTGCCTATGGAGTGGAAAATCCGATTATGGCAATTGAAAATTTAACAGCGACCACACTTCGTAATATCATTGGTGATATGGAATTAGATGAGACACTTACATCCAGAGAGACAATCAATACAAAAATGAGAGCGTCTCTTGATGTGGCAACAGACCCATGGGGAATCAAAGTAAACCGTGTAGAGCTTAAGAACATCATTCCACCACAGGCAATTCAGGATGCTATGGAAAAACAGATGAAAGCAGAACGTGAACGTCGTGAGGCTGTTACAAGAGCAGAGGGTGAAAAGACAGCCACCATCCTTGTTGCGCAAGGTAAGAAAGAATCTGCAATTTTGGATGCAGAGGCAGAAAAACAGGCGGCAATTCTTCGTGCAGAAGCAAAGAAGGAAGCGACTGTTCGTGAGGCAGAAGGTCAGGCAGAGGCTATCTTAAAGATTCAGCAGGCAAATGCGGATGGTCTTCGTTTCTTAAAAGAATCCGAACCAGACGGTGCAGTGCTTCAGTTAAAGAGCTTAGAAGCGTTTGCAAAGGCTGCCGATGGAAAGGCTACAAAAATTATTATCCCATCTGAGATTCAGGGAATGGCAGGATTAGTAAAATCTATTGCAGAAGTAGCAAAAGAGGATAAATAAAGAAAGTCAGAACTAGGAACAGGAGCGGGGTGTCACATTTTGGACAGCCCGCTCTCATATGCATAGAACAGGAGTGAAAACATGAACTTAAAAGGACGTCATTTTTTAAAATTAAAGGATTATACACCGGAAGAGATTACATATTTAATTGATTTATCAGCAGAATTAAAGGAAAAGAAGAAAAAAGGGATTCCACATGATGAACTAAAAGGAAAAAACATTGCGCTGATTTTTGAAAAGACAAGTACCAGAACACGCTGTTCCTTTGAGGTTGCCGCTCATGATTTAGGAATGCATGTGACCTACTTAGACCCATCCGGTTCTCAGATTGGAAAAAAAGAAAGTATTGCAGATACCGCAAGGGTATTAGGAAGAATGTTTGATGGAATCGAATATCGTGGATATGGGCAGGACATTGTAGAAGAATTAGCAGAGTATGCAGGCGTTCCGGTATGGAATGGTTTGACCAATGAGTTCCATCCAACACAGATGATAGCAGATATGCTGACAATAAAAGAACATTTGGGACATTTCAAAGGCGTAAAATTTGTTTACATGGGAGATGCCCGTTATAATATGGGAAATTCCCTCATGGTAACTTGTGCAAAGCTTGGAATGGATTTTGTTGCCTGTACCAATAAAAACTACTTCCCGGATAAGGAATTAGTAGATTACTGCGAATCCGTAGCAAAAGAGACAGGAGCAACCATTACACTTACGGAAGACGTTGCAGAAGGAACAAAAGATGCAGACGTTATTTATACCGATGTATGGGTATCTATGGGAGAACCGGAAGAAGTATGGGAATCCAGAATCAAGGAATTACTGCCATATCAGGTAAATAAAAAGGTAATGGAAAACGCAGGAGAAAAGGCAATCTTCATGCACTGTCTGCCAGCATTCCATGACTTAAAGACCGGAATTGGACGTCAGATTCACGAAAAATTTGGTTTAAGTGAAATGGAAGTAACTGATGAAGTATTTGAAAGCAGCCAGTCGGTTGTGTTTGATGAAGCGGAAAACCGTATGCATAGTATTAAGGCGATTATGTATGCAACCTTGAAATAAACAGGGTAAAATCATGAAGACAAAAATATTACAGATATTACGTCAAAGTGAAGGCTACATATCCGGTCAGGAATTATGTGAAAAGCTAGGAGTTTCCAGAACTGCAGTGTGGAAAGTTATCAAACAGCTTCGGGAACAAGGGTATGAAATAGAAGCGGCACAAAACAGAGGATATCGTTTAGTTGCCGTGCCAGATGTGTTATCCAAGCAGGAAATGAAAAGCTGTATGCACACAAAATGGTTGGGACACAACATATTTTATTACGATGAAATTGATTCTACCAATACCGAAGCAAAGCGCAAGGCAGAAGCAGGAGAGCCTCACGGAACACTTGTGATTGCAGATATGCAGAGTGCAGGCAGAGGAAGAAGAGGAAGAGACTGGAGCTCTCCAAAACATCAGGGAATCTTTTTCACCATATTATTAAGACCGGAAATTGAGCCGGTCAATGCGCCTATGCTGACACTTGTAATGGCAATGGCAGCAGCAAGGGGCATTTCAAAGCGTACCGGATTAGAGACGCAGATTAAGTGGCCGAATGATATTGTCATAAATGGAAAAAAGGTTGTGGGCATTCTTACGGAAATGAGCGCACAGATAGATTATGTAAACCATGTGGTAATAGGAACAGGAATCAATGTGCATCAGACATCTTTTCCGGAAGAAGTGGCACAAAAAGCAACATCCCTTGACTTAGAGCAAGAAAAGCAGGGTGGAACAAGGATTTTTAGAGCACAGCTTTTAGAGGAAATTTTAGAGCAATTTGAAATATGCTATGAAATATATATAAAAACACAGGATTTATCCGGTCTAATGGAAGAATACAATCAACAACTTGTGAATAAAAACCGCAGGGTGCGAGTATTAGATCCATTGGGAGAATTTGAAGGACAGGCACTTGGAATCAATACACATGGAAGTCTTTTGGTAGAAAAAGACGGTGGAGAGATAGTGGAAATCTCTTCAGGAGAAGTATCTGTCCGTGGAATTTACGGATATGTATAAAGGAGAACTTATGGAACGGGAAGAAGTAATATTGTGCGGTTCTAGCGCATATACCCAGAAATATTATTTGAATGAGGAATTTGAAGGTCTTCCGGAGAGTATCAAGGATGAACTGAAAATTATGTGTGTACTGTATACAGAAGACATAGGCGGTGTACTTACGTTGATATTTGATGAAGAGGGCAATCTGAACTTCCGTACAGTAGCAGACGAAGGAGACTTACTGTATGATGAAATAGGAAGTGTACTGAAAATCAAGCAGTTTCAGCAGAAAAAGCAAGAATTACTAGAGTCATTGGAAATGTATTATAAAGTGTTTTTCCTAGGAAAAGAATTAACAGAAGAGGAATTGGAGGATTAAGGTCTATGTTATTAGGTGTAGATGTAGGAAATACCAATATTACATTTGGTGTATTTAATGGAACAGAGATTGAAGCAACCTTTCGAATGACAACTAAGCTGCTTCGTACTTCTGACGAGTATGGAATTTGTATTCGTGATTTATTAAAACATAATGGAATCGGGGATGAAGAAATTCAGGATGTAATTATTGCTTCTGTTGTGCCAAATGTAATGCACTCTTTATTAAGCTCATTTATAAAATATTTTGGTGTTCAGCCGGTAGTTGTAGAGCCGGGGATTAAGACAGGGATTCGCATTGCAACGGAGAATCCCAGACAAATAGGAGCAGACCGTATTGTAGATGCGGCGGCAGCTTACGAGTTATATGGCGGTCCGGTCTTTGTTATTGATTTTGGAACGGGAACTACATACGATTTGGTAGACGGAAATGGTGCATTTTTGTCAGGAGTAACAGCACCGGGTATTCGGACTTCTGCGAAAGCCTTGTGGGAAGATGCAGCGAAACTGCCGGAAATCGAAATTCGTAAACCTGCAAGTATTTTGGCAAAAGAGACAATTAGCAGTATGCAGGCAGGATTGATTTACGGTCAGATTGGACAGACAGAATACATCATTCAAAAGACCAAGGAAGAAACCGGATGGCATGATATGCAGGTGGTTGCAACCGGAGGACTTGGAAAAATCATTGCAAAAGAAACAAAAATGATAGATATCTATGACCCGAATCTGACGCTTCAGGGACTGCGCCTAATATATAATAAGCAAAATCGGGGAAAATAGACGTATGGAAAAACTAACAATCGGAAATGTAACATTAGAAAATAATCTGGTATTAGCACCTATGGCAGGAGTAACCGACCTGCCATTTCGTGTGTTGTGCAAAGAGCAGGGAGCAGGGCTTATCTGTATGGAAATGGTAAGTGCCAAGGGAATTTATTATAACAATAAAAATACCGAGATTCTCCTTACAACCACAGCAGAAGAACGTCCGGTTTCACTTCAGCTTTTTGGTTCTGATCCAAAGATTATGAGTGAAATGGCGAAAAAAATCGAAGAACGTCCTTTTGATATTTTAGATATCAATATGGGATGCCCTGTACCGAAAGTAGTGAACAATGGGGAAGGTTCTGCACTGATGAAAAATCCAAAGCTGGTGTATGAAATTGTGTCTGCCATTGTAAAAGCCATTCAAAAGCCGGTTACGGTAAAGATTCGGAAAGGCTTTGACGAAGAACACGTTAATGCGGTGGAAATTGCCAAAATTGCAGAAGAAGCAGGAGCTGCTGCGGTTGCAGTACATGGAAGAACCAGAGAACAGTATTACGCAGGAAAGGCAGACTGGGATATTATCCGCAGGGTAAAAGAGGCAGTTTCTGTTCCGGTAATTGGAAACGGAGATATTCTTACCGCAGAAGATGCTTTGAAAATGAAAGCGCAGACCAATTGTGATGGCTTTATGATAGGACGTGGAGCGCAGGGGAATCCGTGGATATTTCGCCAAATTCTTCACTCCTTAGAAACAGGCGAGGAATTGCCAAAGCCGTCTATGGAAGAAGTAACGGAGATGCTATTGCGTCACGCAAGAGCACAGATTGCATTTAAGGGCGAATTAGTAGGAATTCGTGAAATGAGAAAACACGCCGCATGGTATACCAGTGGTTATAAGAACTCTGCAAAACTTCGTGGAAAAATTAACGAGGTGGAGACTTACGAGGACTTAGAGGCATTATTCCGAAGCGTTGCGTCATATACTAGAGAAAAACAGTAGTTGGATATGTTTTATGTTTAAATGGCTGAAACGTCTTTTGAAGTCCGAAGAGAATTGCACTCAAGATAGGCAAATAGAAGCAGTAAAAGAGAATCCGTTCCTTGTGTATTTTCGGAAGATTATAGAACAGATACTTGAAAAATACCAAATATCGTATGGCGAGTTTCGTCCGCTTTTGTTAGATAGGGATTCCGAACCGGAGTCAATGCTTTCGCAGGATGATGTGGCACTGGTGCTGGAACAAATATCAGAGGACTTGAATTTTTTGCGGATTGCGACAGAGCGACCTGCATATTTTTCTGATTATATAGAAAAAATGTATGAGGAAAACGGCTTAGTGGTGCAATTGGAAACAAAAACAGATTTTTCTCTGGAGGGAATAAATGTGGTTTTGGATATGGAACAAAAAAGCGGACTTCGCAGAGAATGTATTAATGAAAAAATGCACTATATTCCAATCTACAAAAAACCTTGGAATCAAGGGGAAAATCTTGACATTTCAGTACCTATTGGTTATAATATTGTGATTGTTAAAGGAATATAAAAATAATAATAAAGGTAAATAGATACGAGGAAAGGTGTAACGTTTTATGGAAAAGAAAAATTTATTGACTTATGAAGGTTTACAGAAATTAGAAAACGAGTTACAGGATTTAAAGGTAGTAAAAAGAAAGGAAGTTGCTCAGAAGATTAAAGAGGCAAGAGAGCAGGGTGACCTTTCCGAAAATGCAGAGTATGATGCTGCAAAAGATGAACAGCGTGATATCGAAGCGCGTATTGAAGAAATTGAAAAGATTTTGAAAAATGCAGAAGTAGTAGTAGAAGACGAAGTAGATTTAGATAAAATCAATGTTGGATGTCGTGTAAAGATTTATGACTGCGAGTTTGAAGAAGAATTAGACTACAAAATTGTAGGTTCTACCGAAGCAAACAGTCTTCAGGGTAAGATTTCTAACGAGTCACCGGTAGGAAAAGCGTTAATCGGAGCAAAAGTAGGTGACGTAGTAAAGGTAGAGACTCAGGCAGGCGAGATAGAATACAAGGTATTGGAAATCCAGCGTTCCAATTAAGAGGAGGATACAAATGGCTCAGAATAACAATGGACAAGAGCAGGACATTAACCAGTTATTAAAGGTTCGTCATGAAAAATTACAGGATTTACAGGAAAATGGAAAAGATCCTTTTCAGATTACAAAGTATGATGTGACACATCACAGTCAGGAAATTAAGGATAACTATGATGAATTAGAAGGAAAGACCGTTTCCATCGCAGGAAGAATGATGTTCAAGCGTGTAATGGGAAAGGCTTCTTTCTGTAATGTACAGGATTTACAGGGAAATATTCAGGCATATGTTGCAAGAGATAATATTGGAGAAGATTCTTATAAGGACTTCAAGAAATATGACGTAGGTGACATTCTCGGTATTAAGGGAGAAGTGTTTACTACTAAGACCGGAGAAAAGTCTATTCATGCAACAGAGGTGACCCTGTTATCTAAGAGTCTTCAGATTTTACCGGAGAAGTTCCATGGACTGACCGATACAGATGTCAGATATCGTCAGAGATATGTAGACCTTATTATGAACGCAGATGTAAAGGATACCTTTGTAAAGCGTTCTAAGGTATTGAGTACCATTCGTAGATTTTTAGATGGACAAGGATTCATGGAAGTAGAGACTCCAATGCTTGTGTCAAATGCAGGTGGTGCAGCAGCAAGACCGTTTGAAACACACTTTAATGCGTTGGATGAAGATTTGAAGCTGAGAATCTCTTTGGAATTATATTTGAAGAGATTAATCGTAGGCGGAATGGAAAGAGTCTATGAAATCGGACGAGTATTCCGTAACGAAGGAGTCGATACCAGACATAATCCAGAGTTTACCTTGATGGAACTGTATCAGGCATATACGGATTATCATGGTATGATGGATTTGACCGAGAACTTATACCGCTATGTGGCAAAAGAAGTAACCGGATCTGAAATTTTAACATATCGAGATAAAGAATTAGATTTGTCTAAGCCATTCGAGCGTATTACCATGGTAGATGCAGTTAAGAAGTATTCCGGTGTAGATTTTAATGAGATTCATACATTAGAAGAAGCAAGAGCAATTGCAAAAGAGAAACACGTAGAGTTTGAAGAAAGACATAAGAAAGGTGATATCCTTAACTTATTCTTCGAGGAATTTGTAGAGGAACACTTGATTCAGCCAACCTTTGTTATGGATCATCCGATTGAGATTTCTCCATTAACAAAGAAGAAACCGGAAAATCCGGAATATGTAGAACGTTTTGAGTTCTTTATGAATGGCTGGGAAATGGCAAATGCTTACTCTGAGTTAAATGACCCAATCGACCAGAGAGAGCGTTTCAAGGCACAGGAAGAATTGTTAGCTGCCGGAGACGATGAAGCAAACCACACAGACGAAGATTTCTTGAACGCATTGAGCATTGGTATGCCACCAACAGGAGGAATCGGATTCGGTATTGATAGAATGGTTATGATGATGACAAATAGTCCGGCGATAAGGGATGTGTTACTGTTCCCGACGATGAAGACCATCGAGAAGTAGAAATGGCTTAAAATCAAGGTTTTCGAGACTTGAGTATACGAAATATACGATTGGTCAGGGCGATTTGACCAAGTTTTGACCAAGAAAAGTCATAGTCAAATAAACGTGTTTAAGCTTATATAAAGAATACATTTGTCCAAAACTTAATAGAAATGGCATTACTTAGAGGATATTTTCGGCTCTTTGTCAAGAGTTGGGGTAAAACCCTTATGAGAGGAAATGAAAGTTTCCT
>CAYTDI010000033.1:0-28095 GCA_964436595.1 uncultured Eubacterium sp.
TATTTTTTGCACGAAAAAGGAGCTGCACACTAATTACTTAGTGCGACAGCCCCTTCTTTTTTATGGCAATTTTTACTGAAGCCACTCTGGAACTCGATTTAACACCTTCAACAATCCCTTTTTCTTTCGATTGATGACTAATTCCTTGGGAAAATCACAATACTCCAATATTTTTAAACACCCCTCAAAACGCCCTACATCACAAAAAATATGGGCATCACTTCCCAAAATAATAGGCACTTCTTTTTTCTTACAATACTCCAACAAAACCAAATCATTCTCCCATGCATTTTGTCGCCCGGAAGCCGGACCAAAAGAAGCATTGTTTAACTCTAACACTACCTCCTGCTCCTTTGCTGCATCGGTCAGACGATCATAATCCAATGGATAACGGTTATCGTCTGGATGACCGATAATTTTTACATATGGATTTTTCATTGCTCCAATCAATGCATTCGTATTTTCCTCTTTGCTGCCCGACTTAATACATGGAACATGAAGACTTGCTATCACATAGTCTAATGCCGGATACATTTTTTCTTCTACATCAATGGTTCCCTCGTAATCTATCACGTTTGCTTCAATTCCTTTTAGAATTTTCACACCCTGAAGTTCTTCTGGAATTGCCCGATAATTTGTAAAAAAGATTGGATTTGTAGTTCCCGGCATACTAATTGCATGGTCTGATGTTCCTAAAACCTTTAATTCCTTTGCTGCTGCCTCTTCCACATTTTCTTTTAATGTACCAAATGCATGCCCGCTGGCAACAGTGTGGGTATGCAGGTCAAATAATAACTTCATACTGCTTCTCTTCTTTCTATTACCATTTTTATATTTTGCCCCGGTTCATATTCCTCGTTGGCACTTGTGTATACGGTAAAATTATCTTCACCATACTGCACAGAATAATGTATTTCCCGACCATTATACTGTTTATTGGTTATAATGCCCGGAATGCCTTCTCCCTGCGTTACAAGCTTTATTTCTTCCGGTCGTACCGGATATAGTCCCTCTTGATGAAACACTGGTGCTATTTCATTATCATGGTATCTAATAGGCTCATTTAGTACCTGAAAACAATCTCCACTCCATCTGCCCTTAATCAAATTGCATTTGCTGACAAAGGTAGATACAAACCTTGTTTTCGGATGACAATATATTTCTTTTGGTGTTCCTATCTGCTCTATTTTTCCGTCTTTCATAATAATAATTCTGTCTGCCATTGCCATAGCTTCGCTCTGATCATGTGTTACATACACAATGGTAGCTCCTGTCATTTTATGAATATCTTGAATTTCCTTTCGCATACTAATTTTTAATTCTGCATCTAACGCACTTAAGGGTTCATCCATAAGGAGTACTGATGGCTTTCCTACAATCGCTCTTGCCAACGCTACTCGCTGCCGTTGTCCACCGGATAATTCTCCTGGTAGTCTGTTTTCTAACGCAGTAAGTCCGGTGCACTTTAATGCATAATCCACCATTTTTTCCTTTTCCTGAATTGAAATATGCTTTTGTCTTTTGCTTTTCATTGGAAATTCCACATGCTGACGCACTGTCATATGCGGCCATAAGGCAAAGGATTGAAATACCATACCTAGATTTCTCTGTTCTACCGGAATCATGTTTTTTTCGTCAGAACAGACTACACCATCCATTCTGATTGTTCCACTTGTTGGCTGAATAAAACCACCAATGGTACGAAGTAATGTAGTTTTTCCACAACCGGAAGGACCTAAAATTGCAATAAATTCAGAATCCTTGATGGAAACATTAATATGATCCAACGCTAAGGTCTGATTGAACTTTTTTGTTACATTTTCTATTGAAAGACTCATATACACGTTCCTCTACTTTTTTATATTCACTATTTTTATGATTGATAAGAAAATATCCCGTCAACACTAATACCACAATTACTACCGACATAGCTGCTGCAAGATTATAATCTCCTGCCTGTTGGAAATTAAAAATCATCAAACCGATAGTCTTGGTTCCTGCTGCTGCAAGCATAGACGAAAGCGTCAACTCTGTTAATGCAGAAACAAATATCATAAATGTACTTGATAATACCGGACGAATTAATAATGGAATCAAGATTTTTCCCCACAGAGCCAAAACCCCTCTCCCTGATGCTGCCCCAGCTTCCTCCAATGCAGGATGAATGGACAACATCGCTGTTGCGCTTCCCTTTATTTGCAAAATTAAATAGCGGGTCACATAGGCTATCATCAAGATACTGATTGTTCCATAAATTCCCGGACGAATCCCCGGTAAAGGTTCTACCCAGTGAAAAATCATAGATAACGCCAATACAATTCCCGGAATGGCATAAGTCAGAGAGGCACTCTTTTCTACCAAAGTAATCATTCTTCCCGGATGACGTACTTTCTGATAAGCAATAGCTGTTCCTATGATAATACAGATAATGCAACAGCCACAGGCAAGCATCAAACTGTTTCCAATAGCATCCAGCACCCCTTTATTCTGAAGAATTGCCGTAAAATTATCTGTGGTGAATTGATCTAATGTCATCTTCACGCCATAATTTTTTTGAAATGCACTGGTAAACATAGAAATCAACGGTACAATATTAATCATACATAGAAAGAGTATCATACCGTATTGTAAAATTTTTCTTTTCCCTGAACTTAGTGGAATCCGCACAGAATAATCTTCCTTAATACTTTCCATACCAGAACTCTTTTTTCCAAAAATTCCTTCTACCAACGTTCCTGTTACTGCAATCACAGATAAAATTACTGACAACGTAGCAGCTAGAGAAAAGCTATTCGGTCCAAAACTAATGGATTTTTCATATATATAGGTACTTAGCACCGGTATTCCGGAAGAAATCCCCAAAAATGCCGGAACTGCAAAATTATCAATTGCTGCTAAAAATGCCAAAATACTTCCACTTATAATTGCCGGCATTGCCTGAACCATATTGATTTTGAACATCACCTGTCCGATTCCATAACCACAGGTGCGGGCTGCCCATTCCATATCTGTCGGTATTTTACGCAGCATATGAATTACATTCATATACACAATAGGTACATTACAAAATCCCAAAACTAAAATAATACCCCCAATGGAATAGACGTTAATATTTCCCAGTCCCATATTCGCAAGTGTCTGATTAATAATACCCTTTTGACTAAAAAGACTGCTCCAAGAAAGGGTTATAATATAGGATGGAATAATAAATGGAAGTAATACCAGTAATTCCAACAACCTTTTTTTACGAACATTCGTATATGCAATGATGAACGCAAACCCACTACCTAGTATTGCTGCAATGGCAGTTGATCCTACTGCAATCACAATGGTATTTAAAATTGCCTTTCTGGTTCTGTCCTCTTTGAGAAGAAGGGCATAATTCCACAGACTATACCCTTCCTCTGACTTTAAACTCATAAGAAACAACCGCACAATTGGAGCGATGAATACCAGTATAATTAACAGATAAAACAAACTGTGAATTGCATACTTTTTTCCTTTTTTCAATGTTTCCATATGTTTCTCCTGCTTTTACTGGAACATGGAGCTAAACTGCTCTTTATCTGTCTCTCTTGTCTTGTACAATTCAGAAATATCATATGTCATTGTCTCTAACTCGCTGATACTCTTTAACCCTTCTGGTGCTGTAACTCCCTCTTTTATCGGAGTATAACCAAGAGATGCTGCTAACTCCTGTCCCTTATCTGATAAGACATAATCCACAAATGCCTTTGCCAATGTTTCATTCTTTGTATCCTTTAAAATTCCAATTGGCTCTGTTACACATGGAGAACCTTCTTGCGGATATACAAATTCTACCGGAGCACCTTCCTGCTTGGAACGGACTGCCATATAATCAACAATTACACCTGCTGCCTTTTCTCCTGCCACGACGGACTTTTGAATAGCACCGTTTCCTTTATCAACGGTAACTCCATTTTCTTTTAACGCTTCATAATAATCCCAGCCTAATGCATCATTTCTAGTCATTACCCCTAGATTATATGCTGCTGCACCGGAATACAATGGACTCGGCATAATGGTATTGTCTTTAAACGTATCCTTTGCTAAATCTGCAAATCCCTTTGGCGCTTCTGATACCATATCGGTGTTATAAATAATACCGGTAGAAATTACTTTTGTTCCTGTATACATATGATCTTTATCAATAAATTCTTCTGGAATTCCCTTTAATTCCGCAGACTCATAACTCATCATTAAATCCTGTTCCTTTAAGGATTCAAAGGTAACACTGTCTGCAACTAACAGTACATCCGCCAATACAGAATCTGCCTGTTTTTCCGCCAATACTTTACTAACTACTTCTTCTGTTCCGGAACGGAATACTTCAACCTCAATATTGGGACATACTTCATGAAATCCATCAATCAGCTTTTGTGCATCCTCCTCTGGCTGAGAAGTATAAAGTGTAATAGTTCCCTCTAAATCTTCCTTTTTTACTTCTGTTGTTTCAGAAGTGATATTTTCTGCTTTATCTTCCTTATTTGTACCCGCCTTACTATTTCCACAACCTGCTAAACTTGCTGCCACCAGCACTACTGCTACTGCTTTTGCTAATAAACTTTTTCTCATTTTTTCCTCCATAAGTTTTTAAAAAATCAACATTTTTTCTAGCTACTGAAAATTCTCTGCTTAAATCAAATCCTTCTACTACAAACGGAAGCTGATATTTCTCTAATATTGGAAGAAGTTCTGCAAAATCATAATCTCCCTCCGGCAACGGAGTATGAAGCTGCTTTCCCTGCCGATTACTAATGTGAAACTTTGAAAAATGCTTTCCCTCTTCCAATGCTGTGAAAATTTCTTTTTTTCCTTCACAGTGAGCAATATCTAACGTATAACAAAATTCCTCTTCCATTTCCTGTGTGATTTTCTTCATAGCACTTACTGAAGTTGCGTATTCCTTTGGAATTTCTTCCATGATTTCCAACGAAATCTCTATATTGTTTTGTTTTGCATACTCCAGTATTTCCTGTAATGACTGATTCATCCGTGTATAACATTCCTCCATATTTCCAGCAACTGTTGCGTGTCCCGGATGAACGGTAACTTCATCGGCATTTAATTCCACTGCTAAATCAATAGACTTTTCAATCTCTGCAACGGATGCCTTGCGAATACCTTCATTCAAAGATGATGGATTCAAATCCCAACTACAGCTATGAACTACTGTTTTTACCGGATAAAGTGCCGACAGCCTTTGATATTCTTTTATGGAATATCCTCTTTCAAACCAATGCTGTGCCCACATTTCCACTCCATCCAGACCATTGCTGTAAATAAAGGAAAATATTTCTTCCAATGAAGCATTCCACATCAACGTGGAACATAGATAAATCTCTGACATATGAATCCTCCTCGTCTGTTTCAGTCATAGCTTGATGATAGAGTGCTTTTGTAAAATGTAATACTATACTTTTGTAAATTTTGAGTAAATTTATTTCATTTTCATTATTTTGCAATTTTTATTGCATTTTTGAATTATTTTGTTAGAATAAAAGTATAAAAATTTCTACTCGGAGGTTTTAAGAGATGCTTGAGAAATTATATGAAGAACATAAACATTCTTTTTCTAAATCGGATTATAAGATTATGGATTATCTGATGAAAAATCAAAGAAATCTTCCCTACCTTACCACAGAAAGTCTCGTAGACTCTCTCGGATTAAGCAGTTCAACAGTATCGCGCTTTTGGGAAAAAATCGGATTGCAAAATATAAAAGATTTTAAAGACTTTGTACGCCTTGCTGAGCAGTCCTCCCCTTCTGCCAGAACCTCTTTTGCACTAAAACGTTGGCAAGCCGAGGAAAGCCATCTAAAAAATATAAAAAGTCAATACGAAGACCATATTATGCACACACTGGATAAGTTAGAGCCAGAGGTACTTCAACAGGCTGTACATACTATTTTAACGGCAAAACACCTTTATTTATTTGCCACAGATGCCGCCAGTGGACTTGCAGATATTTTAACCTATCGTTGTCGCCGTCTAGGTCTTACTTTCATTCCCATTGCTACCGGTTCCGGTATCTATGAAAGCATGACCAATATTGGCAGTCGTGACCTTGTAGTTATGTTCAGTTATTCCCGCCTGTTATCGGAGGTACAAATTCTATTACGCCATGCCAAAAAAGTTCACTATAAAACGATTTTGTTTACAGATCTTCTCGCCTCTCCCGAAATTACACAGGCAGATATACTTCTTTACAGTTATCGGGGCGAACCAAATGAATATCATTCCATGGTAGCCCCGATGACTGTTGTTGATTTACTGATTATGAAATTGACAGAAGAACTCCCAGATGCAGTAGAACGGGCAGAATACTTAGAACAGCTTCGGGAAAACTATTCCAATTTTATCAAACGGTAATCTAATATTTCCCTGACTATTTTATGTCATTAATTTTTATGCTATTTTCTGCAAAACTGCTTCCGCTAGCTGTCTATGCCCTGCTTCGTCCAAATGCTCACGGTCTTTACCACTTGCTTTCGCATAGTCGGACGCAGCTAAAAAGGCGCAACCGTTGCGTTTTGCTACCTGCTCATAAACTGCTTTTAATTCCTTGGAAATTTTTACGGATTCCTGATTAAATTCCGGGTCATATCCATCTTCCCCTACGTCTTCTCCAAGCAAAATAGGAGATACCAAAAGAATCTCAATATTTTTATCTGATGCCTGAATCTGATGCACCAGCTTTTCTACACCCTTTCCAATTACTTCTGCAGATGCCTGATAAATTGTTTTGCAATCATTTGTTCCAAGCATGAGAATCACTTTCTCCAAGGGCTGATGTGACTCTAAAATCATAGGAAGTACTGCTGCACCTTTCCGATTCTCCCGCAGTTCGTCTTCAAAGACCGTTGTTCTTCCGCAAAGTCCCTCTTCCACTACTTGAAAGCCTTTTTCCTTTACTCCTTGTGCCAAGATTCCAGTCCAACGCACTTCCCAAGGATAACGCTCTTTTGTTCCCGGAATCAATCCATAAGTATTTGAATCTCCAAAGCATAATATCTGTTTCATCTGCATCCTCCTATCTATTTCCTATATTTCATACTTATTAACTAGGTTATATAGATTATATGCAGAAAACAAATTTCTGTCAAGAGAATTTTTTATCTTTTCCTCTCCACCGATTCAAACACGCAAACACTTCCTGCTTTCTAGGCATTGCCAATCCAGCCGGCATATAATTTCCATCACAGATTCCAGACAATCCCTGCTGCTCCAAAACCTGTTCTATCTCAGTCACTAGCTGCTGCAATGTTTTCTTTTCTTCTGTCCGCTTTTCTGCCCTCTGTTTCATGGCTGCATACTTTAAAATATATCCCAGTGCCGTTACCTGCTCCACATCTGCAATCTGTTCTAAGTATCGTAAGTCCACGTTTTCGTGGTTTATGGAAAATCCATCCTTTCCCTGTACCTTAATCTTTATCCGATCATCATCACGCTTTCCTTTTATGCTAAAGTCCAATTTACGCTCAAAGAACGGTATTTCGCTTTTCGGTACTTTCTCCACCGGAATTGGGAAGCTCTCTGCCTCCTGTTTTGCAAAATTAGTAATATCCCGTGGAATATACTGCTCCATCTGCAAAATTACATCTGCCTTATGGAAATAAGAACCGGAGCTTCCCGCCACCAATATGGTAGAAATTCCATAGGATTCATATAATTCCTCAATTCGGTCAATAAACGGTGTAATCGGCTCTGCATCTCTACTTACCACCCGCTGCATTAATTCATCCCGAATCATAAAGTTAGTTGCACTGGTATCTTCATCAATCAAAAATACTCTGGTATCTGCCTCCATAGCTTCTATTACATTTGCAGCCTGAGAAGTACTTCCACTGGCATCTTCTGTGGAAAAATGTTTGGTATCTTTTCCATTAGGCAAATGATTGATAAACATGGACACATCGGTATTTTTAATACTTCGTCCATCCTCTGCACGAATTTTCATTGCTGAACTATCTGTAATGACATATTCCCTGCCATCTCCTGCAACATGATTATACACGCCCATTTCCAGTGCCTTTAACAGGGTGGATTTCCCATGATAACCACCACCGACAATCAACGTAATTCCATTTGGTACTCCCATTCCCGTTAACGTTCCGTGATACGGCAATTCTAAACTTACCCTTAATGACTCCGGTGACTGAAATTTTATCGCTCCCCTCATAGGCTTTTGAGAAACACCTGACTCTCTTGGCAAAATACTTCCGTCTGCCACAAAGGCACACAAGTTACGCTTTTTCAATTCTTCCCGAATATACTGCTGGTCCTCCGACAACTCCATGACCTGCTGCACTTGTTTTTCATTTAAAGACTTATAGTATAAGGATTTTTTTATACACTCCGGTAAAAATTCGAACAATATCTTTTCTAATTCCCTTGCATTAATAGTTCTTCCATTTGCCGGAAATCCAATTTCCAATCGTAACAAAATGTCACCTGTTTTTGCCTGTATAACGCATGCACTGCGCTCTAAGATTTCCTGACCGGGACAGCTTACCGACATTAAGCCACTTTTCCCTGACCCCTTTGCCTGAAATGCAAAGTGCGACACTTCTCTTCCAAATTGTCGCAATAAATAGTCCTGCAACGCAATTCTTTTATGTGCCTTATCGTATAATTGCTTTGGAAATTCTGCCTGTGTGCCCTTAACCTGTACACTTACCTTGGACGGCGCTGCAAAGGGGTCTCCCTGTACATGGTCTATACTTAACACATAACCCGAGAACTGGTATTGTCCTCGGGTTTCTTTATAAGCAGGATATCCTTTCCGGTCAATTTTTTTCAGTAATTCCCTTAATTCGATTGCCTTTTTCATCTCTGCTCCTATTCTTATTTTCTTTTTGTTTTCTTCTTCTTTTATTCTTATTTATAAGCTGTATTTACTTCCTGCAATATTTTTTCTCCACCAGTTTCATACCATTGCTCCACAAATGTATCAAAATAGTCCACCGGCTTTTCACCTGTAATGATTTCCAAATAGGTCTGTTTTTGCATTTCCTTTAATTTCCACCACATAGAGCGCATGGTATCTGTTTCTGCAAAGGAATATGTTTTTATTTCTTCCGTTTGAGCTCCTGCTAATACTTCACACGCAGTAATTCGTGAGGTATATGCTGCCCATTGGTCTGCGGTAGCCTTTTCCGGATTATCTATATACTTCAAACAATGCTGATAATAAGATTGTTCTAATAATTCCATACTGTCTACACCTCGCTGGCCTGTTAACGCAGACGTCAAGTCATCATAACAACGATTCAATGCATCACTGTAATCCACATTAATATAAATCGGACGTGCTGTCGGGTCTACATTCCACTGATAGTAATGAATAAAATCTTCATTATTGATATCCGTATAACGAACATAATCAAACAACACACTAATTGTCTTCATAATTACTTCCGGATGTTCATATCCCTTTCGTACCACTACATACTGAGTACTTGCATTTTGCTGCGCATATCTTGTCGTTCCATCCTCTGTATTCGAAAGCAAATACGGTTTCCACTCTGCATCCGGATTCTTCTGCATGGCTTCCATCAATGGATTGTTTGGTGCCCACCATGGGCCAAAAAATGCTCCGCATTTTCCTTCGATAATTGTGTCTGCAATATTATCATTAGTACGCATTAGAAACTGTTTATCCAAAATTCCTCTCTCATACCACTCTCTTGCCTTGGCAAGTGCCTCTTTTGTCTGCGGCTGTACACCGCCATAATAAAGCTTTCCCTCTTCATCTTTCATCCACTGTTGCGGATAGGAATCATATTTGGCAAATAAAATATCTAAGTGATATTCATAGTTATATCCCATTTCACCACAAATCTCATTTTCACAAGCTAAACCTATGGTATTTCCTGAACCATTTTCTCCCGGGTCTTGTTTTACAAACTGTTCAATAATATTCTCCGCATCCTCTAAGTTCTTTGGTTCTTCCAATCCCAGCTTATCCATCCAATCCTTTCTCAGCCACAATAACTGTGGACCGTCAGAAATATTCGTTTCAGGCAATGCCATAAGTTTTCCATCAAAAGTCACATTTCCCAATACGCTTTCATCATAACTGGAATAGATATCCTTGATACGTTCACTGGCACAATTTTTATAGGCATCTGTCAAATCCTCTATCATGTCATTCTCCACCAAGGTCTGCAAGTTATCTAAGCCTTGTACCAACATAACATCCGGAAGATTATTTTCTGCAATTGCCATATTTACAATATCATAGTAAGAAACACTGGTTTCTTCGAATGCATCAATATTTTGTATGTTCAGCATTTCTTTTAAATAGCGTGTATACACATTATCCTCATAGGTGTCCCCCTCTGGAAGATTGGAATTATTGGTACTTGTCATTTTCCCAAGGGTATATGTCACCTCTTCGGGATATTTTCCAAAGGGTGTGGTGCTTGCCACTTCATATTCTTCCTCTATATTCTTTTCTTCTGTTCCCTGCGCTTCTTCTTTTGTAGAAAAAGTACACCCTGTCATCAGTGCTGCTACTAAAAGTACACTAATTACTCGCTTTTTCACGGATTCAGTTCTCCTTTTCTAATCACGATTGGAAGCTTTACCGTAATTGTAGTTCCCTCTCCAACTTTACTCTTTATGTCAAGACCATATTCCTGTCCATAAATCAACTTTATTCTTTCATTTACATTTCGTACTCCGTAGCCTTTGGATTTTTGCGTCACTATTGTTTGTGCAACTTCTTCCTCCATACCCACTCCGTTATCCTCTACGGAAAGATACATAGTTTCTCCCTCACTCCAGCCACAAATGGTAATTTTTCCTCTGCCTTCTGTTTTCAAGTCAACACCATGGTCAATGGCATTTTCAATTAATGGCTGCAAAATTAAATTTGGCGTATCGTAATAATACATTCGTTCATCAATATCAACTTCCACGTCAAAATCATAATCATGCATCATAAGCTGAATATCCAGATAAGATTTTGCATTACTAATCTCATCCTCCAAGGGCATGATGTTATTTCCTTTATTCAACGCAGTACGATAAAATTTTGACAATGCCAATGTAATTTTACTAATATCCTTTTCGTTTGCCTCAATTGCCTTCCAATTAATTAAAGACAAACTATTGTATAAAAAGTGAGGATTAATTTGAGCCTGAAGTGCTTTCATTTCATACTCTTTTAAAGAAATCTTTCCTTCATACACTTCTTCTATCAGGTTCTTAATTCGTCCTACCATTTGTTCAAAACCTTGTATCAATTCCCCAATTTCATCCTGTGAATCACTGACTACTGTTACCTCCAAATTTCCTCTTTTTACATCTTTCATATTCTGAGTTAATTTTTCAAGATTTTTTACAATGATTCTGGTAAGCTGAGTCAGTAACACAATTGCTCCTATAATACTGATTACATAAATGAGCACCATTGTCTTCATCATTGGGCGAATAGTTGCTTCCACCTGAGCTCTTGGGCGATATAGCCCCGCATGAAATTCAATATTCTCTTTAGAATCACAATCTACAAAAATAAATTCCGAATCATTTGAGGTCTTTAGAGAAGTAATATTTTTTTGGGTAACATCCATCTCATCATATGGTTTCTTAAAAATATTGTAGTAAAATATCATTTTATTATTTTTTTGCACATATACACCATAGTTCTCATCCAACATCTGAGTAAAAGGCTCAAACAACTTATCATAATCTACTTCAATATAGATAACACCGGATTCCCCCTGCAACTGCGGCATATTTCTTACACAAAACACCTTCTTTTGTGTTTTATCCATTACCCACAATATTTTATTATTGTTGGCAGAAAGCTCTGCAAACCATGGCTCTTGCTCAATATCTGTAATTGGCGCCAGTGTAGTATCATGTCTTTCAATATCGCTTCTTGCATAAATGGTAATCTGCTTAATATCATTGTGTAAATACTTCAAAGACGTTACCATAGGGTCAAATACCGTAGAAAACTGATTATACATCTCATAATAATTGTCTTCATACGGATAAGACACCGTTTGCAAAATTGCCTGATTAAAAGCGAGATAGTCCGACATATTTTCATAAATTGTCAATTGATTATTTACTACCCCCATTGCCTGGTTCAAACTATTTTGCAGATTTTTTACTTCTTGTTCTACCAATAGCTCATTTACAAAATGATAGCAGTATAGTCCGACAATCAGCATAGGCAGCAACCCTGCCGTTAAATAAATAAGATACAGTTTATTTCGTAATTTCAGATCCTTGAACCAACGATATATCTTCTTCATTTATTTCCCCCTGACTCCTGTACTTCTGAGGACTAATTCCAAAATACTCTCGGAAACTCTGACAAAAATAAGATACATTTGGATATCCAACCGCATAACTAATATTCACAATCTTATTATGGGTATTCTCCAACATCTCTCTTGCTTTCTCCATACGATACGTCTTAATAAACTTACTAATATTTTGTCCTGTTTCTTTTTTAAACACATGACTTAAATAACTTGGTGCCATATAAACACTTTGTGCCAATGCATCCACACTAAGTTCTTCGCTATAATGCTCATATATATACTGTTTTACAGTCTCAATTTCACGATGTAATACAGAAGGACTGCTTCCAAAACTCTTCTCCAGACGGTCAATATTATTATTTACCGTATCCATAATTGTCTTAAAATCTGTTACACTATATAATTGTGTAATTTCTTCATTTAGCTGTGTTTCATCCATCTTTGGCATACTGCTGTAAATATCTTTTAACAGATTAGAGAACACGAACTTAATATATATCTGGGAAAAATCTGTCTTATTCCGATACTTGTCACATAACCGTCCAAAATGCTCCCGCAATCCGGCAATATCCTTCATACGAATATCCTGTTTCATTTGCTTCATTAAAGTATCGTCATTGGTATGCTCAGACTCTTCGCTAGCCATGTCATCACTTTCAGAAACATAGATTTTACGCTCCGGCTGATAAAAACGTCCCTCCATCAAAAGTTCTGCTTCATTGTATGCCTTTTCCAAATCAACAGCTTCTGCAATGTCACCTACAATTGCAATAAAACAATTTTCTTCATAAGTTTCTTTAATATAATTACTAACTGCTTGTGCCATGTTCTTCACATCGCCCACATCATTATATTTCAACAACAATACAGACTGCTGTGGATTCAGATTCAAGTACAAACCATCTTCTCCGGCAACCTGCAAAATTTCCTCTTTAAATTCTACTCCTGCTCGATTGAAAAAGTCTCCCACAAACTCTAACAATACTAAACACTTAATTTGGTCAAATTCCTGAATATCTACTAACTCATCAGATTCTTTCTTCACATCTTCAATGGATTTTCCATTTAAAAGTCCATATAATGCATGCTCTTTTACATAGCCTAAGCCCTTTTCTGTAATCTCCTTGGTTCTCTGACGACTTTCCATCTGAGAAATAATTTTCTTAATTAACTTCTCAAATGCTTCCGGCTCTACCGGCTTTAACATATAATCTACCACCCGAAAGGATAATGCTTTTCTTGCATATTCAAACTCACCATATCCGCTGAAAATTACTGTTTTCATTTCCGGGGCTATTTTTACTGCCTCTTCAATTAACTGCAGTCCATCCATAAACGGCATTTTTACATCTGTCAGCATCATATCAAATTGCTTTTGCTTTAATCTTTCCAATGCATCCCGACCGTTTGCCGCTTCTTCGATATCCCATTCTACATCGATTTGTTTTAAAAGGAATTGTATCCCTCTTCTTTCAATTTTCTCGTCATCTACAATTAAGATATGATACATAATAATATCACCTTTCCGTCATTTCTACACGACTTACTGGTGGTGCTATTAAAGCGCCGCCACAAGAACAGATAATATCATTATAATTGCTTTATTTCAAAAAGACAATAGAATATGCTGGCATTTTTATTTCTTCTTTGCTTGATGTAATTTCACTTCCATCTACGGTAAGATAATTACAAACAGACATTTTTTCCATTCCCATATCTTTTAATGATATTTTTACTTCTTCCTCGGAAGAATTATAAATAATTCCAATGGTATTATCATTCCAAGTCTTTGTCATAGCAGATACATTTTTCTGTTTTATATCCTTTACTGCCTTTATCGTTCCTCTTGCAATTTCCGGATAAGTGTTTCGGATTCGAAGTGCCTTTTTATAATAATTATAAATAGAATTTTCATCCTCTATCTGTTTATCCACAGGTGCAAACTTTTGCTCCACCTCATCTGCTCCCACCGGGTCATTGGTTATTCCGGTTTTATCCTCATCCGACCAGTACATAGCAAGTCTCTTATTTTCGTCTTTCTTTCCACTGCTTGCCATTCCTATTTCTTCCCCATAATACACAAAAGGACTTCCGTTTTCTGTCAATAACAAGCCCGCTGCATATTTCATCTGATTTTCATCATATGCATACTGTGCCCCTACTCTAGTAGTATCATGGTTACTTAAAAACGGAGCATCAATATATGCCGGATTCTGTGCACGATACTTGCTGTCAAAAGCCTCTAATGCTTCTGTAAAGCTCTTATCGTCTGCAATTCCACGCACAGTTTTTCCAATTCGTCCGTCACTCTGAGACATTGGGAAATCAAACAAACTGGTAATTCCACTTGCATAGTATTTTGCAATTGTGTCAGACTTTTCCCACACTTCTGCTACTACATAGGCATCTTTATCCACACTTTTCACATAATTTGTAAACCATGACAACACTTCTACGTTTCTATCTACTTCACCGGAGTAATATTCCTTTGCTGCGTCTAAACGAAAACCATCTACTCCTTTATCCAGCCAAAAATCTGCAATATTTTCAATTTCGCTTCTTACTTCTGCCTGTGCAAGATTCAAGTCCGGCATCTGATCCCAGAATACACATTCATAATACCATTCACTATTGCCAACCTGATGCCATGTGCTTACTCCGCTTTTGTCTTTTGCAAAATTATAATAATCTACATATTTGCACTGTGAAGCATCCGGTTCTGTTCCTTCCGGCAAGCTTTCCAAATAGTCGCAGGCCTCTGTAAACCACGGATGAGAAGCAGAGGTATGGTTAAATACCATATCAATAATTAACTTTATTCCTCTTTTATGACATTCCTCAAGCAACTGCTCCATGTCTTCCATCGTTCCGTAATTTTTATCAATATCATAATAATCTTTTACATCATACTTATGATAAGAATCAGACGGCATGACAGGCATGAGCCAAATTCCATTAAATCCCAAATCCATATCTGTTTTGTCATCCCCATCATTAATATAATCTAACTTTTGAATCACGCCCTGTAAGTCTCCCATTCCATCCCCGTCACTATCATAAAAAGAGCCTACAAATATTTCATAATAATTGCGATAATTGTCATCTACAATATTTAATTCTTCTACATTTTTTCCCTTTGAACAAGCAGTAAGGAAACTCCCCGCTACCAGACAAATGGTCAAAATCAATGCCTGTACTTTTCTTTTCATATACTTCTCCTTAATAATACAAAATGGGAGAGGCTTCTCCGCCTCTCCCTTGATATTCTCTCCGTCTTTGCGGATAAATTCATTAACCTTTTACTGCTCCGCTCATACCTTCTACATAGAATTTCTGTGTAACTACGAACAAGATAGCAATTGGAACAGATACTACTACTGCACCTGCTGCAAAACAGGTATACCAAGAATCAATGTACTCTTTCTCTAACATCTTCCACAATCCGATGGATACAGTGTACTGATTTGCATCTGCACGACAGATAACCTTTGCAAAGATAAAGTCAAGCCATGGTGACATAAAAGATGTTAAAACAGTGTAAACAATAATTGGTTTACTCAATGGAATTGTAATTTTTGTAAATGTTTGCCACTTAGTAGCTCCATCAATAATTGCAGCTTCATCCAAAGCCTTTGGAATAGTATCAAAGAATCCTTTTGCTACATAGAATCCTGTACCACTTCCTGCTGAGAATACAATAATCAATGCCAAACGAATCATATCACCCTGTACTAAATTCATTGCTTTCAAAATGTAATATACCGCAATCATAGACATGAAAGATGGGAATAATCCTAAAATCATGGCAATATTCATATATGGCTTTCTCATTTTAAAACGCATTCTGGACATACAGTAAGATACTGATAATACGAATACGGTTGAAATAATACAAACAAAAACTGCAATAATAAATGTATTCATGAACATCTTAGGGAAGTCCAAGATACTGGTATCTGTAAATAACTTAACATAATTGTCGAATGTATATGTCTTTGGGAAGAAAGTGGTTACATAAGAACCTTTTTCTCCACGAAAACTTGTCAAAATTACCCAGAATACTGGTAACACCCAGATAAATGCCAATATTGCTAACAATACATGCACAATAACATTTGTAATTTTTTTTCTTGCACTGTTCATTACATGAATCCCTCCTCATCTTTGTAGGATGTGGTATTTCGATATGTTACCAAAGCAACAATTGCCAATACAATAAAGGTCATAATACCAATAACTGCACCTAAATTATAGTAACTCTTATCAACAGTCAACTTATACAACCATGTAACCAAAAGGTCTGTCTTACCTGCTGTATCGCCAACACCCGTTGGGTTACCACCTGACAGCAGGAAGATAACGTTAAAGTTATTAATATTTCCTGTAAACTGTGTAATCAAGTATGGTGTCATAACGAACAACATATATGGCAATGTAATTTTAAAGAATGTCTGCACTGCATTTGCTCCGTCAATTTTAGCTGCTTCGTAAAGCTCTGCCGGAATATTCTGCAAGATACCTGTTACCTGAAGTAATGTATATGGAATACCTACCCATAAGTTAATTACAATAACAGTAACTCTTGCCCATGTAGCACTCGTGAAAAATGGAAGTGCTTTATCAATCAAACCATATTTCAGTAATAATGTATTTACGATACCTGTCGGCTGCAACATTGTTCTCATAATCAACAGAGACACGAACTGTGGTACAGCGATAGAGATAACAAAACAGAATCTCCAAAATCCCTTTGCCTTTGTGTCCTTACGGTTAATTACGATTGCTAAAATCATACCAAAGATATAATTTAATACAGTTGCAAATACCGCCCAGATTAATGTCCACCCTAATACAGAATAGAACTGTCCTCCAATACCATCTTTAATATTTAAAATTTTCTTAAAGTTCGCAAGTCCTACCCAGTCAAACAGTACCAACTTATCACCAATCTTACTGTAATTTGTGAACGCCATGGTGATATTATATAACAATGGCAATACAGTAAAGATTAAAATACCCATGATTGGTCCTGCTAATAATAATTTATGTAAATTTTTATCAAACAAACTCTTAAAGTCTTCTTTGAATGTGTTAATGTGCTTGCCTTCCTTGGCAAGTAATTCTGCCTTATATCCACTCTTTACAGAATCTCTCCATACTATAATGAATAAAAAGGTAACAAATATGGTTGCAACACCATATAATAAAATTAGACTTGACTGATCCCCTGCTTTATACTCAAAAATACTTTTTGCCTCATTCCAAACTTTTTCCTGCTCTCTCCACCCCAGAGAAGGCAACATGGATAAGCTGTAGAAACCATATTGAATCATATAAAGTAACCAGCTAACTTCAACTGCTAAATATATCAGTCCCTTTACAATTTGCTTATGTGCAATATTTCCAAGACCCATAATCAACAGGGACAATTTTGTAATTATATTTCCTTTTACCAACGCACCGGTAACAGTATAAGGATCTTGAAACTCTTTTACTCTTTTCTTCTTTGCCTCAGCCTTTTTCACTTTTGGGCCTCCTATCATTTAACAAAGACATCCAGGGTGCCACCACACGGCATCCTGGAGTCTTCGGTTCTTTTACTCCGAACCGTACAATAACTATCTTATAATTTATTCTGCTGCTGCATCAGTGTTCATTGCTGTGTTCATTTCTTCAGTCTTATCTGCTGCATTGTCATGTGTAATTTCACCAGCGAAGATTGCTTTACCCATGTTTTCTGCTGGGCTCCAGTAGTTACCCATTTCAGATACTAATGGCTGTACAATAGAAGTATTCTTCATAACTTCTGCAACTGCCTGAGCAATAGCGTTGTCAGAAACATCAATGTTTGTGTTAGAAGGAAGAACGTTTCTCATTTCATAATGAGCTAACTGAGATTCTTCATTTGCAAGGTATGCTGCAAGAGACATAGCTACTTCCATATCTGCTGCATTTGGGTTTACACCAATTGCTTTAGATCCCATGAAAGATTTCATCTGCTGATCCTGTCCATCAACGTTGATAGTAGGAAGTGCTGCAACACCCATGTTTTCACCAAGTGCTTCTTCTACAGATTCTGCATCCCATGATCCGGAGAAGATAGCGTTTACGCTCTTATCACGAAGACCAGCGATTCCAGCTCCGTCTGCATCGTTTACGAAGTTAGGATTTGCTACTAAATCAACTAAGTAATTTGTAACTGCTGCACCTTTATCTCCACCAAAGTCGATTCCAGCATCTGCTTTTGTTCCATCATCGAATAAAGTACATCCATTTGCTGCATAGAAAGATGCGATATACCAAGAGTTAGTAATAGGGAAAGAAACCTTTCCTTTTTCTAACATTGTATCAAGGCTCTTAATATCATCTTCTGAGAATACGCTCTTATCATAGTACATGAACCATGTATTAGTAGTAAATGGGAATGCTACTACTGCATCGTTATATGTAACAGAAGATACTACAGATTCAGAGTTAGTTGCTTTAATATCATCTAAGTAGCTTCCACCGATTTCTGCTAATCCGTTGCAAGATACTAAATCTGGAATATTGTCGTTAGCAAGCATATATACATCTGCGCTTCCTTCAACGTCATTCTTTACTGTATCTTTTGCTTCACCTTCTGGGCAAACTCCATAAGTAAATGTAACGTTCCATTCTGGATGAGCTGCGTTGAAAGCTTCACACTGCTGTTTTAACCAACCAGTATCCTGATCTTCCTGTGGGCTCCATACTGTTAAAGAAACATCTTTTGTTTCTTCATCTTTCTTTTCATCCCCATCATCTTTTTTGGTTTCAGTTTTTTTGTTGTCGTTGTTTGCGTCATTGCTGTTACCACATCCAGCTAATGTTCCGAATGCCATAGCAGAAACTAATAATAATGATACAAGTTTCTTTTTCATTTTTCTTCCTCCTAAAAAATATAAGTTCTTTTAATTTCAGACCTTTATCTGATGATTTCATTATACTTTTGATTAAATTCAAGGTAAATATAAGCATTTTTTGAAATATATCAGATTTCTGTGTTTTTTAAATTTTTTATAAAAAAAGAACATATATGCTTTTCACATACATGTTCTTTTCTTTTATTTCTGGATTAAAACTCCTCCAGGTAATAATTTTCCATTCTCATACTTCCTGGCAAATAATATTTCCTTTTGCGGAATTTCTTCTGCCTGATTAGAACAATTCATATAAACAAATAACTTCTGTTCCCACTCTAACTTAATGTATTCGATTACCCTAGGATTCGGAATTTCATTTGGAAAATGAAAATGAAGACTGCGAAATGTTTCCTGCTCTTTTCGAAGTCCTATTAACTTCTTCATTTGAGCAATTCTTTCTTCATATGTTCCTGCTTCAATTTCATCCCAAGGCATACATCGACGACAATCCGGATCATGTCCTCCCTCCATGGCAATTTCCGTACCATAGAAGATACAAGGACTTCCCGGCATAGTGAAAAGCACACATAATTCCTGATAAAACGCATCTTCGTCTCCGGTTCTGGAGAAAAGACGATCCGTATCATGGGAATCCAGCAAGTTAAACAATACATTGTTATTTTGCTGCATATACATGGTGTAACACCGATTAATGGTATGCTCAAAATCCACCTTTGTTAAGCTCTTGTCAATCCAAAAGTCGTTAATACTACTGGTAAGCGGATAATTCATAACAGAATCATATTCGTCTCCAGCCAGCCACAAGGATGCATCATTCCAAATTTCTCCCAACAGATAAATTTCCGGCTTTATACTCTTAACCGTCTTTCTGATAGTCTTCAAAAACTGGTGAGATACTTCATTTCCTACATCAAATCGAATTCCATCAATATCAAAATTTTCCACCCAATAACTACATACCTTTTGGAAATAAGCCACCACATCGGGATTATTGGTGTTCAGCTTTGGCATTCCTGCTGCAAACGCAAAGGAATCATATTTGCCGTCTCTGGTGTCCCACACGGTAGTATCAAAAGGCCATTTATGTACCATAAACCAATCAAAATATGGTGACTCCGGTCCCTTTTCCACTACATCTTTCCAAAATGGAAAGCTTGTTCCACAGTGGTTAAATACACCATCCAGCATAATTTTCATATCACGCTTGTGCATTTCCTCTACCAAACGTTGAAATACTTCCTTGTCCCCGAACTGCGGGTCTATTTCCATATAATCTTTTGTATCATACTTGTGTGTAGACGGAGATTCAAAAATCGGTGTGAGATAAATCCCCGTTACACCTAGCTCCTTCAGATAGTCCAGCTTTTCGATAATTCCTTCCAAGTCTCCTCCATAGAAGTCCTCATTTTTTACCTTCCCTTTCTTCCATGGTTTTACCTGGGCAGAATTTCGTGCAGGATTTCCATTGCAGAACCGGTCTGGAAAAATCTGATACCAAACCATATGATTGACCCAATCCGGTGTTTTTGCAATATCGGAAGGATTCATCCATGGAAATATAAAATACTGAAACATTTTTGCGGATAGTTTTTGCTGTTCCCCATTGATAATACCATCTTCATAATAATAGTACCGTTCTCCATTGCTCTCCAATACAAAATAATATTTCAGTCTCTTATACTCCGGAATTACTGTGGTTGTCCAGAATCGCTGATACTTCAAGTCCTTTTTATAAATAATTTCCTCTTCTGTTCCACTCCAGCCTTCTGCTCCTCCCGCAATTCCACTGCTGTACGGGTCTCCATAACAAATCCATACACGTTCCACATCATATCCGGTCTTGATATTGACAATCATTTCCCTCTCATTTCGTGGATAGCAATATGGTGGTTCTGTCTTATGGTAAATCTCTGCAAAATTCATGCTGTTTTCTCCTTGTACTACTTAAAACTTTATTAACAATATTTCTTTCTGCGGGCTGCTTGTGCCATTACAACTGCTGCTGATAATACAAGCAATACTAAGCCTGCTACCTCTGTAACATCACCTGTCTTAATTACGGTATTGTCTAGATTTGACTGCCCCTGTGACTGTCCTGCTGCCTGTTTGCTATCTGCATAAGTAAACATATAGGTACCACCCTCTGAAGCTGCCGGAATGGTGATTGTTACCTTAGTTCCATCTATTTTACTATTTTTTGCATATCCTGATGTAATTAAATTTGTATACACATCATCCACAGCCACTTTGCTTAAGTCAAAAGTAACTGTCTGTGCCTTATCTGTGGTATTCAATGCAGTTACCACATGACGTCCGCCGTATACACGGTCAAATACTACATATCCCTCTGCATCACTTGTGCTAAGACCTACTCTTTCACCCTTTGCAAATACTTCACTGTAAACATTTCTTGCAGCTAAAAGGCTCTTATAGTGATTCAATATTTTATTATCAGATGTCACCTTGCTCCAGTCAAAATCATATCGGTTGGTCTGATATGGATAATTGTTTGCTCCATACAGTCCGATTTCTTCTCCATAATAAATAACCGGCTGACCTTTTGCTGTAATCTGTAAAGATGCAGCAACTAACATTTTGTTCAATGCTTCCTCTTCTGTCATTCCATTTTCATTAATCAGCTTATATACTAATCCATCTTCGTCATGACTGCTTAAGAAGTTTCCTAAGGTTGCAGTATTATCAATTGTCTTATTTCTTTCCTCTAATTTTTTCTCAATAGAGCTGATACTTCCTGTTACAAACTGTTGTCCGAAATCATTGAAATCAAAGTCAAGAAGTGAATCCATCTGACCTGTTCCTAACTGACCTCCGTCAAATGTATAGCCTGCACCAGAATATTCTCCAATCATTTTAAATGATGGATTTACCTCAGTCAAAGAGTTCTTAAATGCTTTCCATGTAGTATCTTCTACGTGTTTTACAGTGTCTACACGGAAATAATCAATATTGTAATTTGTCATCCATGCAGTCTGCCATGCCACTAACTGGTCTCTTACCTGTGCCTTTTCAGTTGCAAAGTCCGGAAGTCCGGAAAGTGATGATAACTGGTCATCGCCAGATACCGTTTCTGCGCTGCTGCGAATCATATCGCCAAATACAGCTTCGGTATTATAACCTGCATGATTCAGCACTACGTCTACCATAATCTTAATTCCACGGCTGTGTGCCTCATCAATCAATGTCTTGAACTCTGCTTCTGTTCCAAGGGTTGGATCTAAGGTTGTAAAATCTTTTGCCCAATAGCCGTGATAACCATGAGACGTAATTCCTGAAACCTCTGTGGTAAGAGCATCATCAATATTATCTACTATCGGAGTAATCCAAATAGTATTGATTCCTAACTCTTTCAGATAATCCAACTTCTGTGTTACACCTGCAAAGTCTCCTCCATGATATCCGGATGGATTATTCTTTTCTACACCTGTATTATTAGATGTATTTCCATCATAAAAACGGTCTGTTACCATAAAGTAAATAATTGCTTCATCCCAATCAAAATCATTGCCCGTTTTTTGGGTTACTGTAATATCTGCAGATGTCTGATATTCATTTTCATACTGGTCTTTTACTGTAATTGGAATTGTGTAAGTTCCCGGTTTTACATTTTCGTTTACTGCAACTGTTCCCGCCATCAACTGTGGGGCAATTACAAACTCACTATTTCCACCTAATGCAGAAATATCAGCAGTTACTGCACTTACTTCCATGTCATCCACTTTATTTGCAGTAACCTTTAATACAGAATTCTGTGTATAATCTACCGTTTTCTGTGAAAACTCTGCACTTGCAGATGCTGCATACTTTTTATAAGTATAAACAGAATATTCTACCAAAGCACTATTTGCTCCCTTAGCATTTTCTAGGAGACTGTTATCTGCTGCTCTTACAAACGGTGCTCTTTCTTCTACTTTGTCGTTATATGCATCTAACTCATAAGTACCATCAATGCAGAAACGATAATAATGATTTCCCTCTGTCAGACTGTTGTAATAATATACAAAACGGTCTGTATCAACATCATAGGTCATATCATATGTGTTTCCATCAATTTCAACCTGAACTTTTCCTTCTAAGGTGTTTAATTTACCCTCTAATACCAAGTCATCATTACGATAGAAGAATCCCACTCTTCCGTTTTTGGTATCCAGCTTATATCCCATATTTTCCGGATAAACATAGCTGATGCCTTCTCCCTGTGTATAAACTGCTTCTGTTACGGTCTGTTTCAATGGCGTAGACAAACTGTTATCTCCACCATCTTTTTCTGCCCATGCGTCACTTCCATCAATTCTGTGAACAACGAAAGACAAGCTCTTAGTGTTCTTTTTAATTGGTACTTTAAAGTACTGTTTTCCATTAATAGTTATCAATGGAATATCTACTTCACTTCCAAATCCACTGTTCCATGTATACAAATACCAATTATCATAATCTCCGGCAGAACGTACATATTCAATCATTGCATAACGGTCTTTTGTTTCTACAATCTTTGGTAATGTGGTATACGCTGTGGCATCGTCTGCTACTAAATACAATGTTACATTTTTATTGTTATCTGTATTGGTATATAAAACATCTGGTCCCTGCCAGCTCCATTCTCCCTTAGAACGTGCAATCATTCCTAACTTTGTATAAGATACAGAAATATTTGCTTTTAACCATGTTCTTCCATCTTCTAATACTTCTGTTTCTGTAAAATCAAAAGCTGCTCCCGGTGTTCCGTTTACTTCCCACAGCCACAAGTCACTTGAATCTGTAGTCTGATGATTCTTATCAAAATAATAAATCGTATAATTATAAATATCTTCCACCGGTGTTACGGTTAATGTTGCTGTAAACGTTCCAGCAGTCATTGTTACCTTAATACTTTTTCCGGTAAAGGATTTGTCCACTGTGATTTTTCCATCATTAATAGAAACACCTGTTACACTACTTGGTAAGGAATATGTAACCTTTACCTGATGTTCTGTGTCATCACCTGCATAGTATTTTACCGTTTCCGGCAATTTTGTTGCCACACCTTTTTCTGCCTGAATTGAGATATCTGTAAGTCCTGCAATTACTAACTTACTGTTTCCATCCGCTGTGGTTTCTCCGTTTGCATCATCTACTATCCATCCATCTGCATCTTTAATAAACTTATATGCATAACTTCCCGGTGCTACAGTCTTGGTATATTCCCACTGCTTTTTACTTGTATTATAAGTAAATGTTTCTTCACTATCCCCCCACTGAGGTGTTGTCAAATCTCCTGCTAATCTTACCTTTTCAGAGGTTTTCGGTTCTTCCGGATATACAAATGTTACCTTAGTTCCTTCAATTACCGGACTGATTCCTGATTCTGTTCCTTTGATTGTTACCTTACAGTTATCACTGCCTGGCATTCTGTCTGAATTTAATGGGTCTTGTTTCCATCCATTGGTAAAATCTCCATTTTCTACAAACTTATAGCCATAATTACCAGCAGCCTTATTTGGAACAGTGATTGTCCACCATCCATCTGCATCCTGAATCATATCTGCTGCTGTATCTTGTGTCCATCCGGTAAGTTCTCCGGCCAACTGAACTTTGGTTGCATTTGGTGCATAATAGTTAAAGGTTGTTCCCCATGCATTTACTACTGGGCTCTTTACCGTTGTCTGTAATTCATTTGTAATGGTAAATACATTATTACCACTCACTTTACTTTCTGTATTAAGCTTATCTTCTGTCCAATTATTATCTACCATAAATCCATACTGGTAGGTTCCTTTTGCTACTCCGGTAATTGTAAGACTCCAATAACCAGTTGCTTCATTCTTTGTTAATGCTTTTTCAGTCCAGCCTGTCATTTCACCTTTTACGGTTACTTTACTTGCCATTGGCGCATAAATATTAAATGTTACATCATTATCTTTTACAACCGGACTTTTAACACTTGGGTCTTCCGCCGGAATATTCGTGACTTCAAATGTCTGCTTTTTTACCAGATTATCTGCTACTTCTGTATTATTGTTATACAGCTTGTACTCATAAGTTCCACTTGATAACGCAGATGTATCAATTGTAGCTGATAAAATTGCTGTATATGTGCTATCCTTACTCATAGTAACAGAATCTGCATTTGCCCAATCCGTACTGCTGCCTTTTTCACGATACTTTACAGTCATTGTCGGATAAGTTCCATGCTCCGGATAATAGTACAACTTTACACTGTCTGCGGATACTACCGGACTTCCTACAATTTCAGAATTGCCACCAACCTTTGGATTGTTATCATCAGTGCCAATCCATTCTCCGCCTATGTTATCTTCAAATCCATAAGCATATGTAGTTCCTTTTTCAAAAGTAACTGTTGTATTACCGCTCATTCCTCCCGGTGTTCCATCGCCATAATATGCTCCTACACCTGTTACACCATCACCGCTAAATGGTACGGTTACGCTCCAAACACCATTGCCATCATTTGTCAATGGAATATGAGCTCCCCAACTTCCATCCCAGCTTCCTTTCATATAAACTTTTTCGTATGTGTTTGCAGCATCATAGTAATAAAAAGTAACGCCACTTGCACTTACTGTTGCTCCTTTATATTCCCCTCCATCTGCTTTCGCAGTCATTGTTGGTGCCCCAGACAGCACAAAAGAGAACAACATTACCGCAGCCGTTAATAGCCCCATTGCTCTCTTCGCACATTTGCGTGTCCATTTCATAGTGCAAAATCCTCCTTTTTCTTTTCCCTCTCCTTTACATCTGACCTTTATTTTATACTTGAAAAAGTAGTCCCACAATACACTAAAATGGAGTTCTTAAATTTACAACATATTTCCAAGAAATTTTATATTCAAATTTTTTCAATATAACGTTATTATAAGTATGGAAATTTTTTATTTCTGTTTTTTATAATTATCTCCCTTTACATGCTTACAGCCGCCGACGTTACCCCCGTCAGCGGCTGTAATACTTTTCTTATCTGGTGACTTCATCACACACTGATTATTTTTGCATTCTTTAGCTCTCGCACTCATTACTTCATGCGCCTTTAACTCTCGTACTTATTATCTCTTATTTCATACGTCCTTTTTTATCTAAAAATTCCATAATAATTTCTACTGCCCCATCTATACCAACAACACTACTATCAATGGTTAACTGATAGGAATCACTGCAATTCCATACTTCGTCAGCATAATATTTGTGAAATCCCGCTCTTGCCCGGTCTTCCTTTTCCACTAATTTCTTCGCCTTTTCTAAACTAATCTTTCTGCTTTCTGCTGTTTTCTGAATACGATATTCTTGTGGTGCATGAATAAATATACTTGTCATATCCGGATTATCTTTTAGGATATAATTTCCGCATCTTCCAACAATAACACAATCCTGTTTTGCAGCTAATTGACGAATAAATTCAAATGGAACTTCACCATGTTTGCCAGAACCACTATCTAATGCAATCACATATAAAAGACTATTTACCGGCTCTTCCTCATAAAACGCCTTTAATTCCTCATATTGGCTTGATTTTTTTGCTTCTATTGCCATAGATTCCTTATCATAGTATTTAATTCCCAATTTTTCCGCAAGCTTTTTACCAATCACATGTCCATAGCTTCCAAATTCTCTTCCAATTGTAATAATCATATAGCCCCACTCCTGTCTGTTTTATTATCTTTATTATAACACTGCCTAGAGAGATTGCAAATTATATTTTTATCTCTAACTACATTAAATTTGCATAAAATGATGCCAAAATTACTGTTACTAATCCTGCAACTGCAATCGCCAGACTACTCATAGCACCTTCAATTTCTCCCATTTCCAATGCTTTTGAAGTTCCCATTGCATGAGCCGATGTCCCAATTGCAATCCCCTTCGCAACCGGATCTGTAATACGAAAAATTTTGCAAATGACTTCTGCCATCATATTTCCAATAATTCCTGTAATTACAATAGAGGCAACTGTAATTGTTACTAATCCTCCCATTTCCTCAGAAATTCCGATTCCAATTGCCGTTGTAATAGATTTTGGCAACATGGTTACATATTGCTCATGGTTTAATCCAAATAATTTACTCAATAATAATACACAAGTAAGACTGGTAAGTACACCACTTAAAATTCCAAATATAACAGCTTTTGCATTTTCTTTTAACAACTGTAACTGCTGATATAACGGAACTGCCAGGCAGACAGTTGCCGGTGTCAACAGATAACTTAAATATTTTGCTCCATTATCATAGGTTTTATAATCTATGTGAAAAACTATTAAAAATAAAATTACTATCACTACGGATATTAGTAATGGATTAAAAATTGCCTTTTTCAGTTTTTGCTTTATCAATAATCCTATTTCATATGCAAATAAACTAATCGCCATTCCGAAAAATATGGATTCTTGTACTAAATCACTCACGTTTCTTCCTCTTTTCCATTCGTATAATTCCCTGTGTTATTTTTCCGGTTACTCCCATAACTACAATGGTACTAATGAGAATAATTGCTCCTATCGGAATAATAATACTCTTTAGTTCTCCCCAACAATCCAATAACCCGACAGATGCTGGAATAAACATAACCGGCATCACTTCTATTAGAAAGGTACTTGTCTCTTCCACTTTATCTACGGTAACAATTCCGGTACATAATGCAAGCAACATCAGTACTAACCCATAAATACTTGCCGGAATAGGCAATGGAATTAACCATTTTAAAACTTCACCCAAAAATGATATCAACATAATAATAAAAAATTGTTTTAAATACTTCATTTTCCTACTTCCTTTCGTTTTTATCATGCTATACCTTTTTTAGTCATTCGTCAAACCTTGTATACAATTTAATACACTTTTTTATAATACTTCTTTCACTTACTTTCTGTTTTATAT
>CAYTDI010000034.1:0-26356 GCA_964436595.1 uncultured Eubacterium sp.
CTTTCGTTGACATAATATCTGTAATTCTTGGATCAATGGTAGTTGCTTCATCCAAAGCTCTCCCAAAAGCTTTAAATAAGGCTTCTATCATATGATGATTATTTGTACCATCTAATATTTTCATATGAAGATTCATTCCTGCGCTATAAGATATGGCATAAAAAAATTCTCGTACCATTTCAGTGTCCATATATCCTACGCGATTTGTTGTAAATTCTCCTTCAAAGGAAAAGTATGGACGTCCGCTTAGATCCACAGCACATAATACTAAGGTCTCATCCATAGGCAAAATGCAGCTGCCAAAGCGTTTAATCCCTCTTTTGTCTCCAAGTGATTTGCGAATTGCTGTTCCCAACACAATTCCGGTATCCTCGATAGAATGATGGGTATCTACTTCTAAATCTCCGTTTACATGTACTTTTAGGTCAAAAAAACCATGTCGTGCAAACCCGTCTAACATATGATCAAAAAATCCAATTCCGGTATCTAGCTGGGTTTCTCCTTTTCCATCAATGTTTAGAGAAAGAGAAATATCGGTTTCCTTTGTTTTTCGGTTTTGTTGTACATTTCTTTGAAATGCCATACCAACACCTCGTTTCTGTTTAGTCTTCAAATCTTACTTTAATAGAATTTGCGTGAGCCGTCAACTGTTCTGAGGTTGCAAATTGCATAATATCTTTGTAAACAGGCTCTAATGCTTCTCTGGAATAAGAAATAATGCTGGACTTTTTAATAAAGTCATCCACTCCTAATGGAGAGAAGAATTTTGCTGTTCCATTGGTAGGAAGAATATGGTTTGGACCTGCAAAATAATCACCTAATGGTTCACTTGCGTATTCTCCAAGGAAAATAGCTCCGGCATTCTTAATTTTCATCATAACTTCAAATGGGTCTTTCATTAAGATTTCTAAATGCTCAGAGGCAATTTCATTGGCAGTATCAATAGCTTCTTCTACGGAATCTGCAATTAAAATATAACCATAGTTTTCTAATGATTTTTCAATAATTTCTTTTCTGGAAAGCTCTGCCACAAATTTATCTACTTCTTCGGATACTTTCTTTGCTAATGCTTCGCTGGTAGTAATTAAAATAGCGCTTGCAAGCTCATCATGTTCTGCCTGAGATAATAAGTCTGCTGCGACATAACGTGGGTTTGAAGTTTCATCAGCCAAAACTAAAATTTCACTTGGTCCGGCAATGGAATCAATGCTGACATGACCAAATACTGCTTTTTTAGCAAGCGCAACATAAATATTTCCCGGTCCTACAATTTTATCTACTTTTGGAATACTTTCTGTTCCAAAGGCAAGAGCAGCGATTGCCTGTGCACCGCCAACTTTATAAAGCTCAGTTACACCGGCTTCTGTTGCAGCAACTAAAGTAGCAGGATTTACTTTTCCCTCTTTGTTACAAGGAGTTGTCATTACAATTTTTTCTACACCGGCTACTTTGGCAGGAATTACATTCATTAATACAGAGGATGGATATGCTGCTTTTCCGCCCGGAACATACACACCTGCACTGGCAAGAGCGGTGACTTTCTGACCTAACATAACACCGTCAGGACGGCTGTCAAACCAACTGTACTGTTTTTGTTTTTCATGGTAAATACGAATATTTTCTAAAGACTTACGCATAACATTGATAAGTTTTTCATCTACCAATGTATAAGCCTCTTTGATTTCTTCTTCTGTTACACGCACATTAGAGGCGTTGATTTCAGCACCATCAAACTGTTTAGTGTAAGCAAATACAGCAGCATCTTTTTCAGAGCGTACTTTTTCGATAATTGCATTTACACTTGCTTCATACTGTGTATAGTTATTTGGACTTCTCTTTAATAAATCTTCTAACAGATTTTTTTTGGTATCATTTGTTAACTTTAATGTTCTCATTTGCCATTCTCCTTTGCTAATACCTCTTTCAAATCTCGAATTATTTTGGTAATACGTTCGTTTTCCATTTTCATGCTGACCTGATTTACTACCATTCGTGCAGAAAGTGGACATACTTCTTCTAATACACTCAAACCATTTTCCCGTAAGGTAGTTCCGGTTTCTACAATATCTACAATTACTTCGGATAGACCAACAATTGGTGCTAATTCAATAGAACCATTCAATTTGATAATTTCTACGGTTTGATGTTTTTTATTATAAAAGTAATCCTTTGCAATACGAGGATATTTTGTCGCTACACGAATAAGTTCGTGGTGCTTTAATAAATCTTCCGCTTCTTTCGGACCGCATACACACATTTTGCACTTTCCGAATCCTAAATCTAATACTTCGTAGATATTACGAGCTTCTTCTAAAATGGTGTCCTCTCCTACAATTCCGATGTCTGCTGCACCATATTCTACATAAGTAGGAACATCAGGACCTTTTGCAAGGAAAAACTTTAATTTCAATTCTTCGTTGACAAAGATTAATTTTCTAGTGTCTTTATCTTTCATTTCCTGACAGGTAATTCCAATTTTTTCAAATGTTTCTAATGTACGGTTTGCCAGACGACCTTTTCCAAGTGCAAATGTTAAATATCTCATCTCGTCCCTCCTGTTACTCCATATATGTAATATCCTGCATATGCATCCGTTTTGCATACGCATTATAATCTTCTTTTTCTTTTCCATCTTCCCATTTTACAAGAGAAACACCGGTGCCTTCCTCTCTTAAAGCTAAGGCTTTCTTTATGGCATCTGCGTGTTTGGAATCTTTATAAACAATTAAAATCTGTTGGTCTTGTACCGGTATCTCAATTTTTTGTCTGGATAATGCAGCCATTAATTGGTCAACAACTACTGCAAAACCGATAGATGGTGCATTTTTTCCGAAGTAAGGAAGAAGGTTGTCATATCGCCCGCCCTTTACAATTGGTTCCCCACTTCCAAAGGTATATCCGGCAAAAATAATTCCGGTATAATAATGGTAACTGCTGAGCATACCCGGTTCTAGTGAAACATACTTTTCGACTCCATAATAAGAAAGTACCTGAATTAATAATTCTAATCGTTCCAAAGATTCTAACACCGTTGGATAAGATACAGCAAGCTCTTTTGCACGACTTAACATATCTTCCGGCATACTGATACTTCCAAGCATGGAAAAGAGTTCCTTTAAGTCTGGGGTTAATCCAAGAGAATCGATTAACTCTTCTACACCAAAAAAGTTTTTATTGGAAATCAATGCAATTAAATCGGATACGGTTTCTTCCGGTAGTTTTGCTGCTTCTATCAATCCATTGAAGAATCCAACATGTCCAATTCCGATTTGGAACTCTTGCAATCCTGCTGTTTTTAAGGCATTGACTACAAGCGCAATGATTTCTGCATCTGCATCTACGGAATTATCACCAATCATTTCTGCACCCAACTGGGTAGATTCTTTTAAACGTCCCTGATAACTGGTGTTATTTATAAATGTATTGCCCATATAGCAAAGGCGTACTGGTAATTCTTCTTCAGCATAATATTTTGCTACGCATCTTGCCACAGAAGGAGTGATATCCGGACGTAGTACTAAGGTATTTCCTTCTCTATCAAAAAATTTGTATAAATCTTTGGAAGGAGTTGTTCCAATTTCCTTACCAAAAATGTCGAAAAATTCAAAAGTCGGTGTCTCAATTGCATGATATCCGTACTTTTTTAGCAAATCATGCAAGTTATCCTGCAAAACCAGTTTTTTTGCACATTCTGAATTATAAATATCTCGAACTCCTTCCGGAGTATGTAATAAACGTCGTTCCATTTCGCCCTCCACTTTAGCGTGTTACCATGCTACTAAATTAAATTAGTCATATTATATCCAACAATTTAAGAATTGTCAACCTCGTCTTTCTAAATCCTTTTGCATAGTATCCAGATAAGGAACTAAAATTCCTCCGTGTGAGGAAAAGAAAAACTCTGGTTCTAACTCTTCATAGCGAAAACTTTTTCTGCCCCCCTCTTGTGCACGATTCCAAAATTCCATTAGTTTTTCATAGCGAAGATAATAGAATTGATTGCGATGAGAGTAAAAAATCACTAAAAAGGATACACCGTCCTGCTGTTCAAAATGTTCCATAAAGTGAATTTGATGGGCATGAATATTCTGCAAAGGAAAGGTGTCTGTGTTGCACTCTTTCGCATCAAAGCATACCGGAATCCCCTGCACAGCACCAATATAATCAACGGTACTTTTTTGTTCAAAATATGCCAGTGTGATATGACGGTTGTCCTTATCTATTTTTAAAGGCGTAATTGGTGTAGGTACTTTCTGAATCAGGGCAAGTCCTTGGGATAAATATTTTTCATTTGTAAGATTAATAAATTCTTCTAGGGTAGAACCTCTTAAACCTCTAGAATTCCATGTAGCCATAAGTACACTCTATTCCTTTCTTAAATATTCCAATGTTTTTTGAAATTCCTTACTTAAAGGTGCTGTTACTTCTTTTCCATCTGCAAACTTCATTCGGTAAGCATGGAGTAATTGAGAATGAACCTTTCCCTCTTTTGCAAAAAGTGCATTTATCTTTTTATTTCCATATTTGGTATCACCTACAATTGGATGTCCAATAGATGCTAAATGTGCACGAATTTGATGGGAACGTCCGGTAATTAAATGAACCTCTAATAATGTAAAGACATCAGTAATTTTGTTCTCCTTGGCAGGCAAGGAATAGTATGCTACCGGACAATAACCGGTTTTTATATACTTGCTATCCTTTGTTTCATTAGAATAAATGGTTACCCTGTTGTTTTTTTCATCCTTTTGCAGCCAGTCTTCAATAAGTTGTTCTTCGGTTATCTCTCCTTTTACCAGACAGCGGTAATATTTTTCAACAGAACGTTGTTTCAACTGTTCTGACATGTCCTGTAAGCCTTTTAGGGTCTTTCCTGCAATGAGAAGTCCCGAAGTATTGCGGTCTAATCGATTACAAATAGAAGGACGGAAAGTCTGCAAGGTGGCAGGAGAAAGTTCGCCACTATTTAATAAGTAACCGATAATATATTCATTGGCTGAAATATCAGTTTGCGTTGCTTTTTGCGAAAGCATTCCAACTGGTTTATTCATAATCAAAATATCTTTGTCTTCATACACAATGTCCAAAGGAATATTTGGATATTGTTCCGTAAGAAGTTCCTGTTTGTTGGAGAACTCACCATTATTTGCCTGACCTGAAAATTTTTCAAATGTTTCATCGGAAAGAAACAGTTTCACTTCATCACCTAAATGAAGCTTTTCAGAACCATCTGCCTTTTTCCCATTTAAAGTAATATTCTTTTTACGAAGCATTTTGTATACAAAACTGCCGGGAGCATTGGAAAGAAGTTTTTTTAAATATTTATCAAACCGCTGTTCTGCTTCATTATTATTTATTTGAAAACTTTTCATCGTTGTTTCTTTCCCTTTCTGCTTGAAGAATGACTCGGTTTTGATTGTTTGTTCTTTGTATGGTTATTCTTTGAAGCTGCCTTTGATTTTGTTACTGTTTGTGCCTTTTTCCCATTGGCTGTATACTTATAATCTGATTTAGATTTTAATTTTCTCGGTGGAATCAGACATTTACTGTCAAATCCAATTAAGTCTGTATGCCCTGTTTTTATTAATGCTTCTTTTACTAAATCATAGTTTTTGGGGTCACGATACTGTATCAATGCCCTCTGCATCGCTTTTTCATGGGGATTATGAGCTACATACACCGGTTCCATCGTGCGAGGATCTAATCCAGTGTAGTACATACAAGTGGATATAGTAGAAGGGGTAGGATAAAAATCCTGTACCTGCTCTGGCATATATCCCAAATCTCTTAAAAATTCTGCTAATTCTACTGCTTCTTGTAGTGTAGAACCTGGATGAGAAGACATTAAATATGGTACTAAGTACTGTTTTTTTCCTAATTTTTCATTCATTTGTTTGTATTCTCTTACAAACTGATTGTAAACGGCTACCTTGGGCTTACCCATTTTCTGTAATACTTTATCTGAAATGTGTTCCGGAGCAACCTTTAATTGTCCGCTGACATGGTACTCACACAGTTCCTTTAAAAAAGTACAGTCAGGGTCAGCCAGTAAATAATCAAACCGGATACCAGAACGGATAAATACACGTTTTACTTTTGGAATTTTTCGCAGTTTTCGCAATAAACTCAAATAGTCCTTGTGGTCTGCTTTCAAATTTTTACAAGGTTCCGGAAACAAACATTGCTTGTTTGGACAGGCACCTTTTGTCAATTGTTTTGTGCAGGCAGGAGCACGAAAGTTTGCAGTAGGTCCTCCTACATCATGGATATAGCCTTTAAAGTCACTGTCATGGGTCATGTGTTCTGCTTCTGCAAGCAATGATTCATGACTTCTGGATTGGATAATTCTGCCTTGATGAAAGGTCAAAGCACAAAAACTGCAGCCACCAAAACAGCCACGGTTGCTGGTAAGACTAAACTTTACTTCAGCAATTGCCGGTACGCCGCCGGCTGCTTCGTAAGAGGGATGATATGTTCGCATATAAGGAAGTGCATAGACATCATCCATTTCTGATTGGGACAGTGGCTTTGCCGGAGGATTTTGTACAACATAAATTTCGTGAGGATAGGCCTCTGCTAATCTTTTTCCACTAAATGGGTCGGTATTGCAATATTGCGTATAAAAACTTTTTGCATAAGTAGTTTTATCTTCTTTTACTTCTTCAAAATCCGGAAGATAAACGGCATCGTAGATATCTTCTTTTTTGCGTGTTTTGTATACCGTACCATCTACAAACGTAATATCTTCTACTGCAATGCCGCTTGCTAAGGCAGCTGCAAGCTCAATCATACTGTGTTCGCCCATGCCGTACATTAAAATATCTGCACCGGAATCCAACAAAATGGAGCGTTTTACTTTATTGCTCCAATAATCATAATGGGCCAATCTGCGCAAGCTGGCTTCAATACCGCCGATGAGAATTGGTGTTTTCTTATAGGTCTGGCGAATAAGATTGCAATAAACAACGGTGGCATAATCCGGACGTTTTCCCATAACACCGCCCGGTGTAAAGGAATCCTTTTCACGACGTCTTTTAGATACACTGTAATGATTCACCATGGAATCCATATTTCCACTGCTAACTAAGAATGCTAAACGTGGCTCGCCGTAAATGGCAATACTGTCCTTTTCTTTCCAATCGGGCTGTGAAATAATTCCCACAGAATAACCATGTGCTTCTAAAAGCCGGCTGATAATTGCATGTCCAAAAGAAGGGTGATCTACATAGGCATCCCCTATTACATAAACAAAGTCAAACTGTTCTATTTTTCGTTCTATCATATCCTCTTTGGAAAAAGGTAAAAATCCATTACTCATGCTCTAAAACCTCATAATTGTTTGTTAAGACCTCTTCATAAGAGGAAATATAGTAATCTGCATATTTTCGTTTATCTTCTATCTGGTCTTCGGAAGAAGTATCTTTTACTGCACAAACTTTCATTCCTGCATTTTTCCCTGCCAAGATTCCCATTGGAACATCTTCAAATACCAGACAATGTTCTGGCGCTACGCAAAGTCGTTTGGCTACTTCCAAATAAACATCCGGGGCAGGTTTTCCTTTGGCTACTTCACAGGAAGTAACAATCACCTCAATATAATCGTTTAAATGATGTGTGTTCACCACGGCATCTACTAACTCCCTGGAATTGCTGGTAGCAATCCCCATGGGGATTTTTTTACTTTTACAATACTTTAAAAATGCTTCTGCACCAGACTTTAACGGTACTTCTTTTGTATATTTTTCCAAAGCCATTTGATTCCAAATTGCTTTTAACTCTTCTACACTTTCTGGAAATTGAAATAGCTGTTGGGTATAAACGGCTGTTTCCGTAAAACTCATGCCTTCAATCTCTTTTTGATAGGTCGGGGGAAGTGTAAGTCCCCTTGCAGATAAAAATTCAATATCTATTTCATCCCAAACCCACATAGAGTCGATTAAAGTGCCATCTAAATCAAAAATAATTGCTTGTATATTTTTTAACAATGTTCTGCTCCTTTAAAACGATGTGAAAAGTGATTATGTATTACTCGCACTAATTTCAAATCTTTGCCTTTGGCTCGATTTCTCTAAGTGCTCATATTATACCTTGTCATTGTAGTTTTCGCAATGTGATTTTCTTCGCTACTCGCACAATTATGGTTGGGAATAAGCATAAATTTTTAAAAGTACTTCACGTTCTTCTTGGGTTAATTCACGGTATTCTCCCGGCTGCAATGTTTCGTCTAACTGCAATGCTCCCATGGAAAGGCGCTTTAGATAAATTACTTTCTTTCCAACTGCTTCAAACATTCTCCTTACCTGATGGTATTTTCCCTCTGTAATTGTTACTTCTATTTCAGAAATATCGTCAGAAGTAATGACGTGTAATGCGGCAGGCTTGGTTAACTCTTTTTCTCCAATATCCAGTCCATGCTGAAAGTATGATACATCTTCTTTTGTTACTTTTCCCTCTATTTTGGCATAATAGGTTTTATCTACATGCTTTTTCGGAGAAAGAAGTTCATGTGCCAGTTTTCCATCATTGGTAATTAAAAGAAGCCCTTCTGTATCAATATCCAATCGACCAACTGGAAATAAATCCTTTCGTTTCTTTGTATGTATGTAGTCCAATACTGTTTTATGGGTAGTATCTGTGGTAGCACTTACACAGTTTTGGGGCTTATACAACATATAATATTCCATTTCTACATAGCCAACTTTTTGCCCTTGAAAAATAATTATGTCTGTTTCCGGATTCACTTTCTGTTCAGGTTTAGTTACAATACTGCCATTTATCTGTACCTGTTTTTTTCTAATATACTGCTTTACTTCACTTCGGGTACCAATTCCCATATCTGCCAGATATTTATCGATTCTTAACTGCATAGTCTAAAACTCCTTTTCTCCTTGTACAATATCGCTACTTGTAACAATACTACTCATACTGACTTATTAGAAGTTTATCTTCTAAATATTTCATAATCCAATACGAATTGATACTGAATTCTTCTCCATTTTCATCATTTAGGTAAATTCCCATATGCAGATGCACATCGAATTTTCCAACAGTTCCTTCCTCACCATAGCCGCTATCACCCATAAATCCTAAAAGTTCTCCGGCTTTTATGTTAGCGCCTTCAACGATTCCTTCTGCATAGTCATAGAGATGTGCATAATAAAAATAGGCTCCACTAGGAGAACGAATCCCAATCCGATATCCTCCCTGTGGAAGCCAGCCTGTTTTTTCTACAACACCATCAGAGATACTAATAACCGGATAATGTCCTCTTTGGTTAAAAGATGCCATGATATCCGTTCCCTCATGTCCTCGCTTTCCGCCAAAGGTACGCTGAGACATCCAAGAGTTTTCAAAAGAAACCTGTAATAGTTCCTTGCGGTCAGCAGGAATTGGAAAATATACAATATCATTCCAGATTGCCTGTTCATAAGCTGCCATACGAGAAAACTCCTGTTTTTTATATTTTGTTACCAGTTTCAAGTATTCATCAAGAGCATTTTTAGCTTCTTTTCCGGAAAAGAAATATGCACAAAGATATTCGTATCTGGAAAACTCACTTTTTTTCTCGTATTGGCAGAAGCGTTTGTAGAGTTTAGGTGAAACACTCTGGCTGCGTAGAGTTTCTTTCGTACTTATCCCATCCATAAGATGTATTACCTGTGCAATCTCTTGAATCCGTATTGTAGTTATTGTATCGAATCCAAGGATTACAGTAAAAAGTATACAAAACAATCCTACGTGTTTCTTCATATTATTTTGAACGTTTCAAAAACTCAACAATCAGATTCCATACACGTTCAGTAGAAGAAATACTTAAACGTTCCTTTGGGGTATGAATATCAAAATTATTCGGTCCAAAAGAAATGCAGTCAAGTCCTTGAATTTTACCTGAAAAGATACCACATTCTAATCCTGCATGGATTGCCTGTATCTGAGGCTCTTCCTTGAATAAATCACGATAAGTCTCTACCATTAAATCACGCATTTTAGAATCAGCCTTATATTCCCAAGCAGGATAATCACCACTGATATTTACAGTACCTCCAAGAAATTCAGTTACAAAAGTAAGACGGTCTGTTACTTCATATTTGCGACTGGTAACGCTACTTCTTACAGAGAAAGAAAGTGCAAAGGTATCTTCATTCAGAGTCATAATTCCAGCATTTAGAGAAGTTTCTACCAGTCCCGGAATATCCATGCTCATGTGCTGTACACCACATGGCAAATTGCGTAGCATAAATAGTACTTTTGCAAAAGAAGTTCTATTCAAAGCATTTGCAGAGGTATGTTCTTTTTTCGTACAAAGTACAGAAACATCTGAATCTGAAATATGATATTCATTTTTTAAGTCTGCCTCATATTCTTTTACATATGCTAAAAGCTCTGCTTCATTGGCTTCATCTGTCAAAATGGTACATATGGTTTCTCTAGGGATAGCATTATCTTTTAAGCCACCACCTAAGGTAACTAAAGAAACATCCATTTGATCAGCCAAATGTTTGAGTAATCTTCCCATTAGCATGATAGCATTTCCATGTCCTTTGTGAATTTCACTTCCGGAATGTCCACCTTGAAGTCCTGTGATTTTTAACTCATATTCCACGCCTTCTGCGCTTTTTCTTGCAACAGGTAAGACACACTCAGCAGTCAATCCTCCGGCACAACTGGTTAAGAAAATGCCTTCTTCATCGGAATCAATATTTAAAAGCTTCTTTCCTTTTAACATGGAAAGGTCAATTCCTTCTGCACCAAGCATCCCAATTTCTTCATCTACGGTAATCACAACTTCTAATGGCGGATGTGCTAAGGTATCATCATCCAAAATAGCAAAGGCATAAGCAATTGCTATTCCATCATCACCACCTAAAGTTGTTCCATCTGCTTTTAAGAAATCACCATCTACAAAAAGACGAAGTCCCTCTTTTTCAAAGTCAATGTCTACGCCATTTTCTTTTTCGCACACCATATCCATATGTCCCTGAATAATAATCGGCTCTGAATTTTCATATCCCTTAGAGCCATCCTTAAACAAAATAACATTATTCATTTCATCCTGAATATATTTAAGACCATGATCCTTGGCAAAGTTAACACAATAATCACTGATTGCCTTGGTGTTTTGAGAACCGTGTGGGATACTGCATATATCTTCAAAATATTCAAATACTTTCTTTGGTTTTAAATCGTTACAAACTTTCATTTTAGAACCTCCTAATTTACGCATATTTATTATTATGATTCATAGAATAAACTATGAAAAAAATCGTGTACATTATTATTTTATTAAGTTTTTTAAGTTATATTTTGTGTTTTCCGAAAGATGCTGTAATGGCTGCTTCTGTAGGTTTAAAACTTTGGTATGAAAAAATGATGCCGACACTTCTTCCGGTTAGTATTCTATCCTACATATTAATTCATTCAGGACTTTTAGACAATATGACAGAAAAATTTCACAAAATTATAAGACATTTCTTTCCTGTCAGCAGCACCGGACTATATCCATTGATTGCAGGTCTGCTCTTTGGTTTTCCTTTAGGTAGTAAAATTACTGCTGAATTGGTACTGTCCGAAAAAATGACCTATGAGGAAGGCAGTCGCTTATTTTGCATTTGCAACAATATTAGTCCAATGTTTATTAGCGGTTTTATTATAAATGACTGTCTGCATTGTCCAAAACTTTTAATTCCTACCTATTGCATTTTATATTTACCGCCACTGATTTTATATATGTTTCTTTATCATGGAAAAAGTTTTCCTATTTCGGTAGTATCTCAAAAAAAGCCGGCATCAATGAACTTTCAACTCATAGATGACGGCATTATGAACGGATTTGAGACACTGGCAAAATTAGGTGGCTACATTATGCTTTTTGCTATACTTGCTCAAATGAGCACATTGCTCCCTGTTTCAAATCAGTATCTTCAATGTATTTGCATTGGATTTACAGAAATCACCAATGGTATTGCCTATACGGCTCATACAGAGATGTCTTTTCAAAAAATGTATCCATTAATTATGGCATACACTGCTTTTGGAGGACTCTCGGGACTTGCACAGACTACATCCATGATAAAGGATGTCCACTTTCCAATAAAACCATACATTTTTACAAAGTTATTCGGAACAGGCAGCACATTTGTGCTTGCTCTTTTACTGGTTCAGTAAATCAGTATTTACCTCCATTTGTGATGGTTCTTCCTGTTTTCCCTCACCCTCAGGAGTTGTTTGTTCCTGTGTTGTAATTTCCTCTTCTGCAGGTACTAACTCGTTACGATTTGTATTTACTAAATCGTAGCAGCTTTGAAGAGACTTCATCAAATTATCAGTTCTTGCCTGTGTAGTATCCATGGCATGACCGATAATTTCCTCTAAATTTTTTAGAATATCATCCGTATACTGAAGTGCGCCCATACGAATATTATTTGCATCATTTGTGGCATTGTTTAAGATTTCCTGTGCCTGATTGGTAGCAATTAATACAACTTCATTTGCCTGCGCATATGCCTGTTGCATAATTTCATGTTCACTCACTAATTCAGAAGTATGTACTTGTGCTTCTGCAATGATGGCATCTGCTTTTGCCTGTGCATCTGCCAGAATAGCTTCTTTATTACTAATAATTTTCTGATATCTCTTAATTTCATCCGGTGTTTTTCTTCTAAGCTCAGCAAGCAAATCGTCTAATTCATCTCTATTTACTATGATTTTAGAAGCAGAAAATGGTTGTGGTTTACAACTATCAATATACTCTTCAATTTCATCAATAATCTGTTCTATTCTACTATTCATGGTTAACTCTCCTTATTATTATATTTTGCATAAATTCTTTCAATCAGCCTCTCTGGTACAAAGTGAGAAATATCTCCCCCATAGGAAGCGACCTCTTTTACAATTGTTGAACTTAAATAAGCGTATTCCAAGCTTGTAGTCAAAAATAAAGTGTCTACATTTGGGTTTACAATTCGATTTGTCTGTGCAATTTGAAGCTCATATTCAAAATCTGTTACCGCACGAAGTCCACGAATAATAATAGACGCATCTACTTTTTTGGCATAATCTATGAGTAGACCGTCAAAAGAAGTAACCTTCACATTTGGAAGATGGCTTGTTATCTCTTCTAACATACTAACACGTTCTTTTACAGAAAACAACGGATTTTTTGCACTATTATTTAAAACTGCAACCAGTAATTCGTCTACCATTTTGGCAGAACGTTCAATCATATCAATATGTCCAAAGGTTACCGGATCAAAGCTGCCCGGGTAAATTGCTCTTCTCATGTATCATACCTCGTTCCTATGCATTATGTCTTAAGAAAATATGCATATTGGTTTTATATCGTTTTTCTTTTGTTATCTCATAGCCAAGCTCTTTTGCATATGAAAAATCCGTATCCAAAGCTGCTTCTATAATAATTGTGGTATCTTTATTAATAATAGAAGAATCTGATAATGTTTTTAAAACTTCTGCTTCTAATTCTTTTTTATATGGAGGGTCCATAAAAACAATATCAAATACACGTTTTCCATCCATGCGACGGATTGCAGATATGGCATCCATATGCATTAGTGTACTTTGTTCTGTAAAACGTGTAAATGCAATATTAGATTCAATGCAATTTACAGCTTTTTTATTATTTTCTACAAAAACAGCATGATTCGCTCCACGGCTAATTGCCTCTAATCCAATCTGACCGCTTCCTGAAAATAAATCTAAAAATTCACATCCGGCAAGAAATGGATTCAACATATTAAATAATGTTTCTTTGATACGATCCGTGGTTGGTCTGGTATCCATTCCTTCTATTGTTTTAAGAGGAAGGCTTCTTGCACTTCCGGCTATAATTCTCATGATTCCACCTCTTTTAAAATTGCATTTCGAAGTAATGTCAATGCACTGGCAACAGCATATTCTCTTACTTTACTACGATTTCCCGTATATAGGTTACGTTCTACATATGTTTTACCCTTACAATAGCAACACATATATACTAATCCCACGGGTTTCTCCTTTGTACCGCCATCTGGTCCGGCAATTCCTGAAATTGAAACACAAATATCAGCATTAGCAGCTTTTGCCCCACCACTTGCCATTTCTAAGACAGTTTCTTCGCTGACCGCTCCATACTGTTCTAAGGTAGCATGGGATACACCGAGAAGTTTTTCTTTGGCTTCATTAGAATAAGTAATATATCCTTCTTTCAGATTTTCTGAAATTCCAGGTACATTAATCAATCTGCCTGTCAATAATCCACCGGTACAGGATTCTGCAGTTGTAACAGTCAAATGGTGTTTTGCCAGCAATTGTGCTATTGCCTTTTCAAGAGTAACATTTTCTTCATCAGTATATATTTTTGAACCAAAACGCTTGTACAATTCCTGTTCTAAAGGCTCAATCATGGCAAATGCCTTTTCTTTTGATTCCGCTCTTGCAGTAAGGCGTAAATGAACTTCTCCTGTTTTGGCATAAGGTGCAACTGTGGGATTTTCTTGCTGTTCAATCAAATCAAGAATTTCTGTTTCAGCAGCACTTTCGCCTATTCCGCAGAGTTTTACCATTTTAGAACAAATGATTTCAGGCTGAAGCTGGTTCAAATAAGGATATACTTGTTCTTCAAACATAGGGATTAGTTCATTTGGCGGACCGGGAAGTAATATCATTTGTGTATTTCCATCCTCCATGATAATTCCCGGAGCTGTTCCGTTAGGATTATACAAAACTGTGCTTTCTTCTGGAACAAGTGCCTGTTTCCAATTATTTTCAGTGATTTTTCTGCCACGCTTTGTAAGAAATAGTTCGATTTCCTGTCTTGCTCTTGCATCTTCTACTAAGCTTTTACCCATTACTTTTGCAGCAGTTTCTTTTGTTAAATCATCCTGAGTAGGTCCAAGACCACCGCATAAAATAATAATGTCTGAACGTTTTTTTGCCATTTCTAACAGTTCTTTTAAACGCTCCGGATTATCGCCTACTACGCTTTGATAATACATAGAAAGACCAAGCATTGCACATTTTTCAGCTATAAATGCTGCATTGGTATTTACAATATTTCCAAGTAACAGTTCTGTTCCTACACATATTAATTCTACTGTCATATAATTACCGTCCTTTTGCAAAAATTATTTTCTTGATTATTTTTGCTCTTTCAATACTGCTTTATTCTTTGCAATATAATCAATCAAGGAAATAATGGTTAAAATTAATGCAACATAAGTAATTACGGTTGTACAGATACGGTAAATATCATTATTGAAATCCAGTATCAACATAACAATCATAATCATTTGGAATGTGGTTTTAAACTTGCCCCAATAGCTTGCAGCGATAACAACACCATTATCAGAAGCTACTAAGCGGAAACCACTAATAATAAATTCACGGCTGATAATGATAATTACAATCCATGCTGCTAATTTATCGTTTGCTGTCAGACAAATCATAGCAGAGCTTACTAAAAGTTTATCTGCTAATGGATCCATAAATTTTCCGAAATTCGTTACAAGATTATTTTTTCTAGCTATTTTTCCGTCTAACATATCTGTTAAACTAGCAAAAATAAAAATTGCTACTGCTGCATACTTTCCGGCAGTTCCTACTCCCGGAAGTAACATACAAAGTACAAATGGAATAATTAAAATAACTCGTAAAATGGTTAATTTGTTTGGTAAATTCATACTATCATCTCTCCTATTAAATCATATTCATACGCTCCGGTTATTTTTACTTTCACAAAATCTCCTGTCATCAAAGTTTCATCTGTGTTGACAAATACATAACCGTCAATATCGGGTGCATCTCGATAAGTTCTTCCAACATAAGCATTTTCTGCATCTACTTTACCTTCTATTATTACCCAAAGCTCACGGCCTTTCATTTCTTCATTTTTATCGAAAATGATTTCCTCTTGAAGTTCCATAACTTCATCACGCCATTCTGCTTTGACTTCTTCGTCAATCTGGTTTGGAAACTCGGCTGCAGGTGTTCCCTCCTCCGGTGAATAAGTAAATGCACCTAAACGGTCAAACTCCATTTCATTTAAGAAATACATAAGTTCCTCATGCATTTCCTGTGTTTCTCCCGGAAAACCACTAATCAACGTGGTACGCAATGTAATATCAGGTATTTCATGTTTTAGATGTGAAATCTTTTCCACTAATTCTTCCTTTGAAGTACGTCTGCCCATGCGTTTTAACAAATCATTATTAATATGCTGTATTGGCATATCTAAATAATGACAGACTTTTTTATTTTTCTTAATAGATTGAATTAATTCTTCATAAATTTCCTCCGGATAACAATACATAATACGAATCCATTGGAGCCCCGGAATTTCATTTAATGCATCCAAAAGTTTATGCAAAGACTTTTCACCATATAAATCCACACCATATAACGTTGTTTCCTGAGCCACCAAAATAAGTTCTTTTACGCCCTGTTCTGCTAGTTCACGAGCTTGTTTTAAAAGTTCTTCCATTGGCACGCTACGATATCTGCCACGAATGTGTGGAATAATACAATAAGTACAGTTTTTATTACATCCTTCTGCAATTTTTAGATGCGCATAATGTCCTCCGGTTGTCAAAGAACGAGAAGACTGTACATTCGGAAGTCCTTCTAATGGCTTATAGACCTCATAATGTTCTTTGGCATTTTGTTGTACTTCTTCTAATGCTTTTGCAATTTCTTCATAAGAATTAGTTCCTAAAATCACATCAACCTGAGGGATTTCTTTGATAATTTCCTCTCGATATCTTTCCGCAAGACATCCGGTTACAATCAGCACTTTACAACTGCCGGTATCCTTATATTCTGCCATTTCCAAAATGGTATTTATGCTTTCTTCTTTTGCATCATTGATAAAACAACAACTGTTAATTACAATTACTTCCGCTTCTGTTTCATCATTGGTAAAAGTATGCCCGGCATCCCTTAAAGTTCCAAGCATAAATTCCGTGTCCACAAGGTTTTTATCACAGCCAAGGGATACAAATAAAATTTTCATAGTTCCTCCATTACATACATTTGCATATTTGTGCAAGCATTCAATTTTCCGCGCTACTCGCGCAAACAAAGATTACCACACCGTTTTTTAGAAAGAACAGTGTGGTAAAATACCTCTGAATTTATGCGATTTTATTCTTCTGTTTTCTCGTCATCTCCAACAATTTTTACTTTACTGTTGTAAAGTTCTTCCACTGCAATAGAAAGAGGTTTCTTTCCTGTAGCATTATCAACTAATGGTTCTTCACCGGAAATAATCTGTCTTGCACGTTTTGCTGTTGCAAGTACAATAGAATAACGGCTGTTTACAACTGGTTCTTCACCAATTTCTACTCCGCTGTTTACGACTCTCATTAAATCTGTGTAAGATGGATGTAACATCATATGGCATCATTCTCCTTTTGAAAAATCTTTTAACTCATTTTTAATAGTATCAATCAATTCCTGATTACGGAATGTTCTTGCATGTTCGTTTTGAATAATTGCATGTACTTCTTTTACGCAATCTTCTAATACATCGTTTATTACAAAATAATCATAATTTTCAACGCCTTGGGCTTCCTGCCATGCACGGCTTAATCGAGAAGCAATTGCAGCAGCATCCTCAGTCCCTCTGCCTTCTAAGCGTTTTTTTAATTCAGCAGCATTGGGCGGGGAAACAAACATCAATACAGTGTCAGGATATTTTTCCTTTACCTTTAATGCGCCCTGAATCTCTATCTCTAAAATCACATCTTTTCCATTTTCTAACTGTTCAAAGACGTAATCTCTCGGAGTTCCATAATAATTATTCACATACTGCGCATGTTCAATCAGCGCATCCTGTGCTATCATGTTTTCAAACTCTTCTGTGCTAACAAAAAAGTACTCTCGTCCATTGACCTCACCAGGTCTTGGTGCTCTGGTAGTAGCTGAAATACTTAATGCATAAGTATCGCTATAATTTTTCATCAGCTCTTTCATAATTGTTCCTTTTCCAGCACCGGAAAATCCGGAAACAACTGTCAATATTCCTCTGTTCTTCATTTCTAGAACCTCTTTATTCAATATTCTGAATCTGTTCTCTTACTTTTTCAATATCTGTCTTTAAGTTAATAGCAATATCTGAAACCGTAAGATCGTTTGCCTTTGAAAGAATGGTATTTGCCTCACGATTCATTTCCTGAGCAATAAAATCAAGCTTTCGCCCGATACTTCCTCCTTGAGAAAGTGTTTCTTTTGTTGTCAAAACATGACTTTTTAAACGTACGGTTTCTTCATCGGTACATATCTTATCTGCAAAAATAGTTACCTCTGTTGCAAGACGGCTTTCTTCTATCTGTGTGTCACTTAGAAGCTCATTGACCTTATCCTGCAACTTCTGACGATATTCTGCAATAATTTCAGGAGAACGTTTTTCAATTTCATCTACATATTGCAGCATACCATCTAACTTTTGTATCAAATCGTCTCTTAAATTAGTGCCCTCTTTGATGCGAGTCTCTACAAGCTGTTCTGCTGCACCGCGAATAGCTTTTTCTAATGTTGCCCACAACGCATCTTCATCCACGGTCTGTTCTTCCATTGTCAAAACTTCCGGATAACGTGAAAGCGTGCAAGCCTGTAAATCATTATTTAAGGAAAAATCCTCTGCCATCTGGCGTATGTATTTTACATATTCACCAGCAAGCTTTTGATTATATTTTAAGATTACATTATTTTCTGTGTAATCCTCATAAGTAACAAAAATATCTACTTTACCACGCTGAATGTACTCTTTCAAAAGGGTTCGGATGTTACTTTCAAAAAAATTAAGCTTTTTCGGCATTTTGATATTTACATCTAAATACCTGTGGTTAACAGCTTTCATTTCTACTGTAATCTTCCGTTCCTTATCAGCAATTTCACAGCGTCCAAAGCCGGTCATGCTCTTAATCATGTGAAACCTCCTGTCTCATGCATCACCGTATGCATAATTATCTGTATTATAGAACAAAATTCTTAATTAGTCAAATGATTGTTACGGTTTTCTTTTCCATCTTTTTAGTATATAATGTTCAAGTAAGCAACGAGCAGTGTCAGGACACCCGAAGGAAAATTGACAGTTTACTGTCACATTTTTCTTTGGGTGGGCTGATAGGGCGACTGCCCGTGAGCGAAATGCGCATAGCGACATTGAGCGTTACTGCGAGTTGAACATATCGTAAGGCAGACTACTCGTGCGTGAAATGGCGCATAGCGACATTGAGCATCACTACGAGTGAATGTATCTTAGAACAGGAGAATTTTATTATGGCTTTTGATGGAATTGTAATTGCAAATCTTGTAAAAGAATTAAATGAAAATATATTAAATGGAAGAATTAGTAAAATCGCTCAGCCGGAAAATGATGAGCTTCTTTTAACAATGAAGGGAAACAACGGACAAGTGCGGTTGTTATTGTCTGCCAGTGCTTCGCTTCCTCTTATTTATCTTACTTCCGAGAACAAACCAAGTCCAATGACTGCCCCAAATTTCTGTATGTTGCTTCGGAAACATATTGCTAATGGCAGAATCACTCGGATTTATCAGCCGAATATGGAACGTATTATCAATTTTGAAATTGAACATTTAAATGAATTGGGTGATTTATGCCATAAAACGTTAATCGTAGAAATTATGGGAAAGCACAGTAATATTATCTTCTGTAATGAAGATGGTATGATTATTGATAGTATTAAGCATATTTCTGCACAAGTCAGTTCCGTACGAGAGGTATTACCGGGAAGAACGTATTTTATTCCGGAAACGCAGGATAAATACAATCCACTTACCACGGATCAAACTACTTTTTTGGAAAAAGTATATAAAAAGTCAACCACTGTGATAAAGGCAATCTATACCACTTATAATGGAATCAGCCCTGTCATTGCTTCGGAATTGTGTTATCGTGCCGGAATTGATGGTGACAGACCCACAGATGCTTTAAGCGAAGAAGAAAAACTTCATTTATACCATCATTTCCAGTGGCTTATGGAAGATATTACAGAAGGAAACTTCTCTCCTACTATTGTAAAGCGTGGAAAAGAACCTGTTGAATTTGCTGCTGTTTCTTTAAAACAGTATGCTGATCTTGATATTACAGACTTTGCTACTATTTCAGAAGTGTTAGAACAATATTATGCAGATAAAAACATTTATACCAGAATCCGCCAAAAATCTGTGGATTTACGAAAGGTTGTTACTACTGCTCTGGAACGCAATCGTAAAAAATACGATTTACAGGCAAAACAGCTAAAAGATACAGAAAAACGTGATAAATACAAAGTATATGGGGAATTAATTAATACTTATGGATATAATTTAGAAGCAGGAGCAAAAAAACTGGACGCTCTAAACTATTATACGAATGAAATGATAACCATTCCCTTAGACCCACAGTTGACACCACAGGAAAATTCACAAAAATATTTTGAAAAATATAATAAATTGAAACGTACCAGTGAAGCTTTGGATGACTTAATCCAAGAAACACATGATGAAATCCTACATTTAGAATCCGTTGCTACTGCCATGGATATTGCTGTATCAGAAGAAGATTTGACACAAATTAAAGAAGAATTGGTGCAATCCGGCTATATTAAAAAGAAAAATTCCGGAAAGAAAGAACGAATAAAAAGCAAACCATTTCATTATATATCTTCCGATGGATATGATATTTATGTAGGTAAAAATAATTTACAGAATGATGAACTTACATTTAAATTTGCAGTTGGAAACGATTGGTGGTTTCACGCAAAGCAAATGCCGGGTTCTCATGTAATTGTAAAAACAAATGGTGAGGAACTTCCGGACCGCACCTTTGAAGAAGCAGGACGTCTTGCAGCCTACTATTCCAAAGGTCGTGAAAATGATAAGGTTGAAATTGATTATTTGGAAAAGAAAAATGTAAAGAAACCAAATGGCAGCAAGCCGGGATTCGTTGTATATTATACAAACTACTCTCTCAATGCCAGCCCAGATATTAGCGGAATAAAATTAGCAGACTAAAAAACTCATAGGAAAAAATTGCATGTCTAAAGTCTCTCCTCCTGCATATACTACTATCGTAACAAATCTTGTTACACAACCAAAGAGAAAGAGAACAGGAGGTAACGATATGTCTAATTCTTCTAATAAGGCGGTAGTGCCTGAAGCAAAGAGTGCGTTAAACAGGTTTAAATTTGAGGTGGCTAATGAAATTGGTGTTCCTTTAAAAGACGGTTATAACGGAGATTTAACTTCTAAACAGAATGGTTCTGTTGGTGGTTATATGGTGAAGAAAATGATCGAAGCCCAAGAAAGACAGATGTCTGGTAAATAATTCTTTATCAGCATACTGAAACATTCACTTGTCCTCAGCAAAGAGAGCAGACGCATAACTCTATGCATCTGCTCTCTTTTATATCATAGGAAATCTATAAATTAGCAATCTCTGCCTGTTCTTTTAAGTATCTTTGAATCTGCTCTCTTACAAATTGGTATTTTTCAGAATCCAACTGTCTGTCTTCTGCCAAAATCACTTGAGCTTCTTCCGAAGCCATTTTTAACAAATCTGCATTCTGATAAATATCACCTAAGCGAAACTCTAAAAGTCCACTTTGACGAATACCAAAGAAATCTCCCGGTCCACGCAGTTTTAAATCTTCACTTGCAATAAAGAAACCATCATTGGACTGATTTAATATCTCCAAGCGTTTTTTTGCCTTTTCAGAATCGGTGGTGTTAATCATAATACAATAAGATTGTGCTTCTCCACGTCCAACTCGCCCTCGCAGCTGATGAAGCTGTGCAAGTCCAAAACGTTGTGCATCTTCTATCATCATTACAGTAGCATTCGGTACATTGACTCCTACCTCTATTACCGTTGTAGAGACTAAAACTTGTATTTCATTACGGGCAAATTGTTCCATGATTAAATTTTTACGACCGGACTTCATTTTTCCATGAAGATATTCTACAACAGTACCTTTCGGAAGATTTTTCTTTAATGTTTCTGCATAGTCTGTAACATTTTCCATTTCCAGACCTTCACTCTCTTCTACCAATGGGCAAACAACGTATATCTGGTGACCGTTTTGTATTTCTTTTGCAATAAAGTCATAAGAGGTTTTTCGTGACTTTTTCCCTACTACACAGCTTTTTACCGGAAGTCTCTTTGCCGGAACTTCATCAATAACAGAAATATCCAAATCACCATATAAAATAATTCCTAAGGTTCTTGGAATTGGAGTTGCACTCATTACCAAAGTATGCGGCTGAGCCCCCTTTAAAAATAGTGTTTCTCTCTGTTTTACTCCAAAACGATGTTGTTCGTCTGTGATAACCAAGGCAAGATTGTCAAATACAGCCCGCTCTTGTATCAATGCGTGAGTTCCGAGCACCATTGCATTAGGATAAAGCTCCATTCTTTCGTAAGCACGTCGCTTTTCCTTTGGTGTCAAAGAACCAGTCAATAAAATAATAGGTATATTTAATCCATTTTCCTGACACAGACTCGTAAAAGTCTGATAATGCTGCTGCGCTAACACTTCTGTCGGTGCCATTAGTGCAGACTGATAGCCAGACTGTGCTGCATCCAACATAGCTAAAAATGCTATAATTGTTTTACCAGAACCAACATCTCCTTGTACCAGACGCTGCATTACCTTTTTTCCACGCAAATCACTGCGGATTTCCTGAAGGGTACGAAGCTGTGCACCAGTTAATTTATATGGAAGCTGTTCTATTACTTCATCCGACCACAATTTATCTTCTAAAGGCAAAAAAGAAAAATCATTTTGAATATCTTCCATCTGTTCTTTCTGCATTCCGGCAGCAAGAATAAATTGAAAAAACTCATCAAAAATCAGTCGTTTTCTCGCTTCCACTAATGCTTGTTCACTTTCCGGAAAGTGAATATTTTCTATAGAAAAATTGTATTCTGCTAATTGATGACGGTTGCGAATTTCTTCCGGTAAATAATCTTTTGATAAGTCCAGCTCTTTTAATACTTGTTGAATGGTCTGTGACAGCTTATTTTTACTTAATCCTGCTGTCAGTGCATAGCTTGGCCACAAACAATTCTGCATCGCATTGTATTTTTCGGGTGCAAATATCTGTGGCTGTTCCATATGATAAACAGTACCTTTTCGGGTTACCTTTCCCAAAAAGACAAACCAACTCCCAAGGGATAGTGTATTTCTCAAATATGGCATACGAAACCATATGACATCTAAATGTACATCTTGTTCTTGTACCTGCAAAGTTGTAATTTGCATGGAACGGGCACTTTTTACAAAAGGTGTTTTTTGAATATGAACTGCCAAAGCTGCTGTAACGCCTTCGACACCTGCTTCAAACTTTTCAGGCAGTTCTGCAAGAGGTGTAATCTCAGGCAGTTTATTATAATCCTTAGGATAATGAAGGAGTATATCACCTAAGGTGTATACTCCTAATTTATGAAACAACTCTTCTGTTTTTATGCCGATTCCCTTAATGGTTCCAATTCCAGAACTTAATTCCATGGGAATCCTCCTATCTTATTCTACAGAAATTATATAATAATAGATTGGCTGGCCACCAGAATGTACTTCAACTTCACAATCCGGATAAAGTGTTTCTAATTCACTTCCTAATGTCTCGGCCGCATCTTCTTCGACTTCTTCTCCGTAATAAATACTAATAATAGAAGACTCATCATCTACCATTTGAGCAACCATATCTTTGATGACTGCATCCATATCCTGCCCTACGGAAAGGATTGCGCTATCACCAATGCCCATATAGTCACCCTGCTTAATCTGCTTATCGTCAATTAAAGTATCACGTACTGCATAAGTTACCTGACCGGTTTTAACATTTTCAAGCTCTGCTGTCATCTGCTGTGCATTTTCTTCTGCTGTTTTATCCGGCATGAAATTAATTAATGCAGTGATTCCCTGTGGTACTGTCTTGGTTGGAATTACATAAATATTCTTCTCTTCCATCAATGATGCAGCCTGATTTGCTGCAAGAATAATGTTCTTATTATTCGGAAGAATAAATATATTCTCTGCATTTACTTCTTCAATAGCATTCAACATATCCTCTGTACTTGGATTCATGGTCTGACCACCAGCAATAATGTAATCTACACCAAGCCCTTTGAAAATCTCGTTAATTCCTTCTCCGATGGAAACGGAGATAAATCCCATTTCTTTTCTTGGCTCATTTGCTTTTGCTTCTTCTTCCGCATCTTTTTCAGAACGTTTCTTGTCTTCTTCTGCCTTTTGTTCTGCAGCTAATTTCTCAGCATCTTTAATAAGCTTTTCCTGATGTTCTTCACGCATATTATCAATCTTAATCTTACTTAAAGAACCATAGGTTAATGCTCTTTGAAGTGCAAGTCCAGGATCATTGGTATGTACATGCACTTTTGTAATCTCATCATCAGCTACAACAACGATAGAATCACCAATAGACTCTAAGAAGCTCTTAAAGTTATGTTCTTCTTTTTCACTTAAAGGCTTATTCAATACAATAATAAATTCTGTACAATAACCAAATTTAATTTCCTGTTCTGTCTGAGCAGAAATCTTTGTAAATCCTGAATTAGCAGATGCACCTTCGATAGTGTAATCGATTTCTTTTCCAAGAAGTGCATCATAAGCACCTTTTAATACAGTAACCAACCCCTGTCCGCCAGAGTCAACAACACCAGCCTGTTTTAATACCGGAAGCATCTCCGGAGTCTGACTTAAAACATAATCTGCATGCTGAATTACTTCATCTATAAAACGTACTAAATCGTCTGTTTCGCCTATTAATTCCAGTGCCTTATCTGCTCCACCCTTTGCAACTGTAAGAATGGTACCTTCCTTTGGCTTCATTACTGCTTTATATGCTGTCTCTACTGCTTTCTGAAGAGCATCACATAATACGATTACATCAATGGTATCGTGTTCACTAATTCCTTTTGTAAAACCGCGGAATAACTGTGAAAGAATAACACCGGAATTTCCTCTTGCTCCACGAAGAGAACCGGAAGAAATTGCTTTTGCTAAGGATTTCATATCTGGATTTTCTCCAAGATTACTTACCTCTGCTGCTGCGGACATAATTGTCATTGTCATATTTGTTCCTGTATCTCCGTCCGGTACTGGGAACACATTCAATTCATTAATCCATTCTTTCTTTGATTCCAGATTCTTCGCACCTGCTAAAAACATTTTTGCAAGCATAGAAGCATCTATTGTATTAATTTGCACTACCATTTCCTCCTTAATCAATCACTCTCACACCTTCTACGAAGATGTTGATTTTTTCGATTTCCATACCGGTAAATTCTTCTACCTGATATTTCACCGTACTGATTAGGTTATCAGAAACAGTTGAAATACTAACTCCATAAGAAACAATTACATGAAAATCCAATGTAATCTTATTGTCTGTAATGGTAACATTTATACCATGATTCAGATAATCACGCTTTAAAAGTTTCACCAAACCGTCTTTTACATTAACGGCTGCCATACCTACAATACCGAAACATTCTACTGCAACGGAACCGGCATAGGTTGCAATGACATCTGTATCAATTAACACTTTTCCATAAGGGGTGTTCATTTGTCCTTTCATACCATAACCTCCATTTTAATAAAATCTCCTACTCATTTCCAGTTCTGCAACAACTTCAAGAAACCGAAAAATTTCGTAATATTGAACTACTGGAAGTGAAGACAGATTTCCGATAGTTTATATTATAACCGCTTTTGTAGAAAAATGAAACATATATTTTCGCTTTTTTATAAAAAATTCATTTTTTACTTGCATTTCATTCTTCTTTCTGTTAGAATATCCTTGTTGTGAGCCTACAACAATATGTAGACTTAGTAAGTTGCAAGGAGGTGCAATTATGGCAAAATGTAGTGTTTGTGGAAAAGGTGCACATTTCGGAAATAACGTCAGCCATTCTCATAGAAAATCTAACAGAATGTGGAGTTCTAACGTCAAATCCGTTAAGTGTAAGGTAAATGGAGCCGCTAAGAAGATGTATGTTTGTACTTCTTGCTTAAGAAGCGGTAAAGTTGAAAGAGCTTAATATCAAATATTAGCAGAAATCGAAAGCCAGCCTTTGAGATTCATAGGCTGGCTCTTTTTTTATATCATAGGAAATACCGTGTTATGTTAAAGTGTCAAAGTGCATGAATTTTCTATGATATAAAAATGCTCCGCATTTTCCTATAAAGGAACTCTCCGAGCTGGGATGGGCAACTTCGTAAAAGGAATATATTTCACACACAAAAGAGAGTCCCAATTTGGACTCTCTTCTCTTCTTTTAACGGTTGTACACTTTTCATTGGGGTAAATAAAAAAAGAGTAGGCATAGTGCCACAGA
>CAYTDI010000035.1:0-25501 GCA_964436595.1 uncultured Eubacterium sp.
TAAAGTATGGCATAGAATTTATATCTTAAGAATAAGAAGGAAAATAAAAATGATAAAATAATTGATTCAACAGTTATAGATAAATATGGAAGTGGTGTTTATAGTAAAAAAGTTTCATTAGAAGAAATAGAAGAGTTGTACAGATGTGCAACATATGCAGTAATAAACAATTATAAGGTTAACGTAGAAAAAGAAAATGAAGAATATTATTTTGTGGGAACGGCAGAGTGTAAAGTGGCAGAAGCTCTAGGGTTACAAAGATGCGACAAATATTATTATGAGGGAAAGTTCCTAAAACAAGACGTAGAGCTTATAGAAGAAAAAGAGAAAATAAAATTATAGACAGGATATAGTTTTATGGATATTAAAAAATATAGACTTGCATTGGTGGCAAATACCTTACAAAAACGTTTTACGGATTTATTATTAGGCGGAAGTGCTTGGATAGAACAGTATAAAAAGTTTGAGTTATATATTCCCAGTAGAAATATTACAGAATTAAAAGGAAAAGTATATAAAAATGGATAAAAATAAGGTGAATGAAAATCTAATATTAGTGGTAGGGATAAAGTGAAGAAGCAGAGGAAATAGCGTTTAATGCAATTCAAGGTGCAGATAAAGCAGATACAGTTGTATTAGGAAAATTTGATGCATTAAAAGATGCAGATGGAAACTTTGTCTGTGATGCAAATGGAAATAGAATACCGACGGAACAATCGTATAATAAAGTTGTAGAACAAATGGGAGCGCAGTATTTTCAGTTGGATAATTGGGATGAGCTTGCTGCCCAATATGACGATAATGAAATATGGAAAATAAATGAGAAGTTTTTGGATATTCAAATTGGCTCTAGTAGAGAAATATATTTATCTGCAAATCAAAAAAATTATTGATGGTATATCCTTTTATTCTAAAGAGCTCCAGTGTTTAGAAAAACATGGGTATCATTTTGTGAAGGAAGGAGATATATGGCATGCTGTTTAATAGCGAATTTTATCAGATATATGTTAACGAGTTTGAAAAAAATATCAAAGATATGTTTGGAAGTGATATGAAACAAGTGGTGAAGACCTGTGCATTTCAACATATGGGGAGTTTTATTTTGGCTTATGAATATATTCCATTAAATTATATTATTACCATAGAAAATGAAATGAGGACATTTAATATTACGATTGTAGATAAAGAAAAGGCTTCAACTCTTTTAAACCGAATAAAAAAGTACGAAGGTGGTTTGAGACAAGATAATATATACGAAGTTATTTGTTTATTAAAAGAAGTGCTAACAGAAAATGATTTTGACTTGTATATATACAAGGATGATAAAGTTTACATCAAAAATAAACAAGGAATAAAAAGAGTAAAAAGAATTTAACCAGTGATTGTGGAGGTATATAGATGGAGAACAAAGTTTCAGAAAGATATTTAGCATTAAGAGAGCAGGTTTTAAGATATTCCTATCAAGATATGAATTTAACGCTAGATAATGATGAGCAGGTATATATAGCAGTATTTGATATACCGTTAAAAAGCAATATTATCGGATTTCAAACACAAACCTTAGCACTGGTTTTGGGACTTAATACACATATTTATCACGGAAGTGGAAACGTTATGGTTGATTTGGAAAAGAATGAGGAAGTAATGAAAGCTATGCAATCCGTACTTGTAAGCAGCCATCAAGTGTTAGATAGCATGGAAAGAGCGGAAAACATAGAGTATTACGAAAGTAAGAATGTGAGAGTGTATTTAAAAACTAAAAAGGGGATTTATTTCAAGGAATTAAAAGAAAATAGTAGAGAAGATAAGTTTTTGATAATGTTAATGAATCATGTATTAGAAGCAATCTCCAAAACAAAAAGGTAGTTGTAGAATGGAATAAAATCGGTTGTACAAATATAATAAAAGGGTTGTCCTACTTGGGCAACCCTTTTGCTATCACAATTTTAAATTATTCGTCAATGCTGTAGTTAGGAGCTTCTTTTGTGATGTGAATGTCATGTGGGTGACTTTCCTTTAAAGAAGCAGCGGAAATCTTAACGAACTGTCCGTTTTCCTTTAATGCTTCTACGGTAGGAGCACCACAGTAACCCATACCGGAACGAAGACCACCGATTAACTGGAATACAGTATCTTCTACGCTTCCCTTGTAAGCAACACGACCTTCTACACCTTCTGGTACTAATTTCTTTGCATCCTGCTGGAAGTAACGGTCTTTTGAACCATTTTCCATAGCGGCAAGAGAGCCCATACCACGATATACTTTGTATTTTCTTCCCTGATATAATTCAAAAGTTCCCGGACTTTCATCACATCCTGCAAAGATGCTTCCCATCATACATACGTTAGCACCAGCAGCAATTGCCTTTGTCATATCTCCGGAGTACTTGATACCACCGTCAGCGATAACAGGAATACCATATTCCTTAGCAACGGAATAACAATCCATAATTGCGGAAATCTGTGGAACACCGATACCAGCAACGATACGGGTAGTACAAATAGAACCAGGTCCGATACCAACCTTTACTGCGTCTGCACCGGCTTCGATTAAAGCCTTAGTAGCAGCTCCGGTAGCAATATTTCCGGCAATTACCTGTAAATCAGGATAAGTTGCTTTGATTTTCTTTACAGCTTCTAAGATATTCTTAGAATGTCCGTGTGCAGAATCAACAACAATAACGTCAACCTTTGCTTTTACCAAAGCATCTACACGTTCCATCATGTTAGCAGTAATACCAACACCTGCACCACAGAGAAGTCGTCCCTGTGCGTCCTTTGCGGACTGTGGATATTTAATCTGTTTTTCGATATCCTTGATGGTAATTAATCCTTTTAAATTAAAGTTATCATCTACGATTGGTAATTTCTCAACTCTTGCCTTTGCAAGAATTCTTTTTGCGTCTTCTAAAGTAATTCCCTCTTTTGCAGTTACCAGTCCTTCGGAAGTCATGCATTCCTTAATCTGCTTGGAGTAATCTTCCTCAAACTTCAGGTCACGGTTTGTAATAATGCCGACTAATTTTCCGTTTTCGGTAATTGGCACACCGGAGATACGGAATTTGCCCATTAAATCATCGGCATCCTGTAATGTATGTTCCGGAGAAAGGGAAAATGGATCTGTGATAACGCCATTTTCAGAACGTTTTACCTTATCAACCTCGTCTGCCTGTGCCTCGATGGACATATTTTTATGAATAATTCCAATACCACCCTGACGTGCCATTGCAATTGCCATTCTGTGTTCTGTAACTGTGTCCATGCTGGCACTCATCATAGGAATATTTAACTTGATTTTCTTTGTTAAATTGGTAGAAAGGTCTACCATATTCGGTGTAACTTCTGAGTATGCAGGAACTAATAAGACATCGTCAAATGTAATTCCTTCGCCGATAATTTTACCCATTTTTTTTCCTCACTTTCTTTATAATTGTTAATGCTGTTATTCCCTCGATTTTAACAAAAAGGAAAGGAACTGTCAATGACTGACGGACATTTATGAGAAAAAATATTTATCATTTTTACTACTAAATAAGTAAAGAATTACTAATGATATGCAAATAATGATAAAATATTCAACGAGAAAAGAGATTTTATATTTTCATTTTTTTTTAAATGTGGTATTTTAATAAGGAAACAATAGTGTCAGGAAAAGAGGAGTAAAAAATGGAATTTCGACCATGCATAGATATTCATAATGGAAAAGTAAAACAGATTGTAGGTGGAAGCCTGAAAGATGAAGGAAATCAGGCACAGGAAAATTTTGTATCTGAACAGGATGCAGCTTTTTTTGCAAAATTATACCAAAAGCATGGAATCAAGGGAGGACATATTATACTTCTAAATCCAATTGGAAGTGAATACTATAATGAGACGAAAAAGCAGGCACTAAGTGCTTTAAAAGCATATCCGGGTGGAATGCAGATTGGCGGCGGAATCACAGCAGAGAATGCAGCAGAGTTTTTAGAAGCAGGGGCTAGTCATGTGATTGTCACTTCCTATGTTTTTAAAGATGGGAATATTAATTACGAGAATCTGGAAAAACTGGTAAAGGTGACAGGGAAAGAACATTTGGTATTGGATTTAAGCTGTCGCAGGAGAGAAGACGGTTATTACATTGTAACCGACAGGTGGCAGAAGTTTACGGAAGAAAAAGTTACAATAAAATTATTAGAGCGATTGTCACAGTATGCAGATGAGTTTTTAGTCCATGCAGTAGACGTGGAAGGAAAAGCTGCCGGGATTGAAAAAGAGCTGGCGGTATTGCTTGGAGGTTGGAGCAAACTTCCTATTACCTATGCCGGGGGAGTGGGAGATATGAAAGACCTTCAGGAATTAAAGGTGTTAGGGAAAAATAATCTGAATGTAACCGTTGGAAGTGCCCTTGATTTGTTCGGCGGGAAAATGGAATTTGAGAAAGTATTATCACTTTGCGGAAAGTAATTTGACAAACCCTACAACCGCTGTTATTATCAGAAACAGGAGAATGAAAAGGAGTGTTGCGTCATGAGTAAGTATACAAAGCAGGACATCATACAGATGGTAGAAGACGAAGATGTAGAATTTATTCGACTTCAGTTTACCGATATGTTTGGTACATTGAAAAATGTAGCAATTACAAAGAGCCAGTTAGAAAAGGCATTAAATAACCAGTGTATGTTTGATGGTTCATCCATAGAGGGATTTGTAAGAATTGAAGAATCAGATATGTACTTATATCCGGACTTAGATACCTTTGTGATTTTTCCATGGCGTCCACAGCAGGGAAAGGTTGCAAGAATTATTTGTGACATTTATTGCCCGGATGGAAAGCCTTTTGAGGGTGATCCGAGATATATTTTAAGAAAAACAATCGCAGAAGCAGCAGAGTTGGGATATCAGTTCAATGTAGGTCCGGAATGTGAATTTTTCTTATTTCATACAGATGACGAGGGAAGACCGACTACCATTTCCCATGAACGTGCAGGCTATTTTGATTTGGGTCCGGTGGATTTGGGTGAAAATGCCAGACGTGATATGGTATTGACACTGGAAGATATGGGATTTGAAATAGAAGCCTCTCACCATGAGGCAGCTCCGGCACAGCACGAGATTGATTTTAAATATGATGAAGCACTGCATACCGCAGATAATATTATGACATTTAAGCTGGCAGTAAAAACCATTGCAAAACGTTTTGGATTATTTGCAAGCTTTATGCCAAAGCCAAAGCAGGGAATTAATGGTTCCGGTATGCATATCAATATTTCTGTTTCCAAGGATGGTAAAAATATTTTTGCAGACCCATCGGATGAGTTGGGATTAAGCAAAGAAGCGTATTACTTTATTGGTGGAATTATCAAGCATATGAAAGGAATGACAGCCATTACCAATCCATTGATAAATTCCTATAAACGTTTGATACCGGGATTTGAAGCGCCGGTGCATATTGCATGGTCGGGAACGAACCGAAGTCCATTGATTCGTATTCCGGCGGCACGAGGAGAGGGAACACGTGTAGAACTGCGAAGCCCCGATTCAGCAGCCAACCCATATCTTGCATTGGCAGTATGCCTTTCCGCAGGATTAGACGGTATCAAGAATAAGATTATGCCGCCGGAGGCAGTAAACGGAAATATTTTTGATATGACAGAAGAAGAGATGGAAGCATTGCATATGGAAGCACTTCCGGCAGATTTGAATGAAGCAATTGAAGAAATGGAAAAGGACGAATTTATTCAGGGAATATTAGGCAATCATGTTTCTAAGAAGTATGCAGAAGCCAAAAGAGAAGAGTGGGCAGCATACCGACAGCAGATTACAGACTGGGAAATTAATGAGTATCTTTACAAAATATAGTTCCATGGAGAAAATGTCTTGATTAACGTAATAGTAGCATTTCCGAAAATTGAAAATGGAAAAAGCATAAAAAACATTCTGATAAAAAGTGGATTTCAAGTTGGTTCAGTATGTGTAACAGGTGCTCAGGTTTTACAAAATGCCAATATGCTGGGAGATGGTATTGTTGTATGTGGATATCGCCTGCAGGATATGATATATACGGAATTACAGGAATATTTACCGCCGCATTTTCAAATGCTCATGGTGGCATCTCCTAACCTGTGTGAAGAAAGGGAAATAGAGGACATTGTATGCCTGTCTATGCCCCTTAAAGTACATGAATTAGTAAGTACAATGGAAATGATGGTGTATGCCATGGAAAGGCAGCGTAAAAAGCGTAAGTCCATGCCAAAAGAGCGAAGCCAAGAGGAAAAACAGCTTATTCAACAGGCAAAGGAATTGTTGATGATAAGAAACAATATGACAGAAGAAGAAGCCCACCGCTATATGCAAAAGACCAGTATGGATAGCGGGACAGGAATCACAGAAACAGCGCAAATGATTTTAAGTATGTTTAGCTGAAGAATAGAAAAAGAAGGGAAGTGATAGCGTGAAATTTACAAAGATGCATGGAATTGGAAATGATTATGTATATGTAAATTGTTTTGAGGAGACAGTAAAAGACCCCTCTGCAGTTTCAAAATATGTAAGTGACAGACATTTTGGAATTGGTTCAGACGGATTGATACTGATAAAGCCATCTAAGGTGGCAGATTTTCAAATGGATATGTATAATGCAGACGGTTCTCAGGGAGAAATGTGTGGAAATGGGATTCGTTGTGTGGCAAAGTATGTATACGATTATGGACTGACAGATAAGACAAACATTAGCGTGGAAACGCTTGCAGGAATAAAGCACTTGGAATTAACCGTTGAAAATGGAAAAGTTGCCTTGGTAAAGGTAAATATGGGCGCTCCGGAGTTGTTGCCAGAGAAGATTCCCGTAGCAGCAGAAGGAGAACGTGCCATTGATGTTCCATTAGAGGTAAAGGGAAAGACTTATCAGATGAATGGAGTATCTATGGGAAATCCCCATTGTGTTATTTTTATGGAAGAGGATGTACGAGAACTGGATTTAGAGGAAATCGGACCAGACTTTGAAAATCACAAACGTTTTCCGAAGCGAATTAACACAGAATTTGTAAATGTATTAGATGAAAACACACTAAGAATGCGAGTGTGGGAGCGTGGAAGCGGAGAAACCCTTGCATGTGGAACCGGAGCCTGTGCCACTGCGGTAGCAGCTATTTTAAACGGACTGGTTCAAAAAGAGGTCACAGTAAAGCTTTTGGGCGGTGATCTTAAGATACAGTGGAATGGCGGTGACGCACCGGTTTATATGACTGGAGCGGCAACAACCGTATTTGACGGCATTATTACATTGCCGGAAGGAATAGAGTAAAATAAACAGCCAAGAGGCAGAAAGAGGAGCAAGATGTACAAAATTAACGACAATTATCAGAAGTTGCCAGGTAGCTATTTATTTAGTACCATTGCAAAAAAAGTAAATGCTTTTACAGCAGCAAATCCGGATAAGAATATTATCCGTTTGGGAATTGGTGATGTAACACAGCCAATTGCACCTGCAGTAATTGAAGCGATGCATAAAGCGGTAGATGAAATGGGACATGCTGAAACATTTCATGGTTATGCACCAGACTTAGGATATGAATTTTTAAGAAACGCAATTGTAGAAAATGATTACAAATCCAGAGGATGTGATATTTCTGCGGATGAAATTTTTGTTTCTGACGGGGCAAAGAGTGATTCTGCAAATATTCAGGAAATTTTCTCCGTAGATAATAAAATTGCAGTGTGTGACCCTGTTTACCCTGTATATGTAGATTCTAACGTAATGGCAGGAAGAACCGGCGTATACGATACCAAGACAGAGACTTGGAGCAATGTAATTTATATGCCATGTACCATGGAGAACAATTTTGTACCGGAATTTCCAAAGGAAACACCGGATATGATTTATCTGTGTCTGCCAAACAATCCTACCGGAACTACCATTACTAAGGCACAGTTACAGGAATGGGTAGATTATGCCAATAAAGTAGGTGCAATTATTCTTTATGATGCAGCTTATGAAGCATATATTTCAGAAAGTGACGTAGCACATTCTATTTATGAATGTGAAGGTGCAAGAACTTGTGCAATCGAGTTAAAGAGTTATTCTAAGAATGCCGGATTTACCGGAGTACGTCTTGGATATACCGTTGTTCCAAAAGACTTAAAGTGCGGAGATACTTCCTTAAATGCTATGTGGGCACGTCGTCACGGAACTAAGTTCAATGGAGCACCTTACATTGTACAAAGAGCAGGAGAAGCAACCTATTCTCCAGAAGGAAAGGCACAGTTAAAAGAACAGGTTGCTTACTATATGAAAAATGCAGCAACCATTAAATCAGGACTTCAGGATGCCGGATTTACTGTATTTGGTGGAGTAAATGCACCTTATATCTGGTTAAAGACACCAGATAAGATGACATCTTGGGAATTTTTTGATTACTTATTAGAAAATGCCAATATCGTAGGAACACCAGGTTCCGGATTTGGGCCACACGGAGAAGGATATTTCAGACTGACTGCATTCGGTACTTATGAGAACACCGTAGCAGCAATTGAGAGAATTAAGAATCTGTAAGAAAATAGAAGACATGAGAAAATAGAAAGGGGATGTTGAAAAACAGCCTCTTTCTTTATATCATAGGAAATACTGTGTTATGTTAAAGCACGAAGGTGCGGAATTTCCTATGATATAAAAATGCTCTGCAAAAGATGCGCACCTTGCGGAGAACGAAAATAATCGCATCGCGAGACCGCTCAGGCGCGAAGAATCAGCAAAGCTGATTCTTTGTTACGTCAGATTCTTATAATAGAACACTGCCAATTGTGTTCTGTCTCTTAATTCCAATTTTTCCAAAACAGAGCTTAAATAGTTGCGTACTGTTCCTTCGCTTAAAAATAACCGTTCTGCAATTTCTTTATTACTAAGACCGTCTGCAATCAGTTCAATTAACTCCATTTCTTTTGCAGTAATGTCAAAGGCAGAAGAGTCAAACTTATTAGGTCTATCCAAAAAGCCGGGGAGTTTGCCAATGACCTCACTTCCAAATACACTTTGACCGTTAAGAACAGAGGTGAGTGCCGGAAGCAGACTTTCGAAGTCTTGTTTTAGAATGTAACCTTTGGCACCAAGACGTAAGGCACGAACAATGTATTCATCATCGGAAAACGTAGTGAGAAACAGAATTTTAGCGTCTGGATGTTTTCCAAGAATTACTTCTGCAGCTTCTAATCCGGTCATGGTGTCCATGCGAATATCCATCAATAAGACGTCAGGAAGATGCTTTTCATATAAAGAAATAGCTTCTTGTCCGTTCTTTCCCATTTCAGCGACAGTAACTGTTCTGGATGCCTCTAAGATGGTTTTTAAGGATAAAGAAACAAGATTATCATCATCTACAATTACAATTTTCATAACAACCTCCTAAATTAATGTGTGTGTTTCGGAACAGAAATAAAGATGCGAAAGCCCTGTTCCGTTGTAAAATCAATACGCCCACGAAGCTGTTCAATGCGTTCTTTCATATTTTCCAGTCCGATTCCTGTATCGGTAATGGAAATATCAGTACCGTTATCCCAGATAATCAGTTGATAAAAGCTAGGATGTTCACGGATGATAAGTTTAATGCGTGTAGCATTACTGTGCTTTGTAATATTAGAAAGGGCTTCTTTCACAATGGCAATAAAACAGTATTTGATATTTTTAGGAATCAGCGTTCCCATATCGTATTCTAAATGTACTTCATAGTCAGAAAAGTCTTTCAGCATGGTTTCTAAGGTAGATTTTAAATCTACGGAATCATCATGCAAATCGTGGACAGACTCCCGAATGGAATCCATAGCAAGTGATAAGGTATCTTTCAAAGCCGAAAGAGGTTCTTTTAGGTCAGGGTCTTTATTAATGGCAATGAGTGCACCGGATTGTAAAATAGAACGGGAAAGCATATGTCCTACGTTATCGTGGATTTCTCTTGCAATGCGGTTTCGTTCTTTGAGAGTTGCCACATGGATTTCATAGTCCTGCTGTTTTAAAAGCTCTTGATTTTTTTCCCGCAATAATAAATTATATTCCGTAGAGGTATCACGCAGGCGTTTGAATTCCTGTTCTAACTGCAAAAGACTGACCGTTTTCTGCTTAAGCAAAAAGGCAAGTAACATCAAGAGAAAAAGCAGAAAAGAAAAGGAAAACGTATGAGAATCAAACAGGAGAAACATAACAATTCCTGCAGGAATCAAGCACCATATCTGCGGGAGTGTCAATTCATAAAACAACAGTGGCAGAAAACAGGTAAACATTGGTTCGGTGAGAGCGGGCAGTAAAAAACAAAGACAAAGTCCCACTTCTAAGTAACGAAAGCGTGGAGACAGATCTTGAATGGGTAATAAATCAGGATTTAAACAGGTACAAAGGCTCATGAAAGTAATAGCTGCCAGTAATGCTATTACAGGCATAGTACCGGAAATTTCATTATAATACAGAAGAAAAAGAAAGCAGCCGATAAGGAGTGCTAACTTATCCATAAAAACACGCATAGAAGTCCTCCGTTCCAAATTTTAGTTATAGTATAATACAGAATATGACATTTGTCACATTGAAAAGTGACAGAACACACTAGGAGAAAAGAGACGGTTTTGATAAGATGGCAATATAAGATGACAATATAAGAAAAGAAAAGGAGGAGTACCATGGCAGAGAAAGTTGTGGAAATAGAAAATCTGGTAAAAAGATATAAAGAACTGGTGGCATTAGACCACTTGAACCTTACGGTAGAAAAAGGAGAAATTTTTGGACTATTAGGACCAAACGGAAGCGGAAAAACCACAGCCATTAATTGTATACTGGCATTACTTAACTTTGATAAAGGAAGTGTAAAGGTTTTTGGTGAAGAGATTCAGCCGGATAGTTATCGTATCAAACAGCAGATTGGAGTTGTACTTCAAAATGTAGCAGTGTTTGAGGAATTGACCGTACAGGAAAACATTGATTATTTTTGTGGACTTTACATCAAGGACAAAACAGAGCGAAAAAAATGTGTAGAAGAGGCAATTGCCTTTGCAGGATTAGAGGATTTTCGCAAGTTTTTGCCGAAAAAACTTTCCGGAGGATTGCTTCGCCGTCTGAATATTGCCTGTGGCGTTGCACATAAGCCGAAATTGATTATTTTGGATGAGCCTACGGTAGCAGTAGACCCACAGAGCAGAAATCGCATTTTGGAGGGAATACAGAAGCTGAATAAGGAAGGGGCAACCATTATTTATACATCTCACTATATGGAAGAGGTAGAGCAGATTTGCAGCAGGATTGCTATTTTAGATAAAGGTCGTTGTGTTGCATCCGGAACAAAAGAAGAATTAAAGGCAATGATTAAGACTGGAGAAATCATTCACATGGAAGTGCTGAAATTAACACCGGAGCAATTAAAAGAGATTCAATCCTTGCAGCACATATATCAGGCAGAATATGAAAATGGAATGTTAGAAATCCGTTGCAGTGGCGGTAAACACAATCTGGTGCGTATTCTGGACTATTTCCAGCAAAAAGAGATTAGCTTCGGACGTGTGTATACAGAGCTTCCGACCTTGAATGATGTATTTTTAGAAATCACAGGAAAAGAACTGCGGGATTCGGCAGAAGGCTAGGAGGTGCAGCAGAATGTTTTTTCGAATATACGGGTATGGATTAAAGCGGTGTGTAAGGCAAAAAATTTTGATGTTTTGGAATATTTTATTTCCACTTATATTAGGAACTCTTTTCAAAGTCAGCTTTGGAGACATAAATGAACGAGAATATATGTTTCAGCAGATTCCGGTAGCTTATGTGGCGGCGGAACAGTCACAGCAGGAGTTTCGGGAAATATTAGCAGAATTAGAAGAAGAAAATCAGTTGGTAGAGATGCGTGAGGTCTCAGAAGAAGAGGCAAAGAAATTGTTGCAGGAGGAAGAAGTAAAGGGAATTTTCTGGAATGACAGCAGTATTACGCTGACGGTAACAGCAGAAGGAATGGATACTAGTATCTTAAAGAGTATTCAGGAGCAGTATGAAAAGACCGTAGGAGTATTTTCAGAGATTGCAGCAGAACATCCGGAAAATCTCCAGACAGTAGCTGACAATATTGCGAAACAGTGGAATTATTTAAAGGAAAATAGTATCACACATCGCAATATGGATATGATGTTAGATTATTTCTATGCATTGATTGCCATGAATTGTCTCTATGGTTGTTTTTCCGGCGTTGGATGTGCAGTAGCATTTAAGGCAAATTTGTCAGCACTTGGGGCAAGAAGAACCGTAGCAAGTACCAAGCGTTTTGTGATTTTATTAGCAGACATTTGTGCAAAAATCACAGCCCAGTTTTTCTGCACAGCAGTTGGTGCGATGTATTTAAAGTATGCCCTAAAGGTGAATTTAGGGGATGAAACAGCACGAATATTGTTGATGATTTTAATTGGAAGTGCCATAGGTGTTATGACTGGTGTCTTTGTAGGAAGTATTGGAAAAATAAAGGAAAGTGTTCGAGAGGGCTTATGTGTCGGAGTTACGATGATTGAGTGCTTTTTGGCAGGATTAATGGCAAGCGGTATGTATCAGTTGGTGGAAACATATGCACCGGTGATAAATCGTATCAATCCGGCGGCACTCATGGTAAAGGCAATGTACAGCCTCAATATTTATGAAACATATACCAGATATAATCAGTGTATTTTAGGACTTTTAGCAATTACAGTGGTATTGTGCATTGGTTCTTATCTTATGGTAAGGAGGGAACGTTATGCAAGTATTTAAGGCTTTTTTTAAGATTTTAAATAAAAATAAAACTACAATGCTCGTGTATATGGTAATTTATTTAGCATTAACTTTCATGTTTTCCATTAACGGACAAAAGAACGATAACTCAGATTTTTCCAAGGTTTCTATGGAAATCGGAGTGGAAAATCGGGATAATGGTAAGCTGGGAGAAGCGTTAGTATCTTATTTGGAAAAAGGAAATGAAATAAAAGAGATTCCAAAGGAGCAGGAAGAACTCTTAGATGCCATGTATTATCGAGACATACAGTATGTGCTGATTATTCCGGAAGATTTTACGGAAAAATTCTTGGCAGGAGAGCGAGACGAAGTGCTGGAGGGAACTGTAGTTCCGGGAAATAACACCGCATATTTGGCAGAAATGGAGATTGACGAATTTTTGCAAAACCTTGGTATGTATATAGACGGTGGATATGATCCAAAGCAGGCAGCCCAAAAGACTCTGGATAATATGGCAAAAGAGAGTAAAGTAGAATTTTTGAATGTAGAGGATGGCGAAACAAAGCCCACTGCTGCATACTATTTTGATTATATACCGTATATTTTTCTATGTGTAATGGTAGTAAGCCTGAGTGGTGTTTTGATGATATTTAATGAAAAAAACTTAGATGCCAGAAATCGTTGTTCTTCTATGAGCTTTTTCCAACGAAACCTGCAAATGATTTTAGGAAGTGTGGGAATTATGCTCTTAGAGTATGGTGTGTTCATGGCAGTTGCGTGGATTATGTATCCTGATTATATGGGAAGTGTTCGTGGATTTTTAAGTATGGGAAATGCGTTGATATTTATGCTGGTGTGCTTAAGTATTGCGTTCTTGGCAGGACGGCAGGCAAAGGATGATGGACAGCTTAATATGATTGCAAATACCATAGGGTTAGCATTCAGCTTTTTAGGTGGAGTTTTTGTGCCGATAGAGTTAATGAATAAGGGGATGCAAAAGGTTGCGAAGTTTGTGCCGTCATACTGGTATGTAAGCTCCAACAATGATATTTGGAAAATAAAGAGCTTATCAGAGGCAGGAGACGTTTATCGAAATTATCTGGTAATGTTAGCATTTGCAGGAGCAGTATTGGCAGTTGCTATGATGCTAAATCGGCTGAGAGCGAGAAAATCCTAAGAAGAAATCATACACTTTCGCATTTTAATGCAGCGAGGAGTTTTCTGTGATACATTAAGAAGAAAGGCGGTATCTGTTCTAAGGAACAGGTATCGCCTTTAAAAGTGAATATATAAGTTATTATAAAAATTTTTTATTTCTTAAATCCTGCTCTTTTTCTCAAGGTAGGGTCTAAAATTCTTTTTCTGATACGAAGACTTTCCGGTGTAACCTCTAAGAGTTCGTCTGTTTCAATAAATTCCAAAGCCTGCTCCAAGCTTAAAATTCTAGGCGGAGTCAAAGTCAGGGCTTCATCAGCACTGGAAGAACGTGTATTGGTTAAATGCTTTTTCTTACATACATTCAATTCAATATCTTCCGCTCTGGAGCTCTGTCCGATAACCATACCTGCATATACTTTTTGACCAGGTCCAATGAAAAGTGTTCCACGTTCCTGTGCACTGAACAGACCGTAAGTTACGGATTCGCCGCTTTCATAAGCAATCAGAGAACCGGTTTTACGATATGCAATTTCACCCTTGTATGGCTCATAACCATTGAAAATGGTATTGATAATACCGTTTCCTTTGGTATCTGTCATAAATTCATTACGATAACCAATTAATCCACGAGACGGAATATTGAATTCTAATCGGGTGTAACCACCTGCGATAGGTCCCATATTTAAGAGACTTCCCTTTCTCTGGCTTAACTTTTCAATAACACTTCCGGTAAATTCATCAGGGACATCTACATAAGCAATTTCCATAGGTTCTAATTTTTTACCGTTTTCATCTGTATGGTATAAAACTTCTGCCTTACTTACTGCAAATTCATAGCCTTCACGACGCATATTTTCAATTAATACAGATAAGTGAAGTTCTCCACGACCGGAAACTTTATAGCTGTCCGGGCTGTCAGTTTCTTCCACACGAAGAGAAACGTCTGTATTTAACTCACGGAACAATCTGTCACGCAAATGACGGGAAGTAACAAACTTTCCTTCTTGTCCGGCAAGAGGACTGTCATTTACAATAAAGTTCATGGAAATCGTAGGCTCTGAAATCTTTTGGAAAGGAATTGCAGCAGGACTATCCGGAGCGCAGATGGTATCACCAATGTGAATGTCTGCAATACCGGAGATTGCTACGATAGAGCCAATCTTTGCTTCAGCAACATCTACCTTATTCAATCCATCATATTCATAAAGCTTACTGATACGCACTTTCTGCAGTTTGTCAGGCTCGTGATGGTTTACTACAACAGCCTCCTGATTAATCTTTAATGAACCGTTGTCTACTTTACCCACACCGATACGTCCCACATATTCGTTATAATCAATGGTACTAATCAAAACCTGAGTGTTAGCATCAGGGTCACCCTCAGGTGCAGGAATGTAGTCTAAAATTGTTTCAAATAATGGAACCATGTTGTCCGGTTCATCGTCTAAACTCTTCATAGCATATCCGTCTCTTGCGGAAGCGTAAATAAATGGACAGTCAAGCTGTTCATCAGAAGCATCCAAATCCATAAATAATTCTAATACTTCGTCAATTACTTCATCAGGACGTGCTTCCGGACGGTCAATTTTGTTAATACATACGATAACAGGCAAATCTAAGGAGAGAGCTTTCATTAAAACGAATTTGGTCTGTGGCATAACACCTTCAAAAGCATCTACCACCAAAACAACACCGTTTACCATTTTAAGTACACGCTCTACTTCACCACCGAAATCCGCATGTCCAGGAGTATCAATGATATTGATTTTTACATCTTTATAGGTAATGGCAGTGTTTTTAGAAAGAATGGTAATACCTCTTTCGCGCTCAATATCATTGGAGTCCATAACACGTTCCTGTACTTCCTGATTGGCACGGAATACACCACTTTGCTTCAATAATTCGTCTACCAAAGTAGTCTTACCGTGGTCAACGTGGGCAATAATGGCAATGTTACGAATGTCCTCTCGTCTTGTTTTCATAAAATAATCCTTCTTTCTTCCATCTATCCCGTAAATTTATTCGGGAAAATAAATAGTATCCATAATTTTTTACAGCCACTTTATAAATAGGGAAGTGACCGACCTTTGTATTTTACCACAAAATAGCGATTTGGCAAGGTATTTCTGCATAAAATCAAGGAGAAACATAAATTTTAGCTTGTAAAGTGGAAAAGTGTTTGATATAATTTTTATATTATACAATAAGTGAGGAGGATATATCATGAGTGATGGCAACAATACTTTTGATAACAATGACCAGCAGATAAATGAGGGGCAGCAGAACCCTAATTATTCTTATGGAGAACAGCAGCCAAATGATCAATATTCCTATGGAAACGGAGTACAGCCGTCTTGGGAACAGAATTATGGTTCTGGAAAGGGAAAAGGAACAGGACTTGGAGTTGCATCTATGGTATGCGGAATCTTAGCTATCGTGTTGATATGCAGCGTATATGTAGGACTTCCAATTTTGACATATGCAGCACCAATCTGTGGTATTGTAGCGATTGTACTTGGAATTGTTCAGATTGTGAAAAATGAGAGCAAGGGAATGGCTATTGCAGGAATTGTTTGCGGAGCAGTAGGATTACTTATATTTGTAGCATTAATCTTAATTGGTTTATGGGCTATTAACAGTGGATTTTATGAAACTATAATGAATGAGTATTATAGCACTTTGTAAATTGCGTTTAAAAAGAATCTGCAATGTCTTGACAAGAGATATTGCAGGTTTTATAATGTAAAAAGATTTTTGAAAAGACGATGACGAAGACAGTACGGTATTAAGGAACAGAAAAAGTTCTTGTGTTCAAACGTTTCAGAGAGCCGGGAGGGTGGAAACCGGTACTAGTAGAAAATATCGGAATATCACTTCTAAGTTGCCGGCTGAACCTGCCATTTGGCATAAGTAGGTACGGACGGAAATTCCTCCGTTATGGGAATCGTGTATGCAGAAAATGAAGATTTTCCAAGTACAATGTAACAGGTGGTAACAATGCATTTATAAGCTTTGTCCTTTTACAGGACAGAGCTTTTTTAATTTATAGGAAATTTCGTTGCAATTTCCTATAAAGCAGCTCACCGAGCAGGGATGCGCTATATTTTAGGAAAGGAGCACATACAGCGTATGTATAACAAAGTCGATACCAATTTAAACTTTGTCGAAAGAGAAAAACAGGTAGAAGAATTCTGGAAAGAGAATGATATTTTTAAGAAAAGTATGGAAAACCGAAAAGAGGGAGAAACCTATACTTTCTATGACGGACCGCCAACAGCAAACGGAAAGCCTCATATTGGACATGTATTAACCCGTGTTATTAAAGATATGATTCCAAGATACCAGACAATGAAAGGAAAAATGGTTCCTCGTAAAGCAGGATGGGACACACACGGACTTCCGGTAGAGTTGGAAGTAGAGAAAATATTAGGTCTGGACGGAAAAGAACAGATTGAAGAATATGGTGTAGAGCCATTTATCAAAAAGTGTAAAGAAAGTGTCTGGAAATACAAAGGAATGTGGGAAGATTTTTCCGGTACTGTTGGATTCTGGGCAGACATGGAAAATCCTTACGTTACTTATGACAATAACTTTATTGAGTCCGAATGGTGGGCATTAAAGGAAATCTGGGACAAAAAGTTATTATACAAAGGCTTTAAAATTGTGCCATATTGCCCTCGCTGCGGAACTCCGTTGTCTGCACAGGAAGTAGCACAGGGATATAAGACTGTTAAAGAACGTTCTGCAATTGTTCGTTTCAAGGTAAAGGGTGAAGATGCATATTTCTTAGCATGGACTACAACACCATGGACTCTGCCATCAAACTTAGCACTTTGTGTAAATCCGGAAGAGACTTATTGTAAAGTAAAAGCAATTGACGGATATACTTATTATATGGCAGAAGCTTTAATGGATAAGGTGCTCGGTTCTTTATTAAGCAAAGAGCAGAAAGAAGCCGGCGAAAAGGCATATGAAGTATTAGAGACATTTAAAGGAACAGATTTAGAATACAAGGAATATGAGCCGTTATTCCAGTGTGCCGCAGATGCAGCAGCAAAGCAGCATAAAAAAGCACACTTTGTAACCTGTGACACCTATGTAACCATGACAGATGGTACCGGTATTGTACACATTGCTCCGGCATTTGGTGAAGATGACTCTAAGGTAGGAAGAAAGTATGAACTTCCATTTGTTCAGTTTGTAAATGGAAAAGGTGAATTAACAGAAGAAACACCATATTCAGGTGTATTCTGTAAAAAAGCAGACCCAATGGTATTACAGGATTTAGAGGATCAGAAACTCTTATTTGATGCTCCTAAGTTTGAACATGAGTATCCACATTGCTGGAGATGTGATACCCCATTGATTTATTATGCGAGAGAATCATGGTTTATCAAAATGACAGAAGTAAAAGATGATTTAATTCGCAACAATAACACCATTAACTGGATTCCGGAAAGCATTGGAAAAGGACGTTTCGGAGACTGGTTAGAGAACGTGCAGGATTGGGGAATTTCCCGTAACCGTTACTGGGGAACACCACTTAATATCTGGGAATGTGAATGTGGACATATGCATTCCGTAGGAAGTATTGCAGAATTAAAAGAGATGTCTGATAACTGTCCGGATGAAATAGAGTTACACCGTCCGTATATTGATGCAGTTACCATAAAGTGTCCAGAATGTGGAAAACAGATGCATCGTGTACCGGAAGTAATTGACTGTTGGTTCGATTCAGGAGCAATGCCATTTGCACAGCATCATTATCCATTTGAAAATAAGGAAGTATTTGAAAAACAGTTCCCGGCACAGTTTATTTCAGAAGCAGTAGACCAGACTCGTGGATGGTTCTATTCTCTGTTGGCAGAGTCAACCCTGTTATTTAACAAAGCACCTTACCAGAATGTTATCGTGTTGGGACACGTTCAGGACGAAAACGGACAGAAAATGAGTAAGTCCAAAGGAAATGCAGTAGACCCATTTGATGCATTGCAGACTTACGGTGCAGATGCAATTCGCTGGTATTTCTATATTAACTCTGCACCATGGTTACCAAACCGTTTCCATGGAAAAGCAGTACAGGAAGGACAGCGTAAGTTCATGGGTACTTTGTGGAATACTTATGCATTTTTCGTATTGTATGCGAATATAGATGAATTTGATGCTACAAAGTATACGTTAGAATACGATAAATTATCCGTAATGGATAAATGGCTGTTATCTAAGTTAAATACTTTAATTACAGAAGTAGATAACAACCTTGGAAGTTACAAGATTCCAGAAGCAGCAAGAGCATTACAGGATTTTGTAGACGATATGAGTAACTGGTATGTCAGAAGATGTCGTGAACGTTTCTGGGCAAAAGGCATGGAACAGGATAAAATCAATGCATATATGACACTGTATACAGCATTGGTAACTGTATGTAAAACAGCAGCACCAATGGTTCCATTTTTAACTGAGGAAATTTATCAGAACTTGGTTCGCAGCATTGACAAGAGCGCACCGGAAAGTATTCATTTGTGCGACTTCCCAGTTGCAGACGAAGCATTTGTAGACAAAGACTTAGAGAAAAATATGGATGCTGTTCTGAAAATTGTAGTAATGGGTCGTGCATGCAGAAATGCAGCAAACATCAAAAACCGTCAGCCAATCGGAAATATGTTTGTAAAAGCTCCATATGAGTTATCAGAGTTCTTCTGTGAGATTATTGAAGAAGAATTGAATGTAAAGAAAGTAAACTTTACAGAAGATGTAAGCAGCTTTACTGACTATACCTTTAAGCCGCAGCTTCGTACCGTAGGTCCAAAATACGGTAAGTTCCTTGGTCAGATTCAGAAAGCATTAGCAGAGCTTGACGGAAATAAGGCAATGGCAGAATTAAAGGCAAAGGGTAGTCTGACACTTGACAGTGTGAGTGAAGAAGTTGTATTATGTGAAGAGGATCTATTGATTACCATGACTCAGCAAGAAGGTTATGTAACAGAAGGTGACAACGAAGTAACCGTTGTATTAGATACCAACCTGACAGAAGAGTTATTAGAAGAAGGATTTGTGCGTGAATTGATTAGTAAGATTCAGACAATGCGTAAGGAAGCAGGATTTGAAGTAATGGATAAGATTGCTGTTTCTTATCAGGCAGGTGATAAAATCAATCAAATCTTCGAAAAGTTCGGAGCACAGATTCAGTCAGAAGTACTTGGTGAGAAGCTTACCTCAGGTGCAGTAACCGGATATGAAAAGGAATGGAATATCAACGGTGAAAAAGTAACACTTGGCGTAGAGAAAATACAATAAACTTAAAAGGAGAGTAACACTTTTTATCGGTGACTACTCTCCTTTTTCTAAAAGTGTCATTACACAAGACAGGAGTGAGGGTATTATGGAAAACGGAATGTTTGAAAAAGAGCAGTTTATACGAGAAGTAAAGGGAAATGTAAAGAATCTATATCGAAAGACTTTGGATGAAGCCTCTGTACAGGAAGTATATCAGGCAGTTGCATATACTGTAAAAGATGTCATTATCGACCAGTGGCTTGCAACACAGAAGACCTTTGAAAAAGAAGACCCAAAGATTCTTTACTATATGTCTATGGAATTTCTTATGGGAAGGGCATTAGGAAACAACCTGATTAATTTGACTGCATATAAAGAGGTCAGTGAAGCACTAAAAGAGATTGGATTTGACATTAATGCAATCGAAGACCAAGAGCCGGATCCGGCACTTGGAAATGGAGGACTGGGAAGACTGGCAGCCTGCTTTATGGAGTCCTTGGCTACCTTAGGATATCCGGCATATGGATGCGGTATTCGTTACCGTTATGGTATGTTCCGTCAAAAAATACAGGATGGATATCAGATGGAAGAGCCGGATAACTGGTTAAAGGATGGATATCCATTTGAACTGCGCCGTCCGGAACATACTTATGAAGTAAAGTTTGGCGGATATGTGCGTTCCGAAATGGATGAAAAAGGAAATGTAAAGTTTATTCAGGATGGATATCAGTCTGTAAAGGCAGTTCCTTATGATATGCCGATTATCGGATATAACAATAATATGGTAAATACATTGATGATTTGGGATGCAGAGCCGGTACAGTGCTTTGAATTGAATTCCTTTGATAAGGGAGACTACAAGAAAGCAGTAGAACAGGAGAATCTTGCTAAGAATCTGGTAGAAGTATTGTATCCGAATGATAATCACATTGCGGGAAAAGAATTGCGTTTAAAACAGCAGTATTTCTTTGTTTCTGCCAGTGTACAGCGAGCTGTTGCACGATATAAGAAGGATCATCCGGATTTGCGTAAATTACCGGAAAAGGTTGCCATTCAGATGAATGATACACATCCTACCGTAGCAGTGGCAGAATTGATGCGTATTTTAGTGGATGAAGAAGGCATGGAATGGGATGAAGCATGGGAGATTACAGGAAAGACCTGCGCATACACCAACCATACCATTATGTCGGAAGCATTGGAAAAGTGGCCAATTGAAATCTTTTCAAGACTTTTGCCAAGAATTTATCAGATTGTAGAAGAAATAAACCGTCGCTTTATTTTGGATATTCAGAAGCGTTTTCCTGGGGATGACGGAAAGATACAGAAGATGGCAATTATTTATGACGGACAGGTGCGCATGGCAAATCTTGCCATTGCAGCAGGATATTCTGTGAATGGTGTAGCCAGACTTCATACCGAGATTTTAAAGGAACGAGAATTGCATGAGTTCTATGAAATGTTCCCGGAAAAATTCAATAATAAGACCAATGGTATTACGCAGCGAAGATTTTTATATCATGGCAATCCACTATTGGCAGACTGGATTAATGATAAAATCGGAAATGATTGGGTTACAAACTTACCGCATATTGAGAAATTGGCAATTTATGCAGAGGATGAAAAAGCCCAGCAGGAATTTATGAATATCAAATATCAGAATAAGCTGCGTTTGGCAGATTATATTTTGAAGCACAATGGAATAGAAGTAAATCCACGCTCTATATTTGATGTACAGGTAAAAAGACTCCATGAATACAAACGTCAGTTGTTAAATATTCTTCATGTTATGTATCTGTATAATAAGATAAAAGAACATCCGGATATGGCGTTTTATCCAAGAACATTTATTTTCGGTGCAAAGGCAGCAGCAGGATATCGAAATGCAAAGCTTACCATTAAGCTGATTAATAATGTAGCAGAAGTGATTAACAATGATAGAAGTATCAATGGAAAAATAAAAGTGGTATTTATTGAAGATTACAAGGTATCCAATGCAGAATGGATTTTTGCGGCAGCAGACGTATCAGAACAGATTTCTACTGCAAGTAAAGAAGCATCCGGAACAGGAAACATGAAGTTTGTGCTGAATGGAGCAGTAACATTGGGAACGATGGATGGAGCAAACGTAGAGATTGTAGAAGAAGCAGGCGAAGAAAATGAGTTCATTTTCGGTATGAGTGCACAGGAAGTTATTGAGCATGAAGCAAAAAGAGACTATGACCCAATGCAGATATTTAACAACGATCAGGAAGTGCGTCAGGTATTAATGCAGTTGATTAACGGATTTTATTCCGGAAATGATTCAGAATTGTTCAGACCGTTATACAATTCCTTACTGAATACACAAGAAACACAGTATGCAGATACCTACTTCATTCTGAAGGATTTCCGCTCTTATGCGCAGGCACAGGAAAGGGTAGACGAAGCATATCGTGATGAAAAACGTTGGGCAAAGATGGCAATGTTAAATGTGGCTCACTCCGGTAAGTTTACTTCGGACCGAACCATTCAGGAATATGTGGATGATATTTGGCATTTGGATAAAGTAGAGGTTGAAATGGAGTAGCAGGAGTACAAAAGTAGTTTTATGAGTAAGTTACAGATAAGAAATACCATGTTGTTGTTTTTGACAGCGTTTATCTGGGGGACTGCTTTTGTGGCACAGAGCGTAGGAAATGAATATTTAGGTGCATTTACCTATAATTGTGTCAGAAGTCTGATAGGAGGAGCTGTTCTCATACCATGTATTTGGTTTTTGAGAAGGGTTGCTCCTTCTGATTCTAAAAGAGAAGAAAGTCCAAAGGATAAAAAACGGTTGTTATTAGGCGGAGTTCTATGTGGAATTTTCTTATGCCTTGGAAGTAATTTTCAGCAGGTGGGAATTGCTTATACCACCGTGGGAAAGGCAGGATTTATTACAGCATTTTATATTATTATTGTGCCAGTGTTAGGATTGTTTTTAAAAAAGAAGTGCACACCTTTTGTTTGGGGTGGAGTAGCCTTAGCTTTAGCAGGATTGTACTTTTTATGTATTACGAAAGGTTTTTCCGTGGGAAAAGGTGATGTGCTGGTACTGATATGTGCATTTTTATTTGCAATTCATATTTTGGTGATTGATTATTTTACGGAATTTGTAGATGGTGTGAAAATGTCCTGCATACAGTTCTTTGTATGTGGAATATTAACTGCGATTCCGATGTTCATTGTTGAAAAACCGGAAATTTCACAGATAGTAGCAGCATGGCAGCCCATATTGTATGGTGGTGTGTTGTCCTGCGGAGTAGCCTATACCTTGCAGATTGTGGGACAAAAAGGTATTAATCCGACCGTAGCCGCCTTAATCTTAAGTATGGAATCCGTGATTTCGGTATTAGCAGGTTTGATTGTATTGCATCAACAGTTAAATAAAAGAGAAGTGGCAGGATGCGTGTTGATGTTTGCTGCAATTATTTTGGCACAGTTGCCACAGAAAAAAGAGAAAGTAGAGCAAGGATATGAAGAACCAAAAGAATAGAAAAAAACAAAAATTTGCCTTATTAGTAATGGTGCTGGCACTTGGAATGTCTGTACTGACAGGGTGTAAAAGTGAAGAATCCTTAAAAAAAGAGAAAGAATATCGTAAAGTAGGAATTGCTAAAATGGAAGAGGGCGATTACGAGGGTGCGGTAAAATCTTTTCAGAAAGCACTGGACCAGTCTCTTGCAGTTGTGGGAGATTTAGAAATTGATATTTGCTATTATAAGGCAGCGGCTCAGTATAAAAGCGGTGATACAGAGGGCGCAATCAAGACTTATCAGGCATTAATGGATTATGATAAGAAAAATGGAAGTCCCTATTATTTGCGTGGATGCATTTATCTGAAAGAAGGAAATATAGATAAGGCAAAAAAGGACTTCGATAAGGCATTGGAATTAAAATCCGGTGACTATGAGTTGTATGTTTCCATTTATGAAAATCTTAATGGTGCAGGTGACACCGAAGCAGCAGGAAAGATATTAGATAAGGCATTGAAGCAAGGAGGCGAGGATGCCGAAGATTATCGGGAACGTGGACATATCTATTTATTAAAAGGTGATTATGAAAGTGCCAGAAAAGAGTTAGATAAGGCAATCAATAAGGAAGATATGAAAGCACTGCTCTATATGGCAGAAGTATATGATGCACAGGGCAATTCCTCTCAGGCACAGGCTTTATATGAGAGTTACTCTGCACGGAACGGTTCTGATTCAGAGGCACTTAGTACCTTAGGAAAAATGCAGATGGAAATGGGAAATTATCAGCGGGCATTGGAGTTCTTCCAGAAAGCACTTGCAGCAGAAAATGTAATAAACAAGCAGGAGCTTCAGAAGTATGAAATTATTGTTTATGAACAACTGAAAGATTTTGCATCGGCAAAAGAAAAGATGGCAGTTTATGTGCAGGAATATCCGGAGGATGAACAAGCACAGCGGGAATTTGTATTTTTACAGACCAGATAGAAAATAAAAACAAGAACAGAAATGAAACAGCATTACACAGACAAAAGAATATTGGTTTGTGAGAACAACGGCGTTTAAGATATTTAAAGCACCACCGAAAACTATTATATTTTAATCTGCTGACAAGTGGAAAACTGTACAGTTACCTTAATGACTTCGACAGCAGGCAGAGGATATGTTTTTTCCGTTCGTAAAACAAATATTGACGAGGTTATCTAAAAACTGCAAAAACAAGTTGCCGGCGGCAGGGAGAAATCCTTGCCGCTTTTTCTTATATGTAAAAAAATAGCTTCTTTCAAAAAACTTGACAAGTTAATGCAGATTAACTATAATATAGTTAATCTATATGAACTTTTTGGATTGAGGTAGACTATGAATAAATATTTTGCTGCAAATGCGGTGCTTTCGATTTTCGCTAAAAATTATATGGAACTGAAAAAAGGATTGCCCATCCGACCAAGCGAGATGGGAGTGCTCAATATCATTACCGAAACACAAGGACCACATACGCCTGTGATGCTTGCTGACCTGCTCGGAGTGTCAAAACCGATGATTACAGCGCACATTACCTCTTTGAAAGACAAGGGATATATAACTAAAGAGCCTTGTTCGCAGGATAAGCGTGCCTATTACATTCTTCCCACCGATAAGGCATTGGAATTGGTCGAGTGTGCAAAAGTGGATTTGAACAGTCAACTTGAGCATTTGATAAACGGTATGGGGCAGGAAGAATTTGATACTTTGGTTCGGCTTGCAGGCATCGCAAACAGTATTTTGGATAATAAAGGAGAATGAATTATGGATCTCAATGATAAAATTTGGAACCCGTGGCATGGCTGCCACAAATGCTCGGAAGGCTGTCAGAACTGTTATGCTTATTTTCTTGATA
>CAYTDI010000036.1:0-25219 GCA_964436595.1 uncultured Eubacterium sp.
ATTGCACTTAATACAATGCCAATCATAATAATTATAAAAATTTCCTTATATCTTTGGTGTATTTACTGAACCAGCACTCTGTCGAACGACAGGCTACGAATCTTGCCTTATTAATTCTTTTGCCCTCTTTCCCTCAACTATATCTTAGTGTAAATATTTTGCCATATATTGTCAATGTTTTTTTACAAAATAGTATAAACAAATATTCCGACTCAATCACTTTTTTGGTGACCAAATCGGAATATTTTATTTCCTATTCTATTTTTCTATAACCTTTTATTATGTCAAATTTCTACAAAAAATACCATGACATCATCCATTAGATTTACCCCTGTTTTTTTGCATCCAAGCTCATGGGTTTTGAAGTGTTTTTTTTACATAATTGCCTTGAATTTAAACAAAAAAGGAGCAAATTTTTATGAAAAAAAACATTTTTAAATCCGCAAAATCTATTATCTTTGCAGTTGCATTATGCGCAGTTGCAGCTTTGGGAGCTTTAAGCATTACTCCTAATACTAATTCACAGGAAGCAACTATTGTTGCTACACATCCTAATTTCATCATTGGCGGATATTAATATGTAATTTTTTCTCCCCATTCTTCTTCATAATAATTACATATTTCATTACAAAGACTCGGAAAATTCAAAATATTTCCGAAGCAAAAAGCCTGTTCCAATATATAGCGGGCTTTTTCGTCATTCCTATTATTACACATCTCTTTCTTTGCTTCTTCCCGAAGAAGCCATCCCATGCAATACAAACAACTTGGTAATATATCAAATCTTCCCACCTGCATACAACTATGTATTCCACACTCTAAAATTTCTTTTGCTTTTTGATAATTCCCCTCTAATCCTTCCATTAATCCCATATTATATGCCAATATTCTATACTCAGTAATATGATATATACTATCTGTACGGCTTTCTTTAATAGAATCCCACAATTCATAATATATATGCCTTGCTTCTTCCGTTTTTCCTGCCATATAATAAGCTCCTGCAATGCTAAACAACAAAAATATCTCATTTCTAGATAATGGCCAATTTTTAATATCCACATTTTCAAAATTAGGTAAAGTAATACTTAATGCGTTTTCCATTTCTGCAATATATTCTTGAAAATCAATTTGTTTATTATAATGTTTCATTATAGCATCATATCTTGCTATATACTGTCGATTATTTAAAGTATCATCAGATATCTTTTCTCTCAATTCCCTCCATTCCTCTGCAGCTTTTTTTATTTCCTGTCCGCTTATTCTTTTTTCCACCTGCCTTATCTTCTCATGTATACTGTATTCCTGTGCATTAATAAAGAAACGGTTTCGTTCCTGTGCCTGATTCATTTTTTCCATTATTGCCCGATAACTTTTCTCTAATGGCGAACATTTTCCTGTCTCTATTCTGGAATATTGTTCTACTGTACAGACATCTTCACTTGCTTTTTCCTGTGACAGTTTACACAGCTTTCGACACTTCGCCATGATTTCATTACTAACACTGACATCCTTTTGCACATTGGTGCAATACAGCATACTATCTTCCGGAAGATTGCCGTACTCCTCCCAGACTTCTTTCAAAACCTGAATTTGCTTTTTCAACTGTTCATACTCCATTTCTTCTCGAATGGTAAAACGTCTTTTTTCTATTTTTTGACAACATTCCATTCCCCAAACAATGTCTTCCAACAGTTCTTTTAGCAAAAATATAATTCCATTTTCTATCAACATTTCTGTTGCATTTTTCGCAAGAGAAATAACCTGTTCATATTGACCTTCTTTTTTCAAAAATTCATTATAAACCTTTACAGTTTTTGGATAAATTTTTGCCTTTTCTTCTTCATCCCAGTGTTTGCCTTGGATATTTTCCAAAAGTTCTTTTACCATTTGTCTGGCAGTTTCTTCTTCACCAATACAATTGTATGCCTCTACCATCAGAAGCACAATTTGCATTTCATCTCTTCCCATTAAGGTTTTCTTTATCTTTTTTATTGAAAAATCAGGTAATGTGTCCTTTATTGCATCTTCATAAATCTGCAATGCAACACTCCAGTCACCATCTCTTTTTCCCTTTATCAATCCTTGGCATTTTCTCCAGAACTGTTCATGTATCTTGTCTTTGGCTGCATAAGCCTGATATTTTTCTATTTCCTTTTCTGCCTTAACATAATCTTTCTGTAAAATATAGTTCCACAACTTTCTTCTTCGTTCCATGAGCTCATAGTCGCCAATATGAACAATTGTCCAAAACTTATCTTGGGATTTTCCTAATCGTTGTAAAAACACATCTATACCCCATTGTCCTATATTTTGTTCTGCCCATTCTAATCTTGATAACGTGGCCGCTGAACATACTCCCTTACATAACTCATTTTGTAAAATACCTGCCTGTTCTCTTTCTTCCAAAATAATCTTTCCGATTCCGTCCACATTCTCACCTTCATTTCTCTTTTTCTATATTTTACCATGTTTTTTCATATTTTTTATTTTTATACGAATTTTGCGCATACTATTAACATTTATTGACACGATATTTCCTATGATATGAAAAATAACCCATACCTGCTTGGTATGGGTTGTTTTTCTATATAATATCCTATATTACTGTGCATGGGCTGCTTTTCTACTAATATTCTATATTGCTGTGCATGGGCTGCTTTTCTACTAATATCCCGTATTGCTGTGTATGATTCCACTCAAATCCTTTACTGTTTGTGAAGGTGTATAGGTTTCATTCGTATATAAAAATTCATGGAGCTGAACCACATTATTTTCCAAATCCACCGGAATTACAACACTACCTAATTTTCCAAGGTTCGTAGATTCTTTATCAAATGGGAAACCGGTATTCTCGCCCATATGATATTTTGTCATATCGCTTGCCAGACTCAAGATTTCTCCGGCACTTAAGCTGGTTGAAACTTCCGGTAATATCTCATCCAGCATACTGTTTAAAGTCAGCAAATCTGTTTCTTTTGCCTTTTCAAACATTTTGGTTATTACTGTTCTTTGACGTTCTGTACGTTTATAATCCCAGCCTGTGGTATATCGGATTCTTGCATATGCAGTAGCCTGTACTCCATCACAAGTCTGTTTTCCTGCACTTACATGGTGACTTTTCTTACCTGTCACCTCACTTACTCCATCAATATAATCATTCATATAGCTTACTTCTTCTGAAGTAACCTCCAACTCAATACCACCCAATAAATCTACTGCGTCTACCACTGCATTAAAATCTACTGCTACATAATCGGTGATAGTTAAGTCCAAATTTTTATTCAGCATATTGACTGCCTGTTCCGGACCTCCACTGCTGTATGCAGCATTTGCTTTTCGAAATTTGTTTTCACCGATATCCAAATATGTATCACGATATACGGATGACATTTTTATTTCACCGGTATCATTGTTAATACTTACCACTATAATAGTATCACTATTTCCACTTTTGAAATTTCCATTGGAACGATTATCCAGTCCAAACAGTGCAATTGTTGTGTAACCCTTTAGTGCTTCTTCTGTTTCCGGCTTCAGTTCATTTACCTTGACATTTTTCAGTTCAATCTTGTCCATTTTCCCCAGTTTGCTCCAAACAAAAGCTGCCACTCCTAAAATCAATGCAAAAATAACTGCCAAAACTGCCACTACAATCTTCCATGTTTTTCTTTGCTTTTTTCTATGTTTTTTCCTCTTCATTTTCTCGTCCTCACTAATTCTCTTTTGTTCACAACAAAAAAATTATAGCACATTTCTTTTCACAATGATATTTCTTTTATAGAGATTAAGAGATTTTTAAACTTTATTTTACTTCTTCATAAAAAATATCAATAATCATCTGATAGAGTTCTTCGTCCTTGGCATAGTATTCTTCATACTCCACTCCCATTTGTACATCCACGTCTACCATATGAAGATTATCTTTTGAAAAGCTGCATTGGATTCCTTCGGATGCAAGATATGTTACTTCATCCGCACTGATATCTGTAACCATATATTCACTTAAGGTCTGATACAATTCCACCGGCAAGGTAATATCTTTCTTGACAGCTTTTTTAGCTGCTGGAATAAAAGACATCAAATATTCCTTTTGCCTTCCGATTCTGTCAAGACTACTTTGAGCTACTGTAATATCCCGCCCGCCTACAAAGTCCATTGCTGCATCTCCTTGCAGTAGCACATCGCTTCCTGCTGTAAATCCCGGATTCAGCAATGTCAAATCTTCATCTATATGTACCGTAACACCACCTACTGCATCATTTACAATGGGCAGTGCCAACATATTAATAGAACAATATCCGTTGATTGGCAGTTGATAAAACAAGTTCGATACTGCCTCTTCCATTAATTCACAGCTCTGCTCCTTTCCATCGCCATAAGCATGCTGTAATGTAATCTGCATTTCCTGCGTTCCCTGATACTCTCCGCTTACGGAATATTTTTTTACCGGAACCATCGTATCTCTGGGAACTGCAATTACATCCATGGTGTGTGCCTTAGTGTCTAAGGCTACAAGAAAAATCGCATCTGCCTGTCCGGCACGTCTTCCTGACTTGTTTCCTGCGGACTTCTGATGCTCTAATACCTGCTTACTGTCATTTTCCTGTAATACTTCCTCTTGGACTTGTGCATCTTCCTGTGCCCATTGGTCTAAATTTTCCTGTCGAATATCAATTCCCAGACACAGAATGTTTACCATATCCTTTTTATACTGATACTTTTTCCCTTGGTAGGTTATGTAACTTTCCTTCGTCTCATTCTGCACATTTCCTTTAAGACTTTTTTCACCCATTTTACGCAATACAAAAAATGCTGTTACCACGCAGATACAAATCACTGCCATTATACCTGCTATTATCAAAATAATTTTCGTTCTTTTTCTTCTTTTCTTGCGCTGTTTTACTTCCGCAAGTGTTAACCCCGCTTTATTCTTCTCCATCTTCTACTAATACCGCCTCTACTAACCACCGATTATCCGGTTGTCCTCCTATGCAAGTTGCAAGTGTAATAATATTACTATCTGTTCCTACGGTTACGTTTTCATCGTAACTGGATTCCATAGTTCGTACACCTTTTATTTCATCTAAAAATTGTTGCCGACCTTCCGGCATACTATAATTAAAACTATACATCATATGTCTGTCATCAAATACTACTGCTGCAAAAATCTGATATTTTAAAGTTCTGTCCGGCAAATAAATATATACATATGGATTTTCCTTTAAAAAATCCTTATCTTCATATTTATGCAAACCTGCAAACATCGTTCCGTTTTTCATATTATGACCGTAAATCACCGTATTAAAATCAGAAAAATCTTTGTTGTTTATGGCCTCTGTATAAATAGAACCCGGCAGTCCTTCTGTTCCTTCTACCGTATGATTCAAATAGTATGCATCATCATCCGCTCTTTGTGCAATTGGATAATCAATGTCTGTTCCCGGTATTTGAATCCATGCGTAAATCTCTTCATTTGTTTTCCAAAGTTCTTCAAAATCAATGGGACTTTCATATACATCGTCTTTCTGCGGTTCTTTTGAAACCTCTTCACCAGTCTCTTGTACTTTTGCCTTATTCTGAATCTTCTCATACTCATTCTTGGCACTATTCTGCTTTATAACATATGCCGCTATAACAGAAATACTCACTACGAGTACGATAATTAAAATTCCAAGAACTATTATATTTCTTTTTTTATTTTCATTTTTATTCTTATTCATAATCTCCTCCTGCATCTTACATTACCAGAATTGCTCCTAATACAATCAACCCAACCCCGATAATCTTCTTTTTTGATATTTTTTCCTTTAATACAAAATATGCCAACAACAATGTCCAAATATAAGTGATTGCCGTAAAGGGCAGTGCGGCTGAATAATCTAAATAACGCAATACATAAATGTCCACCAAGGCAGACGCTAAATACAATACACCGCCAATATACAATTTGATATCCCACAGTGCTTTTATGATATTATCTTTTTCTGATGCCAGCTTGAAAAACATAGAGGCAACTGCTCCTAATATAGTTCCACCGATTAAAATTGCATAATAAATCATTCTTCGTCGCCTCCCCCAATTAGTATTACGCCCGCCATAATGACAAGTACTCCGATTACCTTGCGTATGGTTACTGCTTCCTTTAGGACAACTGCTCCTAACACAATACTTAATACATAATTCATACTGAGCATAGGCTGCAATACGGAAAGACTTCCAAAGCGATAAGCAATGAGCATAATTAACGCTCCCACTCCATAAAAAACAAATCCCAACAGTGCAATAAGCAATCCGTCTTCTGCTGACAATTTCCAAAACAACTGTCCCAGACATGCACAGATGGAGGAAATCAGCATTAATAAAATTCCTGTTCTATTTTTCGCAAATGATTCTCGCATAGACGTTTCTCCTTATTTATAGGGCTTTAATGCATAATTACACTTTTTCAAGGAAAAGTTCTTGTTATAATATGGGTCACCTTTCTTTAATAAAGAAATCCATCTGGTTCTGATAAATTCTATTTCATCCCCAAATCTTCGTACTTTTTCTTTCGTATCCTCTTTTCCCCTGCTCTTGGATTCATAATGATACGCTTCTACCCATGGATTATATACGACCAAATAGCCTGCCTGTCCTACTCGCAGACACAAGTCTAAATCGTTAAACGCTACGGTAAGGACTTCATCCAATCCGTCTACTTCATCAAAAATGCGCTTTTCTATCATCATGCAAGCCGCTGTTACTGCGCTATAATTCAACTGGGTAGCGGCACGATGCATATAGCCTTCCCGCTCCCGCTTCATCCCCGGAAACATATTAGCTGCAATTCCGTCAATACCGACTACAATTCCTGCATGCTGAATGGTATTGTCCGGATAATATAAACGTGCTCCTACAATGCCTACTTCCGGTCGCTGGCAGTTTCCAAGCATTTCTTCTATCCAGTCTTTTGTAATCAGTTCAATATCATTGTTTAATAAAATCAGATACTCTCCTGCTGCAAAAGACGCTCCATAGTTATTGATTGCAGAATAATTAAAGCCCTGTTCCCAAGTAACAATCTTCACACTCTGACCACCCGCTAATGTTCCCTGACAGGATATGCCACCGGACACCTTCTCATACTTTGCTTCACAAAGTGTTTCATAATACCGAAATGTCTCTTCTTCCTGACTGTTGTTCTCTACAATAATCACTTCATAGTTATTATATGTGGACTTCTCTATGGATTCGATACAACGTTTTAAAGTTTTTGTCTGATCCTTATTTGGAATTAAAATGGTTATTAACGGATTGCCATGCACCTTATACTTTACACGATAAAATCCAAAAAACTTTCTCTGGCTTACGATTCCGGTCTGTCCTACACGCTCTAAATGTTCTTCAATGGCTCTCTGTCCCGCATCATAGGCATATTTTTTACTCATTGGATTGTCTGATGTTGAACTGCGATGCACTCTCCAGTGATACAGTACTTTTGCCACATGTCCTACTTTTTTTGCCTTTTCAGTACAACGCAAAATAAAATCATAGTCCTGTGCACCGTCAAATTCCTTGCGAAATCCACCTACTTGTTCCAATATGTTGCGTTTTACACACAAAAAATGCGTAATATAGTTATTAGAACGCAGTAAATCAATACTGAAATCCGGTTTGAAATGCGGCTGTGAATGTACCCATTCTCCTTTTTTTTCCTCTGTAATCTTATCTTCGTCAGAATAAATCACTTCAAATCCCAAATCTTCATTCATCTTTGACACCATTTCAAATAATGCCTCCGGTGCTAACAAATCATCATGGTCTAATAAGCCAATCCACTCACCTTCAGCATCCGCAAGTCCTTCATTGGTATTTTCCGCAATCCCAAGATTCTTATCAAGATGCCGATACTTAATTCTCGTCTCTTGTCGTTCCTCTATAAACTTCTCTATGATTTTTCTTACCTCATCACTTGGACTTGCATCTGCAACACACAACTGCCAGTTAGGATAAGACTGCCCATATACAGACTCTAACATCTCTATTAAATATGTTTCCGGTGTCTGATAGGTCGGCACTACAATACTAATAAGAGGGCGGTAGGAAAACTTTCGTTCCTGCTTTCGTTGCTTTTGCAGTTCTTCCGCTCCTGCTTTGTAATATTCATACCATGGCTCATATGGCACTTCTTCCGGTTCCATGCGGTCGCAAAGCCGTGCCCAAAATGCCTTTGGTCCATAATGTTTTAAATATTTAAAGCCTTTCATAATTCGATATGGTGTAATTTTCATATATTCTTCCTTCTTATTCTCTAAATCATTCTTTTTTATTCTAGCACACCTAAATATGCACTCGCAATAACCTTTTTATTATGACAGAATTTCAAAAAAAGTCCATGGTTTTTGCAGAAATTTTTTTGTTATATATCTTTCTGTTAATATCATGGGCTTTTTCTTTTGACTTTTTCATAATATTTCTTGATTTTTTATTTTTTCACAAAGGAGATAAAACATTTATGATTTTTCCAGACACAGAGCCTGATTGGGATTATGATAATTTTTAGGTAAAATACTATCTTTCCAATTCTTTTGCCAATAACGATAGATATCATTGTGAAGTCTTGGGGAATTAGTAATATCACTTAGAAAAAAAGCCTGCCTGATTACCTGACGAGCTTTTTCTTCTTGTCCCTCTTCTTTTAATGTCCAACCGATTCCATACAATAATTTGGCTGCTTTTGTAATTCTTCCTGCCTGAAGTTCCAGATAAATACCCTTTTCAAACATTCTTTTTGCTCCAGAGGTATTTCCTTCTAACTTTTCTATCCTGGCTATATTATACAGCACTACCACATATTCCCTAACCTGATAGGTAACTGCAACGTTACTGCTTTCAATGGCTTTTTTGATACTATTTAGAATTTCCTTAGCTTCTTTCTTTTTTCCTGTATGATAATATCCGCTTGCAATATTATTTAAAAGAAATATTTCAGTTCTGGTTAAAGGCCACCGTGCAATATCTATTTGTCCGAACTTTGGCATTGTTTCTCTTAAAGCTAATTCATATTGCCCAATTGCCTCTTCCCATGCAATTTTCCGTTTTCCATAACCAATCAAGGTATCATAACGTAGTATGCTCTGACGATTTTCCATTGAATTTTGAGGGATTTTTTTTCGTAATTTCTGCCATACCTTGTAGGCTTTTTCGTATTCCATCTGACTGGTATACTTAGAAACCATCCGAAATTCTTCTCGTAACTTATATTCCTCCACATCTATAAAACCACGGTCACGTTCTATTGCCTGATTCATTTTCTCCATAAGGCTGCGATAATTCTTTTCCTCAGGAGTAACAATTCCTCTTTCAATGCGTGACAATGTTTCTGAGCTGCAAACCTCTTCACTTAACGCTTCCTGAGACAAGCCTGCATTTTCTCTGCATTTTCTTATAATTTCATTGCTGGTGGTAAAATTCTTCTGCATATTGGTACAACACCACATATTTTCTTTGGGAATTTTTCCATACGCTTTCCATACCTCTTCTAAGGCTGCTTTCTGTCGTTTGAGCTTGATATATTCATGGATTTCTTCTTGGGTCAATTCTCTTTCTGCTTTTGCTTTTTGCTGTATTGCCCACATTCGTTCGGACATCAGGTCAGCTAAGAGAAACATAACTTCGTTGCGTTTCAGCAATGCAATTGCCTTATTCGCCAACACTGCAACCACTTCGTATTTCTCCTCTTCCTTTAAAAATGGAATACACGCCCAGACAACTTTAGGATATATCTTAACAAATTCTTCTTCATCCCAATTTTTTCTCTCTATATTTTTTAACAACTCATACACCAGTTGTCTGGCTTCTTTTTTCTTTCCCTGCTTTTTATACCCTTGTGACATCAGCAATATCAAAAACATTTCAGTTCTTCCTAATACCAGCTTTTCTATGGACTTTTCACCAAAGTGACAAACGGTTAATTGTATCGCCTGCGTTATGATTTCTACACTTTCTTTCCATTTTTCCTGCTTTGCCATCAACATTCCACGGCACTGCAGCACAAATTGTTTCTGAAATGCATCCTGCATATTTACATTTTTCTCATAACGTCTTAACCGATAAGACGCTTTTTGGTATTCTCCTTTTAAAATAGCATTCCAGATATTATCACGTTCTTCTAACATATAATAATCTTTTATACTAATTATGGTTCTGAACTTATCAAAGGATTTTCCCAACCGTTGTAAAATTGCCTCTAGTAATAATTGTTCCGGTCTTCGTTCTTCGCTTTCTATTCTGGACAATGTGGTGTGTGAACATAACCCTCTTATCAGTTTTGTTTGTGATACTCCTTCCTCCTTACGCAGATTCTTAATTACTGTTCCAATTCCATTCATAAAAAAATACCCTACACAATTTATTTCTTAAATGTATAGGGCACATTTTACCATGATTTTTTATTCTTTTTTCATATCTACGCTTTTTGCGATTTTTTCTTGTTTTCCGCTAAATTCTTCCTAATACAAACAAGATTCGCAATGCGATTTCTCCCGGTGTTCGTGTACGAAGACGTTTTGGATAAAACACCTTATGAAACCAATTCGGCAGTGAAAAACCATCCCGTATAAAAACAGAAAGCACTTTCTTTTGTTCTGTATTCAAGCGACCTTCAAAGGTACGATAAAAATACTGTAAAGACTTCTTATCTTCCTTTGCCTCCGGTCCTAGTATTTCCTTTTGCACAAAGTATTTGATTAAGTTTCCAGTTCCTGCATCACCTGAAGTCACTGCTTCTTCATGGCGGATATGCGTCGCTGCACTTCGCTCATCATACAACACCTTGCCAAAGCACACTGCTCCACGAATCAACCAACGGTCATGCAATTCTTTTCCCAACGGTACTTGCAATAACAACTCTTGTCGTGCACGTTCATTGATTACCATGGTAAATCCTGAACCCGGTGTATAATATATAACATCTGACAACTCAAGTGTTTCTTTCTGTTTGGGTGAACGGCGGATAAACTCTCCCTTATCCGTGTAATAATCACATGCAGTATAGTAGAGTAAAATCTGATTTTTATCCTCTTGTTCTAAACGTTCTACTGCCCATGCAACTTTATTTGGATACCACTCATCATCCTGATCGCAAAAGGAATAGTAATCCGCTTCATCACATTTACGCAAAATCTCGTAAAAACTATGTGGACATCGAAGATTCTTTCCACCATTATCCAATAAAACAATTCTTCTTCCACTGGTATTATTTTTAATATATTCCTCTAAAAATGCTACGGTATCATCTTTAGAACCATCATCACGAATATAAATATCTATATTTTCATAGGTCTGATTGACAATACTGTCTAACTGACGCTTTAGAAATTTTTTTCCATTATAAGTTGCCAGAACTACATTTACTTTTGGCTTTCCCATGATTTTTTGCCTCTCACATTTTCTTTACTTTTCGATAAATAATTATAAACTGTATCAGAATCTGAACCACTAAGGTTGCTACTAATGCCCACACTACTCCGTCCATGGAATACTCTTTTACAATAGTAAGAGAACCTATCACAGCCGCTAAGATTCCAAATCCGCCAATGAAATACTGTGACTTAATCTCACGAATCAAGGTACATACACTGAACATACTAGCGTTAATTGCAATGAGTATGGACACAATAATCACCGGAATAAACAGATAGACATATGGCTCAATATCCGTTCCAAACAGCAATACCAGTCCCCAATGCGCTAACAGCTTAGAACCTAGCAGAGCTGCGATTGTAATTGCACCAATCAACAAGGCGAATTTTTTCAGTCCTCCTAAAAAGTTCTTCTTATTTCCATTGTTAAACTCTACGGTCAACGGTGGAATCAGCGGTGCAAACAAAGTAGTGGCTGCCAACTGAATTACAATGGTAGGCGAAGCAACGGAAGAATAAATCCCCATTACTTCTTCTCCAAAGAACTGCTCTAAGTATAACTTTGGTATGGTTAAGGACATATTATTTAAAAACGCTACTACTGCTAATGGAAAACAGGTAATTAACAGAGACTTTACTTGTTTTCGTATCACTGCTTTGTCTTCCAATGTCTTTTCCTCATAACGCTTTACCATGCGTCTGTCATAGAACAACACTACTGCTAAAGAAAACAGTGACATTGCCACAATACTGATTAGTAAACGTGCTGTAACAAAAATTCTATCTGACGTATGGAATACAGATGTCATTGTACCAAGTCCAACTAATAAATTATCAGCTATTATAAATGCTACAAAGAAAACAATCAGCGAACCGATTCCACGAATTGTAAGGGAAATTCCTGCATAATCCATGCGTTCATTTTTCTGGTCGATTCCATAATATACATCTGCCATTCCTTCCACAACCTTAAAGCCCATAAAGCTCATGATAATGATTGCCTTATCTAAGGAATATCCATAGTATAAAACCACTACCAGACATGCTACCACAGACAACACATTTGTATATACCCTTGAACGCATATACTCTCTATCTGTATACTGTCCGTTCATATCCGACACCTGATAACTTCTTACATTAAACAACCCTACAATTGCCGGTGCTGCTGTTGCACTCATGGCAAGGGATAAAAGTCCTGCATCTCCAAAGCCGGAAACTCGTACAATAATTACAGATATTAACCACTGACATACATAATAAATTAAAGAACCTACGGTATTAAACAACATATTTTGTTGTACAGTTCTTACTTTTTTCTCACTTGTTTTACTCATATTATAATCGTCCTATTAAGAAAATAATTCTTATAAAAATTTCATCTATAATCCCTTGACGGAAATACTTTGGATAAAAGGTTTTCTTTAATGCCAGCAAAGGATGAAATCCGTCCTTGGTAAACATGGCAAGTGTCTTTTTATCCTCCGCAGATAATTTTTCCTGATACAATACTTCATATTCCTTAATCTGCTCATGGATGTGATGAAAATAGTGATTTAAAAAGAAACGTTTAAACCTCCATATCTGAAACTTAATAAAGCTGTCTCCGCCATCACTGACGTTATTGCCATGTCTGCGATACTTTGCTGTGGGGCGTTCATCATAGACTACCTGACCCATTCCGGCACAAATCATATACATCCACCAGTCATGTCCGGTACACTTCTTTGGAACATCTGCCGCCACAATATCTCTTGCAGTCTTATTAAATACGCTGTTGAAGCCAAGAGAAACACAATCTACCAAGGAATTGCGAAATCCCATTTTAGGTGCTTTTGCATCCCGATGTGCCACAAAATTTAAATCTCCGTCATAATAGTCATAATTGGAAAAGTATAACACCGGTTTGTCTTTTGGGGTATTCTTAAGACGCTCTAATGCCATTTCAATTTTATTTTCAAACCACACATCATCCTGATCTGAAAATGCATAATAATCTGCTTCTCCGCAGTTGGCAACCAACCACAGAAAACTATCTACAAATCCAACATTTTCACCTTTTTCTAAGTGAATCTGGTTCTTCTCTACATATGGCTCTAACACCTTTAATGTATTATCTTTTGAGCCGTCATCACGCACATAAATTTCAATATTTTCATAAGTCTGCCCTAAAATACTTTCAATCTGCTGGGCAATGTATTTTTCACCATTATAGGCTGACATTAACACTTTTACTTTTGCCTGACTCATTTGTGCCTCCTTACTTCAATTTTGCTACAAATCCTGCTGCATTTTCATATACATGCTCCAAGGAATCAAAATATGCCTGATTATCTAAGTAAACCGTACTTTGACTATCCGTAAGCACCAATACATATTCTGCATCGGAATTTAACAACATTTCCAAAAATTCTGCTGAGTTATTCACATCCCAACCATCATTTCTCTGATTGGTAATTCCCTGATACCAGAAGTCATCCTGCCAATAACTGGCGATTGGAACCATATTCTGTCCCTTAGAAATCAATTCATCATAGACATAATGATATAACTCCCGCTTATCCAGCGAATATCCTGCTGAACGCAAATTATTATAATTATAACTAAAAATATCATTGAAAGCAGATGACTTAATATTCACATTAAACAGTTCATTTTTCCCTTGAATCTTCTCTTCCACATGAAATACCATTGCTCCGAATACCGCAATCCATACCGCAAAACAACATCCTGTTATAATTCTTGTTTCCTTCGTCATATAAGAGACTCCGGCAATTACTAATAACATCACTACAAGCCACAACACATAATATGTCTTATAATAGTAGTAGGAAGATACTTTTCCTGCCATTCCTCTTATAAACAGTGCTATCATAAAGACTACTAAAAATGGAAGTAAAAATAGTGTTGTTGCATTTTTCTTCTCTTTTACTTCCTTATAAAATCCATACAAAGCAAATGGCAAAAACGGAACAAAATTAGAATATAAATCTCTGTAAATTGCGCCTTCATTTGACAAAGCTCCGCCAACAGTTAAATTGCTGCCAAAAATTCCAAAGTATGTATAAATCATTCCCAAAATACATGGAATTAAAAAGATAGCAAGACAAGTAATGACTGTATCTTTAGAAATCAATATTCCTGCTCTTTGCTGTTTTAAAAATACTACAAAAATAACAGCAAAGAAAATAATTGGCATAAACATGACATAACACTCAAAAATACCAAGACATCCCAAGGATAATAGAACAATATTCCACCATTTTGCAATTTCATCCTTTGCAAAGGTATCTGCTAAGAATATCAGCAATAGTAAAAGTGTAACACCCATTCCAAGATATACAAATCCGTACTCTGTACTATTTAATGGATATCCGCCAATATACAGAAATGATACGATAATTCCTGTCACACGCATAAATCTGGTGTTTAAGTAGCGTTTTATCGTTCCATAAAACATTCCACCTGCTAATGCTAAAAACAGAGGCTCGCTAAATACAAATATGCGATAGTAATAATCCACTTTTAATAGTGGAGAAAATACTTCTATCAACAATCCATTGGTTAATGCCTGATAAAACATATTGTTTACGCACTGATTATTCACTACATCCATTGCTGCTTTGAAGTGTGCCGCCGGGTCTATGGTAAGATAATTAATAAAAAGCTCCGTTCCACCATAGCGATATTTTGTAAGCAGTACAGAAAACACCAGTAACGCTGCACAAAAAACAGCGTCACCTATATGAAACTCATATTTCTGTCTTTCTTTTGACTTATAGATACGAAACCATAAAACTGCTCCTGCACATAAATCAAAAATTCCAATGATAATAATATTTACCGGTACTTTCAGCAGATTAATGACTGCTGCCAACAAAACATGCCAACAGGTAGTAACCAAAATATCGGCTACTACCCATGCAACTGCGTCTAACTTCTTTTGAGATTTTTTGCTAACATATATTCCACTCGCCAAAGCACCCCATGCAACGATAAAAAAGAGTGATGCTGCTATTGAACTTTCCATAATGTGTCCTTTCTCTTAATAACAGTATGCTACTAACTGAATGACGGCATATGCGGTCATAAGTCCCATTCCACCTACTGCTTTTTCTGAAAAACGCTCTATTTTGTTTTCAATTTTTTTACTTCCGGTTCCAATGAATAGTAATGGTAATACCGGTAAAATATAGCGTCCTTGGAATCCATGTACTAATGGTGTTCCTACTGCATTGTTGACACCATCACCGATGTATAATCCAACAAATACTGCCAAAATACACAATCCACCTGCACATACACAGATGATTTTCTGTATGCGTGTCAGTTTTTTCGACATTTCGTTGGTGTTTACACAAGCAACTCCTACTACAAAACACGGAACAATATATAACAGTCCTCCCAGCGGATATTTTAACCAGCCTAAGGTATTAATATTTCCCATGAAATAGTCAAACTGCTGCACAATGGTTGCAACAATAACCTTTGGTAACATCAATGGATGCTGCTTTAAGTACTGAGTTTGTGAAATACCATCTGTGGTTGCCTGTAAGGTAGACACAGAGCCAAACATATGCAGCAGCAAATAACCACCAATCAATACCAACGGAATCATTGCAATTCCAAAGGCTTTCCAATAATCCTTCTTTTCTCCGAACCGCTTCATTGGAATGAGGAATACTAATAATCCAATACAGATATATACATACTTCATGACAAAAATCACCAAAAGGATTGCGCTCAAGCCAATGGCATTTTTCCAGTTCAATTTTTTCTCTTCCTCTAATGCATAATGTATGCACAGAGCAGTAAATAAGAAACACAATGCATTTAAAAGGGCATCTGGTGAACAGGAGGCTGCCTGATACATCATCATTGGCATAATGGCAACCACCGCCATAAGCTGTTTATAAATCGGAATTATTTTTATTGCAAAATACACAATTACCATATACACAGCCAGATTGAATAATCTTGCCATTAAAAATACGCCGTACATACTAAGTCCAAACTCTCTGCCTAAGAAGATTCCAATTGCCTGAGGATAGTAAGAAACTGAGGTCACACCTCCATCATATTTCATCAAGACAGTATCTTTTGCAAAGGTCTGTTCCTGTAAATTTTTCACATATACCGTACCGTAGCTTGAATTCGGCTGAACTAATCCGAAATTAAAATCATTAATATTTTCCGGTACACGAATCACACCATCTTCATGTGCAACATCTGCAAATGGGCGCAATACATTTCCATAGGAAACATCTGTTGCCCGCAGGAAGTGATCCCAACCGTCACATTCTTGTCCCGGCGGATTCATCACTGCCATTGCAATTCCACCAATCACACCAAGAATTAAAAACATCACCTGTACGTTATAATGCTTTGTTCCTTTGATTGGCACAAAAAAGATTAAGGCTGACATCAACACAAAAAATCCGGTGATGACAAAAAACAACTTCAGGCTTACTAATCCATAGGTAATGGACATACGAATCCGATACCACAAAGGAGTTTCGTTCTGGGTAAACTGTTCCTCATATTCCCCGGAATCTACACACACATATACATCCTGATTTTCCGCATCTGACTGTAACTCGATATACAACTCTGTTCCAGCCTCAATTCCACTGGTCTGCATATCCAAATGTATCTGCTGTTCCATTCCATTGGACGGTGCTATCTCTACGGTCTGCTCTTTTAACACCTCCCCCGTCTGAGGATTTCCCAACACTACCTTAACAGCCTCTGTCTGTTCTCCGGTATTTGCTAACAACATATCAATATACTTCATATCATTGAGTATGGTAAAAGACTGACGAACTGTTCCTGCTGACAGCGGTACATTCTCTGTATTTGCATCCATTTCATTAAAATCTGTTTGGGAAGCACCGATAAATACACCTTTAAAATACAGCATTACCATTGCGGAAAACAATACCGCAAATACTGCCCATATATATTTTCTATCAATCTTTTTTATCTTGTCCCACATTATTTTCTATCCCTCTCATCCTTTAATCGCTGTAACTGCATTTCAAAGTCCTGTCGATTCTTCTGACAGCTTGTCTGCAAAATCATTCCTGCAAAGAATGACTGAATGGCCGCCAGCATAATAAATAACGATACAAATAATGTTGGGAAATTTCCCACCATGCCGGTATCATGGTAAGCAATAAGTACCGGAATAAATAACAATACAGAAAGAATTGCCAATATCAAAGCAATTCCGCCGAAAAATCCCATCGGCTTATAGTTACGATACAATTTCACAATCGTTTTAATTACCTTAAATCCATCAGAAAATGTATTCAGTTTTGACTCACTTCCCTCCGGTCTGTCTCGATAATCAATAATGACGTTTTCCACAAACATATTCTTATCTGCTGCATGAATACTCATTTCCGTCTCAATTTCAAATCCCTTAGACAATACCGGGAAAGACTTTACAAACTGATAACTAAAGGCACGATATCCCGTCATAATATCCTTAATATCCGTACCGAACAGTATATTGATACTCTTTCTTACAATAGAGTTTCCAAAATTGTGAAATGGTCTTTTGTTCTCGGTAAAATAAGTAGAAGATAAACGGTCTCCTACTACCATGTCTGCATTTCGTTCAAATACCTTTTTTATCATTTCCGGTGCAAACTCTGCCGGATAGGTATCGTCTCCATCTGCCATAATATAACATTCCGCATCAATATCACGAAACATTCTTCGTATTACGTTTCCCTTTCCCTGCTGGAACTCGTAACGAACAACCGCACCTGCCTTTCGTGCTATCTCGTCTGTCCCATCGGTAGAATTGTTATCGTATACATAAATCACTGCCTCCGGCAATACCCGTTTAAAATCCGTTACTACCTTTTCAATTGTTTTACTTTCATTATAACAAGGAATCAATACTGCTATCTTATCCATCTTTTTCTCCTTTATTTACTTCGCTCTAGTCAAATACATACGGCTTATTCTAACATTTTTTTACCTTTTATTCAAGACACACCGAAAGAACTATGGAAACCCTTTCCATTTCTTAAGATTTTATTTATTTTTCATTGATTTTTTCTTATCACGGTATTATAATTACAAATATTTTACATTATTTTTACATTTTTAGGAGGTTTCTTTTTATGGAATGGATTTTTATGCTTTGCCCCGGGGTGATTTCTACTTGTTTCACAGAAAAGTTAGAAAAAAAATCATTTTCTCCCCTTAGCTTTTTCAAACATTTTGCGATTTTTACCTTTTTTATTAATTTTATCTGTGCAGTTGTCTACAACTATGTAATTCAAACGGAAACTTCCATTATAGATAACTTTATTTTCAATGGATTTCTAATTCATTACTGTGTTATTGCACTGGTGCTTTCACTGTTTCTTCCAATTGTGTATGTTGCACTTCGCCCATGGTTTTCTTTAAAACTGGAAAAAACACCTAAGACAAATACAGAAGACTAGAAAGGGCTTTACTATTATGCGAAAGAAAAAGATTTCAGGTATCATTTTTTTATTTATTGCAAATTTACTTTGGATTGTTAACTTTTGGTTTATTAAACAATTTCCTGATATGGACTTTAGTTCTATTATGTTTTATATTAAAGTGCCTTTAGACGGAAGTAATACCAGTGCCTTTAAGGATATTATTCTTATTTGTATTGTACTTACACCTTTACTCACCTTTCTTGCCTACCAGACAACCAAAATATTAGACGAAGAGCATACGCTGGTATTTGGCATAGGAAAATTACGCTTACGTTTTCCACTGAATCTGTGGCGGCGTTCCTTTTGTCTTATGAGTGGAATTTTTCTTATTATCACGGCAGTCATCAGCTCTTACTTAGTTGGACTTACTGCATACCTAAGCAATAATCTGCATCGTTCTTCTATTTATGAGGAATATTATGTAAATCCTGCCACTGCTTCCATTTCTTTTCCCGAAAACAAACGTAACTTGATTTATATTTTTATGGAATCTATGGAAAATACTTACGCTTCAGAAGAATATGGCGGATTAGAATATGGAAATTTCATTCCGGAAATGTGTGATTTACAGTATGAAAACACTAACTTTTCTACGGAAGAAAATGTTTTAAATGGAGCACTTTCTACCTCAGGTACTACTTGGACAATTGCCGGTATGATTGCTCAAACTTCCGGTATACCCCTTACCCTTCCGGTATACGGAAACACCATGGAAAGCAGCAGTTCTCCATTTCTGCCGGGTGCTTATTCTATTGGAGAAATTTTAGCAGACCAAGGCTATCATCAGGAATTTCTGGTAGGTTCGGATGCTATTTTCGGTGGACGAAAACTGTTTTTTTCACAGCATGGCAATTATGAAATTAAGGATTATAATTATGCCTTAGATACCGGCTTACTGCCTTCTGACTACTATGTTTGGTGGGGATATGAGGATGAAAAGCTCTATGACTTTGCGAAAGAAGAACTTGAAACGCTTGCATCTTCCTCAGAGCCTTTTAATCTTACGATGCTTACCGTAGATACGCACTTCTTTTCCGGATATTACTGTGACATATGTGAACCGGATTTTGGTGACGACCAGTATGCCGATGTTATTGCCTGTGCCTCCAGACAGGTCACAGAGTTCGTGAAATGGGTACAAGAACAGCCTTTTTATGAAAATACTACGATTATTATCTGTGGTGACCATCCGACAATGGATACCGAATATTTAAACAATAGCTGCGTAGGTAATCTGTCTGAATATCAACGTTCTACTTATACAACGATTATCAATCCTGCTACGGATTATACATTAGACTATACCAGAACTTTTACTACCATGGATATGTATCCTACCACCTTAGCAAGCTTAGGCTGTCAGATTGACGGAGAGCGTCTTGGTCTTGGAACCAATCTATTTTCCAACACGCCAACCTTAGTAGAAGAAATGGGTCTGGATGCATTAAATACGGAATTAGAAAAGGTTTCCAGCTACTATAATAAAAATCTGTTGTATCCATCTAATTAATAAATCTAATTAACAAAAAGAGTCCCAACGGACTCTTTTTGTATTTGTACAATATGGCTTATAACTAACTTCATTTTCTCAAAACACTTACACTCTTAAAGAGAAATCTGCTTTATCTAAGGTAAGATTTGGATTGTAGTATGGATCGCCTTTTTGCAAAATGTCTTCCCAGCGTTCACAGAATTTTGCAACCTCGCTGTTAAAGCGCTCCACTTTTTCCGGTGTATCTTCCATCCCTCTGGACTTGGATTCGTAATGATACAGTTCTGCATATGGATTATACACCACAAGCTTTCCAAGCTCTCTTACTTTCAAACAGTAATCAATATCATTGAAGGCTACTTCTAAAGTCTCGGTCAATCCTCCTACCGCATCATATACACTCTTTTTTGTCATCATACAGGCTGCTGTGACTGCGGAATAATCCTGTGCACACATAATACGTCCCATATAACCTGTATCAAATCTGGAGGATTCTATAAAGGCATGTCCCGCCATTCCTCCGAATCCAATTACTACACCTGCATGCTGAATGGTATCATCATCATAGCAAAGCTTTGCTCCGACAATTCCTACCTCTTCCCGCATACAGTAGCCCAACAATTCCTGCAAACATTCCGGTGTTATAATCTCCGTATCGTTATTTAATAACAATAAATATTCACCCTTGGCATATTGCGCACCATAATTGTTGATTTTAGAGAAGTTAAATCCGCCCTTATAATAAACTACCTGAACATTTTCTTTTTTCTCAATTTCTTTATAATAGGCAAATGTTTCCTCTTCGGTACTGTTGTTTTCTATTACTACAAATTCAAAATTACGATAGGTGGACTTTTTCTCTATGGATTTCATACATTTCTTCAAGTCCTCTATGTGGTCTTTGTTTGGAATCAAAATAGAAATCAACGGCTGTTCTTCCCAGCAGAATTTTGTATGGAACATTCCGTAAAAGCTGCTGTGTTCTACCTTTGCCGGAACGCCAATTCTCTTGTAATGCTCCTCTACTGCCTTTCTTCCTGCTTCAAAAGCATACAGTTTGCTTTCCGGATTGGCTGCTGTGGAATTAATATGGCATCTCCAGTGATACAATACTTTAGGAATATGGCACACCCTCTCTGCCACCTCTACACACCGCAAAATAAAATCATGGTCCTGCGCTCCGTCAAACTTACTGCGCAGCATTCCCACTTTTTCAATCACTGTATTTTTTACCACAAATAAATGACAGATATAATTCATACTGCATAGTAAATCCATATTCAAATCCGGCTTAAAGTTTGGATCAAAATACTTCTTTCCTGCCATATCAATTTTATCTTCGTCAGAGTACAATACATCAATCTCTTTATCCTCATTAATCGCCTTAGCACATTCATATAAGGCATTTTCTGCCATAATGTCATCATGGTCAGCTAATACAATATAATCCCCCGTTGCCATTTTGATAGCTGCATTGGTGTTTTCTGATATTCCTTTATTTTCTTCTAGTATCTGATAAGAGATATTCAATCCTTTTTTCTGATATTCTGCTGCGATTTTCTCTAATGAACTATTTGCTCCACTTCCATCTGCGAGACACAATTCCCAGTTACCGTAAGTCTGATTTTCTATGGATTCAATCAATGCCCGCAAATAGGATTCTTTTGTCATATATAAAGGAACGACTATGCTAAACTTCGGTTCATAAGAAAATGTTTCCTTGCGCTGTTCTTCTAATTCACTCTTTGTAATCTGATTGTCTTTCAGCCATCTTTCGTAAGTAAAGGTGTCTTTTTTATGAAACAGCTTCACTCGGATTCTATTAAAGGTTGCAGAAATGCCTTCTTTCCGCAGATAAATAAAAAACTTCTGAAAAGCATTCAAAGCCGCTGCACTTCCTTTTCCACTTGCCGCTGCCGCAACGGATGTTTTATACACGCTTTTCTTGTCTGCGGATTCTAACATGACTTCTATCTTTTTTACTCCTGCTGCGGATGTTACTATTTGAAATCCTGCTTCGTAAGCGTTGTCTGCCTCTTCAAATACTTCCATCACGTCTCTGCGATAGTTTTTCTTAATGGTTACATCCTTTACCGTTTTTCCATCTGCCTTAACTGTCAATGCCAGATTTTCTGCTCCTACGCCCCAGCCGCTTAATGTCAATACATTTTCTGAAACATTTGCCGTCTCAATAAAATATTCCACACCGGTTTGTTTTTTCCTTAACTGTTTTACACTTACTTTTTCAACTAACCACCGAGCACTGTTTCTGGTATCTACCACGGACAACTGTTTCTTATTCTGCCAGTCTTTTGGCAACTGTACCTGAATGGTTAATTCCTCACTGATATTCTCCTGATAACGCAAATAACGCTGACGCACAGTAACACCGCTTTTGATACTTACACTTGTTCTAAGCTCCTGTCCGTCCAGATACACCTTTACCTGACGCTTTTGGGGATTATTCTGAGAATACCATCCCCGTATCAGCAGAGTATCTTTCTCTTGTAAGTGAAATCTTATTTTTTCTATATAAAATTTATTCCTATCCATGCGTGTTCTCCGTTCTTACCTATATTTTACAGAATTCTTTTCTAGTATAAACGAAAAAGAGGTTTGTCACAACCTCTTTTTCTGTTCTTGTAATTTATGTTTTTATTTAAAAAATAATGTTAATTCCATTGGGTTGCATTATAAAATTGGTCAACTCTTCACTATCTAAGGAAATGTCTCTGCTTCGTATATCCAAAATAAGTGTTCCTAATACTACAATATTTCCATCTGTACCTGTACTTAAAATTTCTTTTATATGTTCTTTCTCTTGCAAAATTTTTTCTCTATACAACACTTGTACCAACTTGGGAGTGCTAAATATACCAACCTTTTTCCCTCTATACTGCCCTGCCGTTTTCTTAAATAATGTATCTATCTTACTCGCTGCACCTTTATCATCTGTAATTACACAGAACTTTCCATCTTCTTCTCCAGGTATATGTGATAAAATATGCAAACAAATCCCCAACAATTCCTCTCCTAAGTTATCATCAGATTCTTTATTTTCTCTGACTGCTTCAAAAAAACGCTTGTATACTCCACCATTTTCCAAATTTCTCCCCTTTATCACTTCATTGTATATATTACTATTTTGTTCCAGTGTTTCCGTAATAGTACTTACAGGACTTTTTATTGTTCTAACTGCCCAACACAAATATTGATTAATCGTCAAATTCGTACTAAAACAAATCTCCATAATGGAAAACAAATCCTCTTCAAAAATAACTAAAACAGTTATACCATATTCCTTTATGTGTTTTATGTATTCCACATATTCTTGATTTAAACTTCCACTACGAGATGCCAATTCCATTAAAATGCATCTTGTGATTATAACAATACCGTCTTGTTCCTTTATATATTGTAAAAAATACTCTGCTTGAACATTGCTTAAATTTGCATGTCTTCGAAATGAACAAGTATCATAAAAATAGCATTTAGAATTTCCAAGAACTTCTGCTGCAATCTCATTTCTTTCCATAGTAACATAGGGAATAATGCTCTCTATATTATGGGGAGTGTCTGTATAACCAATTGCCATCCATTACTCCCCCTTTATATCCAAATAAAGTGTTCGCATATTCTGAAGCACTTTTCCTAATGTCCGCTTATTTAAATATGAATCTCTGATATATTCATTTCCAAGCCGCTCAACTAGTGCTTCCATATGCATATAATCATCTTTTTTCGTCGCTTTTAAAATACTATCATCTAACCACAGTTCCATAAATCTTTCCCGAACGCTTTCTCTCTCTACACGCAATAATTCTTCTGTAATACTATCAGCATCCGGCAATCTCAATTCATAACACCGAATTAATACTGCCATATAAGGCACTTGGTAATAATTCATTAATCGAATTATCGTATCCTTTTCATCATTATTTGACTCTTCTTTGAACTTAGCATACATAAATCGAAAGCTTGCTTCTGGCATCAAAAGCATTCCTGCAAATAAATTTGCTGCAAATTCCTCTTCATGTTCATAATAATGATCGTTTGCAAATTCCACCTTAGTTCTAAATTTACTTTTCTGATAAAATACATGATACAATTCATGACATATGGCAAAATTAACATTTACCTTTGGCAAAGATGTGTTAAGCACGATATATCCCAAAGCATCTCCTTTATAACAAAGTGCTCCTATTTCTTCATCTGCAAAGGGGATTTCCAAAACAAGATATCCTTTTTCCTGAAAGGAGGGTCTTACAATCTGCATAATATTCAAAACCTCTTTATCACTGCTCATTCCTGCAAATGAATAAAAATTCTTTACTTTAGATTCTATGTCCTCTTTATTTGCATCACTATATTCAATTATTTTTCTCAAACGCTCTATGTTCATGCATTACTCCTTTGACATATTTAAGAAACGATATTTTGCACTCATTACCTCATCTATATTTCCCATTAATTTTTCTAACTTTTCTGCAATTTCATCTTGTCTCTCTGTTGGTTCTCCGGCATAAAAAGCAATTTTTTCCGGCATAAATTCATTAATTTGAGGCACACAAAAAGTATCACTCAAAAAATATTCTATCTTCTGTCCTAATGCATCTGCAATCTTCTCCATATCAGTGGAACTAATATCCTGTGTTCCGGTCAAAATACGTGATAATTTCTTCGTATCAATCCCAGTTTTTAAACTTATATATGTTTGTTTAATTTTCATCTGTGACAAATAAGCATTTACATTTTCAATATACTTTGTCATGTCACTCTCTCCTTTTCTATATCTTCCTAAAATATAATATTTCTCTTCTAATTTAATATTATAC
>CAYTDI010000037.1:0-23406 GCA_964436595.1 uncultured Eubacterium sp.
GCGACGTCAACTTAGATTCCAGGCTGCTAATCTGATTATCATATGTAGTTATCTGAGTATTAAGATTTCTAATCTGTCCTCTCAATACATTTCTTCTCTACTCTTTTGCTGCTTTTTCTGCTGCTCTTCTTTCCTGTTCGGATAAATTTTTAGCCATACTCCTTCACCCCTCTACTCCGATTTATTTTACCTAAAAAAGGGTATCATATTGCTTTTTTTATGTCAAGTTTTATCTATAAAAAAAGCGCCTAATTTCTAAACCAATAGAAAATAGACGCTTTTCACTCACTTTCTGCCTCTTAATTTACATATTTTATAATGGTATCCCAAGCAGTTGCCCGTTCGAATCCCAGCTTCCAGTAAGCCGCTCCCGCAAGGGAATTGTCTTTCATAACTTTTAATTTTTCTTCCAAGGATGCTTCGTTTTCCACCCATATCTTATATGTTTTTCCACCGTTTTCATATTCTACATAATACTGACCTGTGGTGTCATCCCAAGTAGGCTGTGCTCCATTTACCGTATAGCGGTTTTCTACCGTCTGCATACCTTCCTCGCTGCAGGTAAATGTGTACGGAAGATAGTCTTCTGATGCAGATTCTACATCTTCTCCCGCACCCTCCTTTGGTGTCAGCTCCCATACTCTTGTATAAAACGGCATACCAAGAATGGTCTGATTTGCCGGAACTTCCTGTAACGTATCTTCTACTCCTTTTTCTACAAATCCGATAGATGCCACAGCACCTACATCTTCAGATACTCTGGTGTGTTCATCATATGCCATAATTACTATATAGTCTGCAAACAATGCCTGTTCGCTTCGATTATAAAATGCAGTATAAGAAGATGGCACATAGTTGTCTACCGATAATACAATGTTATTGTTTTCACATTTGATTGATAATTCACGAATAAACTGAATATAGGCATCTCCCACTTCACCTTCCAATGCCTCAAAGTCCAAATTAATTCCATCTAAATCATATTCAATTGCTGATGCTATAATTTGATTTACCAGTTTATCTCTCACAGATGTATGTGTTAAAACATAAGTAGTATCTACGTCTGTATTTTCTAAGTTACTAATTAATGCCCACACTTCAACACCATGCTGGTGGCAATAATTCACATAATCGTGATTTGCCAGTGAGTAAATACCGCCATCATTATCATTCAAATAGAACCAAGTCGGAGACAATACATTAATTCCCTTTGTGGATTGCAATACATTGGCAACTCTCTTATTTCCATCCTGATTCGTTACCTGATGCCATCCCATACTGATAGTCTTATCTTTTAACAAATGATTAAATACCAGCTGCTCGCCCTTTGCTTTTACCGTTTTCTTTTCTTCACTGCCCAATTTGTTATTTCTTATATAACCAATCATGCCATCCTGTGTGCAGATTTTGCTCCAGTCATTACCGCTCTCAAGAATTGTCACTTGGTTTCCCTTTTCCACATCTACAACTATCGGGCTCTTGATTCCACCCTTCTGGCGAACCTCTGTGCTACGCTTCACTTCTGCCGTCTTTATAGTTCCGCCTTTGCTTTCAATTGCAACACGACTTGGTGTCTCATATACCTTATAGCTGATTGCCGGATATTCCGTATACTGCTGCACAAAGTCCAAAGCAATATACATCTTATCTGCATCTACTTTTACAATGGTATAGTCTGTATTTTCGCTAGACTTTGCAACCATATAACTTTGCTCCCCGGCATTTACGGATATTACATCTGTTGGTGTTACATAACGTAAAATATTTTCATTGGCATCCCAGTAAAAACGTTCATTTAAATAATCGTGTACTGTCTGATACTCCAGATACACATGTCCTTCCCAGTATTTTGCTACATCTTCCAATCGTTGGTTATCTACCACAATTGCCATATCCTCTTCATTTTTTACATTGTAGTAGCTATTTAAATTCACTCGTTCCTTGCTTGGACTGTATTTTTTCACTAATAAGCTTATTCCTGCAATTAAAATAACCACTACAATAAAAATAGCGGCTGCTATCACGGAATGATTATTTTTCTGCTGCTTTTTATTCCCTACCGGTCTTCTAACTGCACCTCTTTTTACATTTGTCCTTTGGGTTGGTCTGTCTATTTCTGGCATGATATCCTCCTATGTACTCCCTATTGTCACTTTAATATAACATCGTTCTTTCTATCATAGTTATATCATAGAAATTTCATCCTGTTTTACACTTTAATACAACACGGTGTTTCCTATGATATAACAAGACAAAACCCCTCATGCATGAGCACAAAGGGGCTTTCTTTCCTATATTTCACTCAATATCTGCAATGCATTTTCCTTCAATATAATATCGTAATGCTCTTCAAAATATGCTTTGATTGCATTGGAATATTTTTCCTGATGTGCGTACTCTGACAAAATATTGCATACTTTGTTAAATTCTTCCGGACTATGCTGGCTCTTACTAACAACCAGATAATACTTCCGGTTTAAGCGGTTTTTATACAATACGTTGCAGCCGTTGTAAAATCCCTTCAGCACATGGGCAAGACGATTTACCTCGTCAAACCCTTCAAACACAAACAGCTTGGTAATGTCAACCACTACGGTTTCTTCTTCCGGCTGTTCTTCCGGTTTTTCTCCATTGATTGCCTTTCCTAACGGAACAAATTGATTTGCTTTTTTCAAGTCTTCTGCCTTTTTATGTTCTGCCTGAATCTTGCGGAACAAGTCTAAAATATCATCTGCTCCGGCAGCTTCAAAAATCTTCTCGCCATCTTCATTATCAAATGCTTCTCGCGCTTCTTCTGCGGCATCGCTCGGTGCAAACTGTGAAAATCTTGTATCCAGTTCGTCCGGATATTCCACCTTTGTAATAATCAAAATAATTGTGTCTGCTGATAACGGAATCGCTTCTATCATCAACGGTATATCTTCTGCTTCAAATCCACATTCATATGCAGCCTGCTGCATCATATCCCGAAAAAGAGCCTTTGCCTTCTCCGTTCCATATGCCAGCTCACTCAGCTTAATCTGACGGTCCGCCAAATCTTCCTTGGTAAGAGTGCATCGAATCTGATTCTCACTTACTTTTTCAATTTTCATATAATCACTTCCTTCTTTCATGTTACGCATCAGGAATTAATATACTTTTGAGTAAACAAAGTATATTACATATTATAACCTTTCGTCAAGTTGAACTCCCCTAGATTTTATTAAAAAACTATTAAATTTCTAAAAATTCTACAAAAAGCATTGTTTTTTTCGACACTTTTGTGTATAACATAGCAAGAGATGTTTTTCTGGCTCAGACAGAAAGGAATCAACAATAACACACCTCATTAAATAGGTCTTTTTATTCTTTCTCATCCTTTTGGATGAGTCCATGATTTACGCAAGTAGCAATGAGAATGACATGCTTGCATGAACATTCTAGAAGCACTGCGATAACGAGAAAAACGCACAAAGCGTGTTTTGTCTCGTTTATCCAGAGAATCATATTTTCCCTATTTTATATTATATATATGTTACAAGAATTATTTTATGCAGTCTGTGTCAGATATTTTCAATTTCATCTCTATTTCGTTTTTCTATCCGATATTCTTTCGCAGCATTGGACTATGTTGCCTTTACTTCCAAACATTTATAAGTAAATTTCACTCTTTTCATATCGGAAACAGTTCCATAACAAATACAACAAAAAATTAATGCGTGCTGGCAAAACGGGAATCATTTTGGAACAATAAGAAAAACGATGTACCCCAAAGCAATCTGGAGGCTTTTGGGAAACTAATATATCACACACATATTCTAATCAGGAAGGAGGATTGTAAGAAACTAAAAACAAATTTGAGATGGGAAAATCTTATTCACGAACAGATTTTTATCCGGATACAAAAATAGATAAAAAGATAAGAATGGCTGCCACTTCCACAATTAGAAGTGACAGCCATTTTCATATAACAACTTATTATTTTGCTAAAAAGTCATTGATTCTATTTACTAATGCGTCCGGATCAATACCATGTACCATTGCAGCTTCTGCGATTGTTTCCATCTGTGAAGATGGGCAGCCAAGGCAATGCATACCAATCTCTAAAAGAATTGGTGCAACATTTTCATCAATCTGGAGTAATTCACCAATCATTGTCTCTTTGGTTACCTGTGCCATTTTGTTACCTCCTTCATTTTTAACATGTTCCTTATTATAATACCATTCTGTCCATTATGCAATCTTTTATAAAAAAAATTGCTATTTCCGCTCCTGTTCAAGACAAGCGGAAAATTTCTCATAAATGTCCGGTGCCACTTTTTTTAACCGGATTGGTCGAAACTGTGCATCTAAAAAACAATGCTCCGTGGTACCCTCTGCATGAAGAATCTGACGTGTCTTATCATATACTTTGTACGCAACGGAGAACTTCAAGCCATTAAAGCCGGTAATCACCGTGTCAATCCACACCGTCTCACCGAATCGAACTGCCTGTTTATACTGGCAGGCTGCACCCAGTACCGGAATCATAATCTGGCGTCTTTCAATCTCCTCATACGGAAGACCTATCTGCTCCAAATAATCCAGTCTTGCTTCTTCAAACCAACGAATGTAATTGGAGTGATGTACCACTGCCATTGCATCAGTTTCATAATATTGTACTTTGTGTGTATAAGATTTTAATTTTTCCATGAATCCTATTTTAGCACTTTCTTATAAAAAATTCAATTTTTGTCCTACCCTGTACACAAAAAAATACCAAATACACCATCAATTTCCCTTGTAATCAGCACATATTTGTATTAAAATAAAGAAAAGCTACCATTGCGGCGGCTTAAATGAATATTCATTTTTTAAAGGAGGAAAATAGTATGGCATATGTAATTACTGATGGCTGTGTAAGCTGTGGAACATGCGAAGGTGAATGTCCAGTAGGTGCTATCTCCGCTGGTGATGGCAAATACGAAATTGATCCAGGTGCATGTGTAGACTGCGGAACCTGTGCTGGTGCCTGTCCTACAGGAGCTATTGAGCAGGGCTAATTTCAATAGTACGGTAATGAGGCTGTTTCACTAATCAGTGAAACAGCCTCATTTTATTTACGCAAGCAGCGTTAAAAATCTTTACTCGCTATGTTGTTAATTTCGGATCTAATTTTTTCTTTGCAAATAATTTCTTTTCTGCTTTTTCCCTACGGAAACGTTTGCCTTTTTGGTGGGTTCGGATAGCTGCATCTAATTTACGGAATCGTTCTTCTTCTGCCTCATCCTGTTCCCGCATGAGATAGTTCATTTCTTTTAACACCTTATCCCCTACTTGAATCCCAATTTCCTTTCCAAGCACCTGATTATTTTCCTCTACTGCCTGTCTTACAATCTCAATCATCATATTTTGAAATTGTTCCAGCTTCACAGTGTTTAGAGCGGAATTATCATGCTGTTTGTTTGAAACCATAGGTTTTTGTATTCTGCTATTTTCCATAGTTACTTCTGATAAAACAGCCTGCTCTGAATTTGCTTCTCCGTTATGTATCATCATCCGAATGGCTTTTAGCTGATATCCTTTTTCTTTCCATTCTTTTATCTTTTGAAACTGCGCTATATTCTCTTCTGTATAATAGCGGTGTCCCATTTCATTTCTTGGTATTTGAAGTTCTAACTCCTCCTCCCAGTAACGTAACACATGGGACTCTACATTAACTATATTTGCCGCATCTGAAATCATATAGCGTAATTTTTCCACATTTTCTACCTCCTTTAGGAATATGCATATACTTGTCCATTTCCTTTATTTCTATTCTAGCGATTTCTCTTACAGGTTACAATCATTTTTCATCGTGAAATAATGACAGAAAAAAACAGATACTTTTCTTTTTAGAAAAATATCTGTTTCCTTTTACAACAAACACGCTTTTTTGCATATTAAATCTTGAATTAATTTTTTTCCATATTGGCAAATTTGGTGTACTGCGGTAACCAAACTAAATTAACTGTACCAATTGGACCATTTCTTTGTTTCGCAATAATGATTTCTGCGATGTTCTTATCCGGTGTGTCCTTATTGTAATAGTCATCACGATAAATGAACATAACCACGTCTGCATCCTGCTCGATAGCTCCGGACTCACGAAGGTCGGAAAGCATCGGACGATGATCCGGTCGCTGTTCTACCTGACGGCTCAACTGGGACAATGCGATTACGGGTACATTCAACTCTCTGGCAAGGCTCTTCAAGGAACGTGAAATATCAGAAATTTCCTGCTGTCTGGAATCGCTCTTTCCACTACCGGACATCAACTGTAAGTAGTCGATGATAATCAACTTCAAATCGTGCTCTAACTTATACTTACGACACTTTGAACGCAGCTCCGAAATAGAGATACCCGGCGTATCATCAATAATCAGCTTGGAGCGACCTATTGTTCCTGCCCCCTCTATCAGCTTTTCCCAATCAGAATCTGCAAGATTACCGGAACGAAGCAATTGTGCGTCTACACGGGATTCCAAAGAGAACAGACGGTTTACCAACTGCTCCTTTGACATTTCCAAACTGAAAATTGCTGTACACATATCGCTGTGAAATGCCACATACTGAGCAATATTTAGGACAAACGCTGTTTTTCCCATAGACGGACGTGCTGCTACCAGAATTAAGTCTGAGGGCTGAAGTCCGGACATACGATAGTCTAAATCTACAAATCCTGTTGCAATTCCGGTAACACTTCCCTTTGTCTTAGATGCCTGTTCTATTTTTTCAAGAGCATTGATAACCACCGTTTTTATCGGAACATAATCTCCACCGCTTTTATTCTGTAAAAGATTGAAAATCTTCTTTTCCGTATCTGCCATAATATCATCCACACTTTCATTTTGCAGATAACATTCATTGGCAATCTCTTCGTTTACTTTAATTAATTTTCGCAATGTGGATTTTTCTTTTACAATATTGGCATAATACTTGATATTTGCAGAGGTTGGAACTGCTGTTACCAACTCTCCCACAAATTCCATGCTGCTTAATTCTGCCGGAACATCCTTTTCACGCAGGCGGTTCTGCAAAGTAACCACGTCTACCGGCTGTTCTTCATTATAAAGCTCAATCATAGATTCAAATAAAATCCCATACTGTTGATGATAAAAATCTTCTTTTATCAAAGTTTCAGAGGCAATTACTATTGCCTCCTTATCCATAATCATAGAACCGATAACCGACTGCTCTGCTTCCAGACTATTTGGCATAATCCGTTTGATAAGAGCTTCCTCCATAACCGGGTCCTCCTATTCTTCTGTTACTTTTACCTTTAATGTTGCTGTTACTTTTGGATGAAGCTTAATGGTTACTTCATGCGTTCCTAAGGTCTTTAACCCACCATCTTCCAACTGCATTTTCTTTTTATCTAATGCTAAATTTAGCTGCTCTTTTGCTGCTGCAGAAATTTCTTTGCTGGAAACAGAACCAAAGGTCTTTCCACCTTCTCCTGTCTTAATTTTAACAGTTACCTGCTTTGTAGCAATCTCTTCAGCCAATGCTTTTGCTGCTTCTAAGTTCTCTTTTGCCACCTTATCTGCATGCTGATTTTGAAGCTTTAAATCATTCATATTTTTACTGGTTGCTTCTACTCCCAGTTTTTTTGGTAAAATCATATTTCTTGCATAACCGTCACTTACATTTACAACATCACCCTTTTTTCCAAGAGCTTTTACATCTTCTAATAATATTACTTTCATATTTCTATATCTCCTTCTTCAATCATTTGATCCAAAGTGTCTTTTAGCTGTGCTTCTGCCTCTTGTAATGTACAATCCACCAACTGGGTTCCTGCCATGTTCAGATGTCCACCGCCGCCCATACGTTCCATAATAAGCTGTACATTAATTTCATCAATAGAACGAGAACTGATATATATTTTATCGTTATATTCTGTCAATACAAAGGACGCTTTAATTCCTACAATGTTCAACAGCTCATTTGCCGCCTGTGCTCCTACGATGGTAGGACTTTCAATGTTTTCTCCCGGACAAGTAGATATGGCGAAAGCTCCTTTATATACCTTGGCATGGCGCACGGCCTCTGCCCTTGCTTTATATGCCTCCATATCATCACGCATGAGCTTACGCACTCGTGTCACCTCTGCACCGCAACGTCTTAAATATGCCGCCGCCTCAAAGGTTCGCACTCCGGTCTTTGTCATAAAATTATTGGTATCAATTAACATACCCGCATAGATACAATCTGCCTCTGCCGGCTTTAAATGAATATTTTCATTAAAGTACTGCAATACCTCAGCTACCATTTCGCAAGTAGAGGAGGCATAGGTTTCTATATAGGAAAGTACCGCATTATCAATAACTTCACTGCTCTGTCTATGGTGGTCAAACACCACAATGGTCTTGGTACGATTCAACAAATCAGGACATTCTACTAAATTTGGTCTGTTAGTGTCTACCACTACAACTGCTGTATTATAATCCACCAGCTCCATTGCTTTTTCGCTTTTTACAAACATATCCACAGGATAACCTTTTTCCTCACTAAAACATTCTTTCATCGGACGTAAAGAAGCTGTTACCTCGTCAATGACGATATGGGCTTTTTTCCCTAATACCTGCGCCGCACAATATACGCCGACTGCTGCACCAAAGGCATCCATATCGCTAATCTTATGTCCCATAATCAAAACTTGATCTTTCGTTTCCATAATTTCACGCAAAGCATGAGCTTTCACTCGTGCTTTTACTCGTGTCATTTTTTCAACCTGTCTGGACTTTCCTCCAAAGTAAGAAATCTTCTCACCGTCTTTTACAACTACCTGATCTCCACCACGACCTAATGCAAGGTCGATTGCCATACGGGAATACTCGTACTTTTGATTGTAATTTGAGGCATTCACGCCAACACCGATACTCAGTGTTACCGCCATCTCATTTCCTACTTTTATAGTTTTTACTTCTTCTAAAATGCTGAACTTATCTTCAATCAGTTCTTCTAAATATTTGTGCTTGAACACAACAAAATATTTATCTTTTTCTATCTTCTTTACAATACTGTCTCTCTCTGAAAAATACTTACTTACTTTTCGGTCTACTAATGCTACCAGCAGAGAACGTTTTACTTCTTCGATACTCTCTAATGCTTCTTCGTAGTTATCAATATACACCAGCGCAGATACTAACTGCTGCTCCTTATTTTCCTGAATATAGTGATGAAGCTCTGTCTCATCAAAAAGATACAATGCTGTAAGATACTGCTCGTTATTTTCTAATTCTATTACATCACTGTGTTCTGTTACTTCATCAAAATAAATTCGATTCATACTTGCCCGGTATATTTTTTCCCCATAGGTAACCTGCACATTATTGGCATCACCTTCTTTTTCTAACAATTCTCTAGTGATTGCGGGAAAAATGGTTGTTATGGACTTATGATATTTTTTATCCTTTTCGGTAACTTTTTCAAATTCCTGATTCATCCATAAAATCTTGCTGTTATAGTCCAACAAGGCATATGGTATTTCAAATTCATTCAATAAATGCTTTTGTACCGTTGCATATTGGGTGGCAAAATTAATAATCTCATTCAGCATTGTCGGCTTATTAAAAAAATACGCTGACAATACTACGATAAAATACAGTACCGTAAAGATAGAAACACAAATTCCTGCTTTCGTATTCATGTAATATACCGGAATGTTCATTAATACTACTAATACAGTAAGCATCAATGGCCAATACATATATGTCTTTAGCTGTCCTTTTAAACGAATTTTTCTTTTCATTTACTCTCTCCTGCATAAATATCCTTGCTGCTTTTCTTCACAGTGCCGCTCGATTTCACTTCTACGGCTTCTCTCTTTCACAGTGCCGCTCGATTCCTCTTAGCTCCATCTCACTCACTGCCTAATACGCACATTATACCATTTTCCAGCGGCAAGTAAAAGGTCTTTTTTGTGATATGCTCATTGCCACTACAATAAGCCCTACCATTCCACCGATACTTAACAGTGCTCCTTGCGCAAGATATGGATAGATAAATTCTATTTTTGTTATTCCTTTTTCTACTATTAATAAATGATTTTCTTCCTTTACATTCTGCTTTACAGCAAAGGAATCTAAATATGCCAGTCCTGTATTTACATTATTTTCCGAACTTTCGATTTCAATTCCACTTTTAGAATAAGTGATTTCTAACGGAACTACATTTCGTTTCGGTGTACTTCCCTCTTCCAGTTCAAAGTATGTATCCAGAAAAACTCCTGTTTCTGCATCTTTTGTACTGATTCCATAATAAATCAGATTAAATCCTAATAGATGAACATTCTCATTTTCTACGGTACTGCTAAAACACAATTCTTCATTATTATATGTAGTTGTTCCGTCAGGATGTTCCGGATTTACCAAGTACACCGTATTCCACTTACTGTTTTCATCTGAAAATCGCCCTGTCTGATATGTGTCATTTTGATATTTCAGTTCCGGATAATAATCTTCGAACACAACTTCCGCTATTTTACATCCCAAAAAGCTGGAAAGTCCTGATTTTTCTGCCGGAATCCCTCCCATATCAATATATATCTGACATCCTTTGTCTGCCAAATTTTTCACAAGCGTTTCTGCCTCTTCTTTATTATCATAAGTAAAACCGGACAAATATATTTTCTGATATGCGGACAGTTTTTCTAAGGAATAGTGATTCAGATTGGTATCATTTGTTTCCTGAAATACCGGATAACGCAAGGCAATATCCTGTGCGGTATTTCCAATAGCAATCCCTTCATACTGTACCGTTGTTCCAAAGTTTCCTGTTATTTCCCGATGAAAAATAATATCAACACCATTATCGGTCACATATTCATATCCTTGACGTTCTGCTGCCTGCTTTAACAATTCCAAGTCCTGACGTCCATTTCTCATGGCAGATATTAATACATATACCGTATCATTTCCAAGCTCTAAGCTGCGGTCAAATAAATAATCATAATAGCCTTCTGAAATGGCAGTATTTAACATTACCACATTGGATGCTGTATGCGCACTTTGCCATGCCGCTCCAAAAGTACACATTACCTCAGGACTTTCTCCCGACAAATAGTAGGGTGCAAAGGCTGTATATGCACTTAAATCCAACACTGCAATTCGTTGATTTGTCACAGTTTTTGCCTCATCTAATAATAAGCGACTGGCATCATTTTCTATTTTTTCCTGTGCATCTTCTACCCATTGTTCCTTGGGTGCCCAAATAAAAGCCAAGGATGGTATCACATCTACCGCAAGCAATATACATATTGCTACCGCAACTTGCGGTTTTAGTCGTTTCCACTGTAAAAATGAAATAAGCACAAAGATAAGTGCAACTGATACAAATCGTTCCATCCACAAAATACTGCTAAATGGTAGTTTCATTAAAATTTTATAAGCTGAAAGGGTTGTTCCGAGAAAAATAATAATTCCGGTTAAAAATCCGGATCTTTCCTCCCGAAAAGCCAAAAAAGTTCCCATGACTGCCAATGCCAGCACTGACAGACCAAAGTACATAATATCCTTATTTTCCAATCGCAGGAATGGCTGTATAGATGTCCATGCACTTTGAAAACTATTTTTCATTACCTGCGCACTATCACTTCCCATGGAAACCAGTCCGCCTTTCAATGACGGATACAACCAGATTCCTGTCAACGCATAGCCGCAAAGTGCTGCTGTAATTACCTGCACCGCCGCCTTTCCCTGCTTTTGGGAAACTCCATAAATCAATAGGAAAATCAGCAGACATAACAGCACAATACTTCCCTGACCGGAATGTGCCAACACTAATAAAGCAGTTTGTACACCGACTGCTATAAACACAAGCCCTTGTTTTTTACATATTTCCTGATTCTCCGGTTCTTTCTTTCTTAATTTTCCATACTCCAGAAAACGCATTACTTCAAACATAAACCATGGCAATAATGCCGCAACTAATCCTCTTGGCATATTTCCGCTTGCAAACAGTACACGCAAATTTTCCGGCATAAAGAACCAAATAGCTCCCATAAAAATAGATAACTTCATCCGGTCATAGTGCCAACCGAATCTAAGCCATCCTCCCATGGAGATTACAATCAATACACCTATGAACAAAAGATAAGCATCCAAAATAGAACTGCAGAACATACGAAGCACCGCCAGTATATATACAGAACCAGGTGCCCAATAACGCAATGGCTGTACTCCATTATATAAGTAGCGGTCATATAACGGATACCACTCTTGATTCTTTAGTGCCTGAAATAAGGATTCTCCACGGTAAATGTGATACATGGTATCATATCCTCTAGGATATAATCCAGTCTTACGAATAAGTAAAATTGTGATTACTGCCAATACCACACTCACCATCAGCCCACACAGGACACCTAATATTCGCCTTTTATTTTCTGTCAGTCCCTTTTTTATTGTTTCCCTATCCGGCACTTTTCTTTCCTCCTACTTTGCAAATACCCATTCTCTTTGTATCTGATAACTTAAGAAAAACAAACATACATCTACCAAAATCTTAATTCCGGTTGCTCCTGCACCAATTATGTTGTAAATTGCCGCTACAAGAGCTGCTGACATGCACATTTGCACTACACACAAAGTCATATATTTCATCGGAGATTTTCCGCTTCCTGTACCAAATACACGATGTCGATTTAACATATAATTGCAGCTTGCAGATAGGACTCTCGCCAATACGGTTGCACCCCAAATCGCCTCTCGCTGCGGAAAACCATTCAGCAACCAGAACAATACGGAAAACGCCACCAAATCAATGACAGAAGATCCACAAGATGAAACTAAAAATTTCAAAAACGGACGAATAATCACTAACGAATCCGCCACCGGTCGAAAGTGAGATGATTTGTTATTTTCCAAATAAACCGTTTGTATTTTTACTTCACCGTAAGGAATTTTTTCCTTTTGAATCTCTATCAGCATATTTGTTTCATATTCAAATCGTTCGCCCTCTACCCCCAACATCTTTTCAAAGTATTGTCTTGGAAATACCCGAAGACCTGTCTGGGTATCCGATAAGTTCATCCCACAGGTAAACCTCATCAGCAAACACATACTTCGATTTCCGATTTTACTTTTTCCCGGTACCTGCGGTTCACTGAAATCACGACATCCAAATATAATTTTCCCTTTGTTTTCCGGCTCTTTTGCACTTAAAACACACCGTAATATATCTTCCGGCTTGTGCTGACCATCTACATCAATCGTTACTGCATATTGACACTTATCTTTTTTCTCTAAAAAAGCTAAAGCCGTCTTTAAGGCTCGTCCCTTTCCCTTGTTTTCTTCATGTACCAAAACCGTGCAGTTATATTGCTCCTGTGCTTTTTTAAAATAAGTTTCACATTCTGATTTACTTCCGTCATTTACCAAAAGAGGTGGTAAAAACCCTAACTTTTTTAATTCTTCTAACAATCCCAATAGCCGTTCATCCGGATTCAATGCCGGAATCACTACTCTTACATCTTCTAGCCTATTCATTTGTATTTTCTTCTCCTGCAATTTGTTCTAACAGCCTATTCGAAAAAGCCTCTAAAAACTGATTTTCTTCCGTACCATCTGCATCTAACAAATTAATTACATACGCCCTCGTCGGTGTTTCCTTAATCTCTATCATTAACAGAAGCCATCCTTCTTCATTCAGAATATCCTTTAATTCATTCTTAAAATGCTCACAGCAATTTTCCAGTGTGGGATTAATTCTGTCAAAGGGTTCAACATCATTCAAACAAATGTCCTGATATTTTGCCATATATTGCTCAATCCGCTCCTCTAATGTATGAAAGGCAATAAAATTTTCCTGCATATACAATAGATGCAATGTCAACTCCCATGTGTGCGGATGTATTTGTCCTCGCTTGCCATCAATATAAATTGCATGGCTTGTATTTAAATAGAATGTAAAGGTATACTGTCTGTACTTCATACGCTTTTCTCCTTTCCTTCTAAAAATACATCCAGCCATTGCCGTTCTTTGGTTCCTTGGGCAACTTCTCCTGAATATAACTGCAACGTAACCGTCATCTCACTCCATGCATTTTGAGCTCTTTGAAGAATATTTTCTACCTCGCTTTTTTGCGTTTTATAAAACATTACCATAAAACATCCTTTTTGCAATTCCAGTCTTACATGGCGTCTGTCTAATACAATTTTATCCATAATATCTATAATCTGCTGTTTTCCGTAATACTGACCCTCGTCCATCTGAAGCTGCACTACCGTATAATATACCGGCTGTAATCCCGCTCTATCTGACTTTTCCAAAAGCTTCTTTGCCATCTGCAAATCATAAGTTCCACTTTGCATTGGTTTCTGACTTTGCTTTTGAATCTTCTGGTTCAGAATCTCTATTTCTCCATAAACCTCGTCCAACGCACTATTCTTGCCTTGAAGTTCTTTCGTCATTAATACATTTGTCTTTTTTTCTCTCCAAAACTTCTGTACATATATAATTAAAACAGAAATTGTCACAAGTCCCAAGATAGACAGGCTTATGGTGCCAAACATCCTAAAATTCTGAAGTACCTTTTGATTTAAAATATACCCACGGTCCACTACCAGACCGCTAATATATTCTGCTCCATCATACGAAAATACTTCTGATATCTCACAAGTTTCTTTCTTTTCAACAATTTCCTGAAATACCGGATATGCCTGTGCTTCTCCAAGTGATGCTGTCACCGTTTCGTTTTTTGCAAAAATCACGGTGTTATCTTTCACCAGCCATACATAATAGCTTCCCGAAACAGGAATCTCTTTTGCCATATAATCCACTAATTCCTGCTGGGACGCTCCCTGCTGCAACATATAAGAAAGGTGCTGATTTACCTGCACCATATACTGCTCCTTCTGTTCCAGATAATTCTCGATATATTCTTCTTCTAATTTCCCAAACCCATATGTCACCAATAAGGCTTCTAATAGAAGCAAAAACCCCATGCCCCCAATCACCATTATATGTTTTGTTTTTTTCATTTTTTTCTCCAGTTATTCTTCCGAAACATTTACTATTTTCTTCAGCTTCTTCACCCCTTGAAAAAACCATCCAAAATCCCGTTTCATTACTTTGAAAAATTCCTGTTTTTCTTCCTTAAAGGTACGAGCTTTCCAGCTCTGTTCTCCTTTTACAGAATTAATAATTCCTGCAAACCGGAACCAAAATGTAATAAAGTTAAATAACGGCTGTAATAACACATGATACCACTTTTTCATGTAATAGCGCTGCAATTCTTTATATTTAGACAAAAACATTGAAATACTAATATAAAACAAAAACGAATCCACTACATAAAGTCCGTAAATAATCCCCAGAGACATTAGCACTAATCTCATGGGATAATTAAACATGGTCAAACAAATCAATGCAAAATACCATATCATTCGCGGAAAAGCAAAGGTATGGTCATACATCAACAAACGTATTACAAAATTTGTAGCAAACCCTTTCACTGCTTTCATGTCTTCTTGGAACATATGAATTACTTCAATTTCTCCTCTTTGCCACCGCTGTCTTTGAATATATAAATGATTCATATCCTCAATAGGGTCTACGAAGAAAATTGCATCATCACATATCATAATTTTGTTTTTTAAATTTTCCCTAATCTGAAATGTAACATGCGTATCCTCGCAAACAGTCTCTGTATTGTACAACTGCGTCTTTAAAATAGACGATTTACGAAACGCCGAAAACGCACCGGACAGCGTAAAAATACTGTTAAATTCCGACTGAAAGTTTCTACCTGCCAAAAATGCCTGACAATATTCGAAAAACTCTGCTTTTCGCAACTGACGTTTGAAAAATCCCTTGGTTTCATCAATCATCTGTGGATTAGTCATAATCGTTCCCGTTACACAGTGGATATCCAACTCATTTTCAAACAAGGTTACCATGTTTTTTAATGCCTGCGGATGTAAAATCCCATCACTGTCTATGTGTATAATGTATTTCCCGCTACTATTGTATAATGCCTTATTTAATGCTTTTGACTTTCCTTGCGCCGATGTCTCCCATACCATAGCAAGTTCGGGAAATTTTTTCCTGCACTGACAATATATCTCATAGCTATTGTCCTTGCTTCCATTATCCACCAACATGACATATATCTTTTCCAGATTATACTCAGAACGATATACGGATTCTATACACCGTTCCAAGCTATCTGCCGAATTATATACCGGAATAATTAAGCTGATTTCCGGCATATACACAAGTTCTTTGTATTTTCTCTTACTTATCTTGCGCTTTAATAAAACCACAAAATCCATCATTGCCGGTATAATTTCCATGATTACCGGTATAATTACCCAAGCCATCCAAAATACAATGGATGAACTGAAAAAATCACTTAGAAATGTCATAATTAAATTTTCCTATCTTTTGACGCCTAATCTGTCCCTTAGTGAATACATAAAAATATAACACAATCGTAAATCCATAGAATACAATTCTTCCTACAATTGTATGTGCTACAAAATACATATCACTTCCACCCAGATGTATCATACTGCCGATAATAAATATTCTTATTATATTAGCTGCAAAAACTCCAATACTTCCCAGCACGGCAAGTACTATTTTTTCCTGAAAGGAATATACTCCAAAAAACACCAACAATGACAGATATGCTCCTATTTCGATAATGCCGGAACACTCATAGTCTATGTACATAGAAATTGCTCCTGTATCACAAGGAACAAACAATATTCCCTGTTGAAAATAGGAAGCAAACATTCCAGTTGCATCTCCTAACACGCCTGCCACCGCTGCCACTGCTTTTTGCAGAGGTACTGTTAATATCGGCTGCAACAGCACCATGTAGAACACAAACATTCCCACACTTCCTGTAATAAAATACCAAAAGTCCAACTTACTGCGTTTTAAAACAGAAAGAATATAAATCCATGCCAAAAAAGCTATTATTGTTACTATGCTCATGCGAGTTCCTCTTTTTTCTTACGTCTTTTATTCCATACATAATACAACGCAATTGCTGCTGTCACAGAAACTCCCACACCAAGCCACGGTCCACTGGAAGTTCCCACACTGGTGATTCTCTGATTTCCCAAATGTGGATTATAAAGCTCCACTTTTCGTATCTCGGAACGTTTTATTCCTGTTAACCGTTCTAATGTCTCATAGCTTAAAGAGAACTCTACTTCATCGCCAAGTGACTGCTCCGTACGAGGTGTCTCATATATGGTAATCGCCGCCTGCCCATTCAAATTGTTGTAGTAATTCTGTGCATTTGGTACATCACACAAAAACACACCGTAATCTGTATAAATTCCCGCACCCAGACTTTGAATCTGATTCTCTCGATTTACTTCATAATTACCATTAGCATCTACTGGCAATACTTTAAGTAAATATTTATTTCCATTTATTGTAAATTCTATTTGATCTACTCTGATATGAGAAGTAAATAATCGGTTCAGCTTATAATGCACATACATATAGTCCTCTCCCATGTAAATACCACCGATTTGATTATTTGCCTTATCTCTGTCATCAAAGGTAATCTCGGTATGAGGTACACCGTTCCAATCATCATAATAACCATCAACTACAATATCAGAACTTACACCCAGCCCTCCGTCTTCTCCTCGATTTACATATGAAGGATTTGACACTGTCATCACAGGCTGTGCACTATTATCTCGCAGTACCATGCTTATCTCGGATACATAAGTAATTCCATTCCAAATCTCCGATAGCGGAATTTTTATTTCCCAGTTACACACACCATTTACCCGATTACATCTTCCATAAGAACCCTCTATTCCAAGAAAAGTAAGTTCTGTATTTTCATTCTGTCCTGTCACAGACGGATTCAGCCAAAGAACTTTTCCCATATTTGAAATCAGTCCAAAATTTGTTCTTTGCCATGGGAAAGTATAATCATAACTGCCATCTTCTACTAGTCGAATAAAGACATTTTCTCCATCACAAGTCATAGATATCATATTGATGCCATTAGCATTTAAATAGTTAAAATCATATCCATCCCAATCGGAAAAATCTCCATCAACAGTAATTGCCCCTTGAGGAATTGTAGGAGTATCTGTACTTATACCCGTTGCGTTACATTCACCCTCTTGATTTCCATTTACAACTGCTTTTACCAATACTTGTGTAACATCTGCTCCCTTATATCCTAATGTCATAAACGGTATGGTAATATCTATTTCATTTATTCGATTACTTCTGGTTAATGTTCCAGTTACTCGTTCTCGCCACTGATTATCTTTTACCGATACCACGGCCTGTCCTTCTTCCGGAATATTTTCACAAGTAAGAATCAAATTATTCAGCACCCCGCTTAACGGTGTCTGATTTATTTCTAATTGAATTTGCGGCAATGCATCCCAAGTATTCGAATCACCGCCAACAATATGTAAATATACATTTTTTGTGTCAAATGCACACTGCATTTTCTGTATATTTACTTGTGTTGAGCCTGTTTCTACCTCTGGAACCTGACTCCAGTCCGGTGCTGCATTTACCGAAAGTGTACACATGAACATTGCTACACACATCCCCATTATACTCGCTGCTCTAATTCGCTTTCTTTTGTTCCTCATACGCTTCTTCCTTTCCTGCTGAATACAACCGCTGGCTCCATTCCCAGATATGTTCAATTCTTTTTACCACATCTCCCGGATACTGAAATGGAAGCAACAGTCTGTCTGAAACCTTATAGCGGCGTGTTGGAGTTGTATAAACTTCTACCTGATACAACTCTGCCCCTTGTTGTTTCAGCAATTCACTCAACTTTTCATAAAAAAGTTCCCCTACTGATTCTAAGGTCACTTTCTCATGTCGAAACTCTATACATTCTGATAGATGCATATTTTGGAAATTTTCTAAGTATTTTTTTGTATTCTCCTCTAGTACATAAAACATTTTTTCTTCTTCTACTGCCCCTATATATAACACCAAGTGAATAACACTAGACGGTGCCGACTGTTCGTCATTCAAATAGGCATTAATATAATATGTAGAAATGTAGTATTTTGTCATAAAATCCTCCATATAGAAAGATTATTATAAAACTTTTGAGATGTCAACAAAATTCAACTTTAAAAAGGGGGGAAAGCCTTGATTTTACACTGTTTAGTACCTATTTCCCAAGTATAAAACAAAGAATTAGCAAAGTCGATTATTTACACCCAAACGGTATCGCAATGCGATTATTTTCTTCTCCGCAAGGTGCGCATCCCTGCTCTTTGCTTTCCTTTATAGGAACGCAAAAAGGTCAGTGGGCTTTTATCCCTACTGACCTTTGATTAGTTATGGTAGTATTAGATATCATTGTGAATTATATTAATGTTTCTTTTATTCTCACTTTTCATGAACTACTTTCACATATCATACTAAATTTTCCATATTTGTATATAAGGTTCGAAAAAATTTCACTAGTGTCTACTAATTAACATCATGGATTCTTAATTATTTTTTATAGTGAACCAAGTCATATGGATAATATGGTACATCCTTTAAACTACTATCATCTAAATTTAGTATTTTTGCAATGGCACCTGCTTCAAAACTCCAGTATCCATAGTATAATTTTTCTTTTGCTTTATGAATATCATACCATACCATATCTTTGTGTCCCATATACCAATATTTTTGCAAATACTCTTTTAAACCATCAGCACACTTCTCCTTGTCCACCATGATATCTGCTAATTTATCATACGGAAAACCAAATGAATAATTGCCATCTATTTTTCCAACAACCCCATGTACTTTATAATTAATAAAAAAATCTAATACTGCATCATTGCGATTATATTTTTCTACCAAATCAGACATGACACAAAACTGTTCCTTGCTTACTTCAAATAAAATTGCAAGCGACATCATCCATAACATATCTACATAACTTGAATTTTGATTCCAATATAATGGCATATCATTTAGTAGCTCTATAAAGTCTGATTCTAACTTACTAACATCTTCTCCATATGAATATTTCGATATTAATAATCCAAATTTTATAGCATCTACCTTTTTTTTCACTGAATAAATTCTATCCTCCCTAACCTCATTATTTTGCAATTTACTCATAAACTTGTTTATTCTTTGAGTTTCTTCTTGAATATATTCAGAAAAATACTGTTCACTCATCAATACATCTCTCATAAAACGCTCTCCTATTTTATTATTTTTCCATTTGAATCTAACTTATGTGTAATAATATTACTATCTTTACTTATATTCACCAAAACACTATCATATCCTTCTATCAATATATCATCAGCTACATCCTTACCAACACTTAATTCTAATCTTGACGTACTTTTGCCACCCTCAATCCATTCTGTACTCATCTGTGGTGTTCCATCAACAAGTGTCGACAACCTTGAACTTCCATACTTTGCCTCTCCAATTATATATGGCGGATGACCGTTTGGATTGTAATATACTCCGTCAATTCCTTGATGCGTTGGTGTATTCAAATCAGTTACTTTATTGAGACTTATTCTCTCATATCCCTGACTTTCAAAATATGCATCCATCTTCATCTCACCATAATTACCTTTTTGAATATTATTACTTAATGGGATATCCCCTTTTTCTACTCCTTTTATTATATCATCTACAGAGGAACTACCACTCTCAACTTTCCTTATCTCCTCTATCTCTTCCACAGGCACTTCCCTATAGAATCCCTCTCCCTCAAATACCAGCTTATTTCCCACACAACTTACCGTAATTCCCGTTACCAGACTCAGCATTATCGTAATCGGTACCGGCCAGTCAAATGCCTGTCCTATGGCTCCAATCCCACATACCGCTGTATTTCCCATAAACTCTACGGCTACTGTTTTTCCCATGGTCTGAAGTGCTTCTTTCATTCCCAGTTCCGACAGTCGGGTTGCTCCCATGGCTCCTCCCAGTGTTGCTATGTCTACACCGGCAAATACCAGTTTAAGCTGACATTCCAAATCACTTAAATCTTCTCCAGTACATGCTTCAATAATGGGTTTTATTATGGTAATATCTAACACCGAAGAAACAAAACTTAAAAATGGCTTATCCATTCTGTGGTCAAATTCTCCCTGATGGGAAATTGCCTGTATTTATGAGACCCCAGCGAATTGTTAGTTATCTGTCTCTGAATGTCATAATTCATCTTAAAGCAAAACTTAATTGCAGTCAAATCTTGATAAACACTTGTCTTCCTAAGGTTTCAATATATATTCTTGCAGTTCTATGCTATAAAGATGAGCAAATGGGTATCCTTCTTGTACCACCACAATATGAAGAAAACTAACAAAAAACCTCATATCGAAATAATAATGCAGGGTTGGATTCTTCTTACATAAAATTAGATAATATAAGGTTTCCAAACATTTATTAAAACATCAGTTCTGTGGAGCAACTATATTTCTCTATTAGCAGAAATGCCGATACTGTATAGCTTTCCAGTATAGTCTGAAAACTTTGTCCGACACTTTTGTCTAAATGCATTATTCAGAATATACGAAGATACATCTCATTCCACTACTGCCAAAATGAAAAACATCTTCCTTTGGATTACCTCTTTTTTGACCAATTTTTATGTCTGAATTACTGCTTGTAAGACTGAATTTTATAAAAAGCCCTTACCATTTACAGTAAACTTCCACAGAAAAACGCACCCTTTCGCAACACTCTGTTGCTAAGAGTGCATTACATCAGCATATTGAATTCGCAATGCCCTTTCGTATATCTAACTCGAAAAAATTCGCTAGTGTCTATTAATTAACATCACGGATGCTTAATTGCTTCACAACAACGATGATTGCTAATTAATAGATGTGCAGAGGTTATAGGTTGTTGGGAGTCCAAAAGTATAACCATAATAAATTCAATATAATCTGTAATTAATAGCGAGATAATACGTTTTTAAAGTCTTCATACATTTTAAAAGTAATTTTTAAAATTTGTTCCAAATCCTCATATGTTCCAAAAATCGGTTTTTTTATTCTGTAACTGCTATCAATCATTCTTCTTGAATAGGTACCCCAAGGTGCCCCAAGAAGCAGTTCACCATTCTCTCTGACTACCCAAACTAAATCAACCATTCCATCTTGTAGAATAATATGAACTCCTAATGTAAACTTTTCCGCTTGTTCTTCCTTAATCTTATAAAATTTTTCTTTACTATCAAACAACGGAGAATATCCCAAATCTTGAATTATCTCCATAACTTCTTCACCGTCAATATATACCAATCGATTTTTTAAAGGTGTTCTTTCTGCATTAAATTTATTTGACACCTCTTCATATCTCTTAATAAAATCTATTTCAGTTAACGCTTCTTTGATTTTAGAATTTAATTCTATCATTGTACTTCCTCCATAAACCTTAAAATTACATCATATTCAGATGCAATTTTTTCATAATAATCAATATTACTTAAATTAGCATTACTTGCTGGTATCTCTAATATATACTGTCCTCTCAGTTCTTGTCCATCAAGTTCTGGATATGCATTAGATCTTATTTTTGTTCCTTCAGAATATTTAGATGAAAACTCTGACAAATATCTCCTATATGTTTCTTCACTAATCTTATCCAAATCTGTTGCTTTTCTAGAAATTATCTCTCCAGCATCCGGGTCATATGAATCTAATCTTTTGCCATTTTCTAGATATATTTCATGATAATCATAAATATCTGCTTCTCGCACTGTTTCATTGAAATTATTTCCTCTTGCTACAGGTGATTCCTTAGTCCAATATTCACTCGCCTGCTTCCATTCTAATCTATCCTTAGGCGTCTGTCCTTTACTTATCTTTCTCTTTATGTAAGCTTGATAGTTATTTTCTAAAGTATCATCCATAAACTTTCCCGTATCATCTAATAGATTAGTCTTACTACCACTCCCCCCTTTTCTTATCTCCTCTATCTCTTCCACAGGCACTTCCCTATAGAATCCCTCTCCCTCAAATACCAGCTTATTTCCCACACAACTTACCGTAATTCCCGTTACCAGACTCAGCATTATCGTAATCGGTACCGGCCAGTCAAATGCCTGTCCTATGGCTCCAATCCCACATACCGCTGTATTTCCCATAAACTCTACGGCTACTGTTTTTCCCATGGTCTGAAGTGCTTCTTTCATTCCCAGTTCCGACAGTCGGGTTGCTCCCATGGCTCCTCCCAGTGTTGCTATGTCTACACCGGCAAATACCAGTTTAAGCTGACATTCCAAATCACTTAAATCTTCTCCAGTAATCAAATCTTCTCCAGTACATGCTTCAATAATGGGTTTTATTATGGTAATATCCAACACCAAAGAAACAAAACTTAAAAATGGCTTATCCATTCTGTGGTCAAATTCTCCCTGATGGGAAAAACTGTCTATGTATGTTTCGTAGTCTGTGATTCCTCTTTTCT
>CAYTDI010000038.1:0-23108 GCA_964436595.1 uncultured Eubacterium sp.
GATTCTGCATAGGTTTTCTTTCCGAAAATGTCCTCAATGGTATACCTTAGTCTTTGCAACAAACTTGACATACCGTTCCTCCTTACATTATTTTATTGTAGGTTTCTTTTGGATTACTTTACTGAATTAGTGGCTTATTGAATCATAAACCTTGAACAACTACCCTGCTATTCTTTATCTAACTCTTCCCTCAAAGCCCTTACTGGTTTTTATTGTAAGGATTCTTCCATAAAATGTCAATTTGTTTTATGGGATTTCCTCAAAATTTTATTGATTTTTCAAAAATGGAATCATCCGATTTACTTCACATATACATCGGATGATTCCATTTTTTTATTTCTTCGTGTTTCCTCTTATTTTTCCTGTTTTCTCTTATTTCTTTCTTATTTCTTTTTATTTCCCATACACTTCTTTTACAAATCGCTCTAATGCCTCAAAACTTCGCACTACCTTTTCCGTATCAATACAATACGACATTCTAAAATATCCCGGTACGCCAAAGCTGTCACTTGGAACTAGAATCAAATTATAATCTCTTGCCTTTCTGCAAAAAGCGTTAGCATCTTCTTCTAATGCCTTTGGGAAAATATAAAATGTTCCTCCCGGTCTTACTACGGTAAATCCCAGTTTTACCAGTTCATCATAAATAAGATTCATATTTTTTTCATACACCGACAAATCACTGGTCTTATCTAACACCTCTGCTACCGCAAGCTGAACACTGGATGCCGGACAGTTATGACCGATTCCACGACTAATTTGCCCACACATAACTGCTATTATATCTGCATCTGTTGCCTTTGGATTTACTGCTATATAACCGATTCGTTCTCCCGGAAGACTAAGGCTCTTGGAAAAAGAGTAACAGGACAGGGAGTTGTCATAGTATTTACTTGGATAAACGCTTTTCTTTCCATCAAATACGATTTCACGATATGGTTCATCACTGATAAGAAAAATATCGTGTCCATATTCCGCCTGCTTTTCTCGCATAATCTTAGTCAGTTTTTCAATGGTTTCTTCAGAATAAGCAATACCGGACGGATTGTTTGGTGTATTGATTAATACTGCCTGCACGTTTTCATTCATCATTTCTTCAAATGCATCAAAGTTAATCTGAAAATCCTCTGTGTTAGCCGGAACTACCTTAAGTACCGCTCCTGTTTTCCCTACATATTCACGATATTCCGGAAAAAACGGTGCAAAGGTAATGACTTCATCTCCCGGCTGTGTCACACAACGTAGTGCATGGGCAATGGCTCCTGCTGCACCACTTGTCATAAAAATGTGCTTTGTTTCATAATCCAGTCCAAATCTTTGTTTCAAACTTTCTGCCACCTTTGTACGCACAGATGTATTTCCCAACGATGGACTGTAACCATGTAATGCTGAGGAACTTTCCGTATTCAATAGTTGAAGCATGGTTTCCGTATATGCCTTATGTACCGGAACACTTGGATTACCAAGACTATAATCAAACACATTCTCATAACCTATTTTTTTTCCAAGCTCTGTTGCAAACTCTGACTGTTCTCTGATAATGGATTTTCCATTTAACATTTCCTTATAAATCTGATTAATCATTTCTTTTCTGTCCTCCTATAACTTCTTGCCTTTGATAACTATGACTCTTCTCCATTCCAAATGCTTCCTACCTTTGTTAATGCTCTTGGCAATGCATCTCTTCCATTTTTCCACGGTTCTTCCTTATAACGATAATCATTCTTTCGGATAAACCACTCCAAATCATCCCTTACACGCTTATAATTATTCAAAAAACTTTCATTTAAGGTAGTCAAAAAAGTTTCTAAATACTTTTTATTCAAATACCTTGGTGCTTGTTGAAACAATATTTTGTAATGATTGGTGCAAAATCCCCTCGCCTCTGCAAACTGCTTACGAAAGTCTTCCTCTCGCTCATACAAATAAAAAATCGTCATCATATAACTTTGAAAGGTTTGATTGATATAACCACACACAAAACATTCCTTTTCTGATTTTTCAATATAATCCGTAATCGGATGAGACTGCATTTCTTTCTTTTTAAATATCGAATTTGGTTGTAGCAGGGATGTCTTTGAAACCTGTTCTAATTCCTTGATTGTCTTATCCATGTGTGTTTTTAACATCATGGCAAGCCCCAGCTTATTGTTATATTCATACAACATCTTCAAATGTTTCTGGCAAAAACCTTCCTTATCACTTTGGGCTCGAATATCTTCTTCCATATAACTTGCACCTGGACCAATGGTATAATTAATGGCATTTTCTTCTAACTTGCGATACATTTCACAAACCGGACATTCACAATCCTTAGAAAATGCGTCTTGAATGGGAATCGTATACAGCTTTTCCTTCATTTCTTTCCTCCCTTTCCACAGTGTCTATGAATATTCTATCACAAAAGCTTTACTATGAGGATAAAAAAATGTTTTTTCATAGAAAAATAGCGCAACAGCTAAAACTGCTACGCTATTCATTCCAATTCTATTTTTATCCCTTTACACTTCCCAAAGCAACACCCTGAACGATATGCTTTGACAATATTAAGTATACAATGATAACAGGGAAAATGGAAAATGCTATCATTACATATACCTGACCCATGTCAAACTTTAACCAGTCTGCTGCTCGCAACTGTGCAATCAAAATCGGAAGTGTTTTCTTCTTGTCATCATGCAAAATCAATGCAGGTGTAAAGTAATTATTCCAACTGCTTACGAATGTAAATATCGCCTGTACTGCAATTGCCGGCTTCATTAATGGCAACACAATCGCATTAAAGGTCTTAAACTCTCCGGAGCCGTCAATACGTGCAGCCTCTATCAGCGACAATGGAAGAGAACTTTCCATGTATTGCTTAATATAGAAAAATACTACCGGTGAAGCAATAGTTGGTACAATAAGTGGAATCAGGGAATCCTCCAATCCCATATTCGATACCAGCTTTACAAATCCAAGAGCAGTTACCTGGGTCGGTATCATCATAATCATTAAAATAAATGGATAAATATACTTTTTCAGTTTAAATTCATATGCGTGGATTGCATATGCAGTCATAGTAGAAAAGTATACACACAGTACTGCACTACATGATGACACGATAATACTGTTAAGCATACCGGACCATATCGGCAGCGTACCGCTTACTAAATTCTTCCAGTTTGTCAACAAGTGTGAACTTGGAATCAGTGTAAAACCTTTCTGCAATTCTCCATTTGATCTGGTTGCATTGATAAACAACACATAAAACCAGAACAAGCAGAAAAATGAAACAACGATAAGGACAATATAGGCGACAAGTCTTCTTGCATGAATACTCATACCTTTTTGTTTCTTTTGATTTTCCATAATAATTACCCCTTTCTCTTATCATTACCAGTTACCTTAAATACTACGAAGCTTAAGATAGCACTGATAATAAACAGAATTACAGATAACGCACCTGCCATACCATAGTTCTTGCTGTACAAATGTTTATTCAGGAACATAATCAATGTCATAGTAGAACGCATCGGGTCACCGGTTCCGTTTGTCAAAATCTGCGGAACATCAAACAACTGTAAACCACCAAGAAGTGAAGTAATCATTACATATACCAAAATCGGACGAAGTAACGGCAACGTAATCTTAAAGAATACCTGTGTAGAAGTTGCTCCATCCACTTCTGCCGCTTCAAACAGTGATGTATCAATTCCCATCATACCTGCCATTAACAGGATTGTGGTATTACCAAACCACATCAGACAGTTCATAAGTGCAACTAATCCTCTGGCACTTCCCGTATTAGAAAGAAATTTATAAGGGGTATCAATAAATCCAATCTGCATCAACATGGAGTTGATAGGACCATTATCAGAAAACAGTGTAAAGAACAACATTGCAAACGCAGATGCCATAATTAAGTTTGGCAAATATATCACTGTTTTAAAGAATCTGGAACCTCTTAATTTCAATTGCACATCTGAAAACCATGCTCCTAATAACAAGGATAAGAAAATCTGCGGAATAAAACACATAATCCACATTATCATGGTATTTTTTGCATATACCCAGACATCTCCACCCTCAAATAATTTTTTATAATTTTCTAAACCTACAAAATTCGGGCCTACCTGAAGCAAACCTGACATATAATTTTCAAAAAAACTGTTGTAAATCGTTGTAACCAACGGTACCAACTGAAATACTACAAAGACTACCATAAATGGTATTAAAAAGATATAACCCCATTTATTATATCTGACTGCTTTCGCATTCTTCTTCATATCTTAAACCTCCTTTTCCTTCGGCTTTGGTACAGTGTTCACAGCATATCTTCACACTGGGTTTGGCAGAGCTGCTGTCAGCACTGTACCCATTGCTGGAAAAAATTTCCGTTCTTGAAATTCTCCATTGTTTTTTATATCCTAGGAAAATTATGTGCTCTCACACTTTCATACAAAAGGTATTTCCTAATGATATAGAAAAAGCCATGCCTGCCTCTCTACTTGCCTGACAGGCATGGTCTTTTAGGAATTACTATTTACTTTATTTTACCTGATTCCATAGGATAGACTTCAGGCTCTTAATAAGACAAGTTTGGATATTTTTCTACTACTGCTTTGTAGAACTGATCCAGTGCCTCTTCCTTTGTTGCATTTCCTTCGAAGTAATTCTTCATTGCATTCTGGAATTCTTCATTACATCCCTGATCATATGCTGAAAGGTTGCTTAAGTCGAGGTTTTCAACACCTGCACAGAAGATGCCCAGTGGATTCTGTCCACCTAAAATCTTGCTGGAATAGCTGGTATCTGCAGCCATATTGTCCATTGCAGGTTTATTGTTTACGAAATCATCATCATCTTTTACGATTTCAGTCATAACATCTTCTTTACAGGTCATCTGATACATAATATCTTTTACAAGACTTGCATTATCTGTTCCTGTTGCTGCACAAATCCATGTTCCGCCCCAGAAGAATCCCTGTGGTCCTTCGGTAGCACCCCAGCCACCTTCGTATCCGATACTTCCTTCGGTATCTGCAGCCATACTAAAGTTTACAAGCCAAGCAGGTCCAAAGTAGCAGAATACATTTCCTTCCGGATAGAAACCTTTCTTCCAGTCATCACTCCACAGTTCGTAAGTTCCAGTTTCTCCTGCATCTACTAATTTCTTGGAATCATCTACCCATTTCATGATGTTATCATCAATATTGATTTTTCCGTCTACTACCCACTTAGAAGTTACATTATTAGAATATACACGATAGCTGTCATTTACAGATGACATAACGGAATATCCTTTTTCTTTCATTGCTTTTGCTGTTTCATCAAAAGCAGCCCAATCCTTTACATGCTCCTGTACTTCTGCCGGATCATCTGTTCCGAAAACTTCTTTTGCAGCTTCACGGTTATAGAATAATGCACCCGGGCAGCCCTGCCATGAAACGCCTTTTAATACACCGTTAGAATCGGTAACAATATCTTTGGTATACTGATACTGATTTGCTAAATCTTCATCTGTAAGTCCCAAATCTTTTACTGCCATGGTGTAATCAGTGTCAACATATTTCAATGCATAATCAGCTTCTACTAAAAAGATATCAATCTTATCATCCGCTGCTGCATCTTCCTGCTTTAATAATGTTGCATCCAAATTATTCTGGTATGCATTGTCATCGTTTGGTGTAATGTTCCATTTTACAGTAACATCACCGATTTTTCCGGTGGTTGCATCCACTTCTTCATAACTTGGATAGTGGTCTGTAATACGAGACTTAAATTCTTCGTTCCAGCAGTAAATATTTAAGACTTCACCTTCGTCAGTACTGCTGGTTTCACCGCCTGTACTCTCCTCCTTCTTTGTATTGTTTGTTTCTTTGTTGTTGCTGCTGTTGTTTGAACCACAACCCACCAGCATAGTTGCTACCATACTGATACATAATAATGCGCTTACCACTTTCTTTTTCATTGTAAATCCTCCTCCTTAAGATAATAATGAAAATATTATTGTTCGGGTACTTCTCCTACTGATTCTCCTGTAAGAAGTTCCCCGTCTATAACAACTCTTTCTATAAGAGCCGTTTTCGGTTTTTCAATCTGGGCAATCAGGTGATCTGCAGCCGCTTTTCCAATCTTAGCCGTATTCTGATGAATCGTCGTAAGTCTCGGGCGTAACATCTGCGAAATCTTTGTTCCATCATACCCTGCTACTGAAATGTCCTCCGGAATCCGTAATCCCTTACTGTTGATTACATTTAACCCGCCAATTAAAGACGTGTCATCCGGATAAATAATACAAGTTGGTCTGTTTTTTAATTCCAATAACTTTTGGGTTTGTTCTGCAGTTGCCTTTGTTTCCAAATAATTGGCTTTCTGCACATAATCTTCCGGTACCTCTATATGAAGTTCTTCCATCATCCGGTAGAAGCTTGCTAAACGTTCCTTGGTAACAAAGGAATAATCCTGCCCATGAATATAAGCAATTTTCCGATGTCCTTTCCCGTATATATAGCGTACCAGCTCTTCCATCCCATTTACATTATTTGAGCTTACTGCTGTACAGTTCTGATGAAGATAATCAATGGTAACTACCGGTATTCGATTGTTATTCATCAATTGCTGCACCCCGGGATTATTGAAATCCACACATACAATAACCACTCCGTCAAAATTACGATAACGACTATGTTCTAAATATGACATCTGTCGTTTTTCTGAATGAGTATTAATAAAGGTGATGTCGTATCCCAGACTCTCTGCCTCCACCATAATTCCATCTAACACTCCTGAAAAATACTCATGTGTCAAACCACTTCTGGCATCATCCTGAAACAGAACTCCAATATTGTAAGAACGTTTTGTCTTCAAAGCTCTTGCGGCTGAATTGGGTAAATATCCCATTTCCTTTGCCACTTTTTTAATTCTTTCCTTTGTCTCTTCTCCAATATCCTTTTGATTATTCAGTGCCTTGCTTACTGTAGCTGCTGACACTCCGCATTTTTGAGCTATGTCTTTTAACGAAACCATGGTGCACTCTCCTTTGTTTCATCCAACGAATCACTTAATCGTTTTCGTACTTTTACTATATGCTTATTTTTGTAAAAAATCAACTCTTTTTTTACTTTTTCCACACTTTTCACATTTATTTTAATTGGTTTTTGTGCATTTTTACAGTTTGTTTTTGGATTTTTCCTTATATTAAATACACCCAAAAACTATTCTTATTTTTCTCCCTTTAAGCATTTTGCCCATATTCTTTTCCCTTTTTTGTTTAAACCGCCGATTTTACTACTTTTTAGCGGTTTTTCATTGATTTTTCGTTTTTTATACTCTATACTCAAACCATAAATCCGATTTACTTAATCGTTTTCGCAATAGTTGAAATTTTTGCAACAATTATGAAATTCGGAACATTATTAACAATATATATAATAGCATATGGAGGATTTAATTATGAAATTCGGATACTTTGATGATACTAGAAAGGAATATGTCATCACTTCCCCAAAAACACCGTTACCTTGGATTAACTACCTCGGAAGCGAAAGTTTCTTTTCTTTGGTTTCCAATACTTGTGGTGGTTATAGCTTTTATAAGGATGCAAAGCTGCTTCGTTTAACCAGATATCGTTACAACAATGTACCTTATGACAGCAATGGACATTATTACTATATTAAAGACGGCGATACCATTTGGAATCCGGGCTGGATGCCTTGCAAGACAGAGCTTGACACTTACTGTTGCCGCCATGGTCTTGGATATTCTGTTTTTGAAGCAAGTAAAAACGGACTTTCTGCCGTATTAACAGACTTCGTTCCCGTAGGAGCTTCCTGTGAAGTAAATAAACTGACCCTTACCAATATATCCAAAGGCTTGAAAGAAATTGATTTATTCTCTTATGTAGAATTTTGTTTGTGGAATGCTATGGACGATATGACAAACTTCCAGCGTAACTTTAGTACCGGTGAAGTAGAAGTTCATGGTTCTGAAATTTATCATAAGACAGAATACAGAGAACGCCGAAACCATTACGCAGTTTTTGCTGTAAATGCTCCGGTTGACGGATTTGATACCGACCGTGATACTTTCCTTGGTGCTTATGGGGAAAACTCTGCACCTGCCGTAGTTGTAAACGGAACATCCGGTGACTCTATTGCAAGCGGCTGGGCTCCTGTTGGTTCTCACCACTTAAAGATTACTTTACAACCGGGCGAATCCAGAGATTTGATTTTCGTTCTTGGTTATGTAGAAAATAAACCAGAAGAAAAATGGGTTGGATTAAATCAGATTAATCGTGCCCCTGCAGAAGCATTATTAGAAAAATTCAATACCGTAGAAAAAGCTGATGCCGCTTTAGCGGAATTAGCTTCTTATTGGGAGCGTTTACTTTCTCACTTCAGCGTTTCTTCCGAAGAAAAGAAGTTAGACCGCATGGTAAATATCTGGCACCAGTATCAGTGTATGGTTACCTTTAATATGTCTCGTTCCGCTTCTTACTTTGAATCCGGTATCGGACGTGGTATGGGATTCCGTGACTCCTGTCAGGATTTACTTGGTTTTGTACATCTCATTCCTGACCGTGCAAGAGAAAGAATCCTTGATATTGCTGCAACTCAGTTTGAAGATGGCAGTGCATATCACCAGTATCAGCCATTAACCAAAAAGGGAAATGCTGATATCGGAAGTGGATTTAACGATGACCCATTATGGCTTATCGCAGCAACTGCTGCTTACATCAAGGAAACTGGCGATTATACCATTTTAGATGAACGCACTCCTTACGATAATGACAATTCCAAGGCAACTGACTTTATGGAACATCTCCGTCGTTCTTTCCGCTACACCGTTACCCACCTTGGACCACATAAGCTACCATTGATTGGTCGTGCAGACTGGAATGACTGTCTGAATCTGAACTGCTTCTCGGAAGAACCGGGAGAATCTTTCCAGACCTTTGGACCGTCAGAAGGACCTGTTGCAGAATCTATTTTCATCGCAGGTATGTTTGTTCGCTATGGTAAAGATTACGTTGAAATCTGCCGTCATCGTGGCTTGGAGGACGAAGCCGCAGAAGCAGAAAAATCCATTGCTGCTATGGAACAGGCAGTCATTGAAGCCGGCTGGGATGGAGAATGGTTCATGCGTGCTTATGATGCACATGGTGACAAAGTAGGTTCTAAAGACTGCGAAGAAGGTAAAATCTTCATAGAGCCTCAGGGTTTCTGTGTTATGGCTGAAATCGGCAAGGAACAGGGACTTTGCCAGAAATCTATGGAATCCGTAGAAAAATATTTGGATACCAAATACGGTATTGTATTGTTACAGCCATGCTACACAAAATACCATGTAGAACTGGGTGAAATCACCTCTTATCCAGGTGGATATAAGGAAAATGCCGGTATTTTCTGTCATAACAATCCTTGGATTTCTATTGCTGAAACAGTTATCGGACGTGGTGACCGTGCTTGGCAGGTATATACCAGAACCTGTCCTGCTTATTTGGAAGAAATCAGCGAGGTTCATCGCACCGAGCCATATGTATACTCTCAGATGATTGCCGGAAAAGATGCACCAAACTTTGGTGAAGCAAAGAACAGTTGGTTAACCGGTACTGCTGCATGGACATTTTTAAATGTTTCTCAGTTTATTTTAGGTATTCGTCCTGACTATGATGGACTGATGATTGACCCTTGTATTCCAAAGAATCTAAAAGGATTTGAAGTAGCCCGTACTTTCCGTGGTATTGATTATCATATTGAAGTACTGAATCCAAAACATATAGAAAAAGGTATTTCTAAGTTAGTTGTAGACGGAAAAGAAATTTCCGGAAATACGATTCCATTTGACAACAGCATGATTGGAAAATCCGTTCATGTAACCGCTGTTATGGGATAATTTTAAATAGGTTTTTCATATCAACCCTTTCATTGGGGGCTGCCCTAGAGCAGTCCCCTAATTCATAATCACTGTAAGAAAATGTTTCATGGAAAACAATGACTCTTTTGCTAACATTTTCTCCATAGTGTTCAGGTTAAAATCTGAGTGTTCCAATTCTCTGGAATACCGATAACAAATCTCCACCATTTGCGGCAACGTCAACTTTTTTCCATTTTGTATCCAATGTGCCATCATCCACTCACGAAGATACAGCGTACTTAATACTGCCATTTTCATTTTACTATACGCATCTTCATCATACACTGCACCGCCAAAATAGGTGAATACAAAGTATACCATAAGCTTTTCTAGGATAATGGGATAATTTAAAATCTGCTCACGGAAAAGTTGAAACTGTGACTGATACCAGATATTTCCCCGCTCATAAAGAGTTCTTCGAGACTCCCTTACTTCCTTTGGAAACTTGGCATTTAACACTTCCATTCGGTTCCATGCTTCCATCATTTCATCCATGAGAAGAATCTTTTCTTTCCCTTTATTTCGATACTTTTCCAGTTGTCGCATCAAACGCTCCATATTATGAGGTGTCTGGTACTTTTCGATTAAATCATCAATTTGAAAAATTTCCTGATTCTGAATACGTCTTTGCAAATCATGGGTAAATCCAAGTGCTATGCCCATTCTATATTCGATAGCATACTCTCGATTTTGCAATAATTTCAGCAAAAAGCTTCTTGCATCCATCAATTTATCAAACAAAAAGAAGTCGAAATCTTCGTAAGTTTCTTCCAGACTTTCTTTTTCTTTATCAATGAATGTTATCTTTTCCTGACTTTCTAATATGATTTTTGCTACCTCCGGACATGACATGGAAAGAGAAATTTCTCGGATGTTTTCAAACTCTTCGATATGTCTTGGATATCGTCTGCAAGTAGTACAAAATCCCTGTTCCCCAAGATTGGTATAAATGTCGCATAAGTTTTGATTATTCAAAAATGCACATCTTTTGCCATGCTGGCGAAAGGATTTGTCCTGCCAGTCAATTTCCTGTCGCAAACGCTTTCCAAATGCACCTTTTACCCTGCTGTATTTATACAACGTATTGTTATCTATCCCTATTCCCCAGCCTGCACAGCAGGTATCTATACATTTGTCTGCTGTACAGGAAAACTTCTTATAATAATCCGGGTATGTTATCTGCATATTACTCCATTTCATTCGATATCTTTTTAATTAACGGTTCGGTCTGTTCCATCATATTTGAGATATCTTCATAGATAAAGCCCTTTTGTGTCATAAGTCCCTTTAATCCATTGATATTTTCCATAACTTGTGCATAGTCGTTTTCATATGCCTGCATATCTCTCTGAAGGGAATCCACTTGTCCGCTGCACTTCTCTACCACTTCGTTAATACCTCTATGCACATCTTCTACACCTGATACGGACTCTTGGATTTCATTGAATACGCCTTCTGTATTATCCATTTGTCCCTTTGAGGTATTCAATGCCTCTTTTGCTCCTTCTAAGGACTTGGTGAGGCTCTCTGAACTTATCTGCAACCCTTCCATACTTTTATTTACATCACCTACTAACTCTTTGATACCAATGGATAACTTAGTAACCTCATCCGCAACAACCGCAAATCCTTTTCCATGTTCTCCGGCTCTTGCAGCTTCAATAGATGCATTCAATGCTAATAAGTTGGTCTGATTGGCTACTCCCACAATATTCATCATAGTTTCTTTGATTTCGTCAAAACGTTTCTGAAATTCGTCATAAATCTTTGCTATTTCTTCGAACTGAGTTTCCACTTTTGCGGAACTCTCCTTTAAATCCCGAATATCCTGCAAAGCACCATTGGATACTTCCGTAACATTTTGAATGACGCCATTAAACTCGCTTGATATTTCTCCGATTCTGGCAAATTCTTTTTGGAAATTGTCCACGGACTCACTGATTTTCGCATTGTTCTCAATGACTTCACTATAAGACTCACGAACATTATCAATTTCCCTGACTGTTTTTACCTCTTCTTCTACTAATGCTTCTTTTTTATCCATGACAAACTTACTTAAATATGACATAGATTTTAAATATTCATTTATATTTTCCTTTTTTCCAGTTTGGTATGTACTTCTTATTTCCTGTATTTCTTCTGTTTTCTTCTTTCCAAACATGATGTTCCTCCTATTCAAATACAGCACAAACCATAGTTTGATTTACATGCTGATTGTTGTACTGTTCTCCGCCGCCAACAACTCCTATATGTTTTCCAAGAGATGCCATATCCTTAGCATATGTTGTAAAATACCCTTCTCCATCATAAAGCAGATATCGATAAATACAGTCAATTGACACGACTAAGGAAACATGATTCATATCATTTTGAATCTTTTCTCTTGTCTCTTGCTCTATCTGCTGATAATCACCTAACTCCAGAAAATAGATACAGTCATTCTTATTGATACGCTTATAATTTACTAATGTTCCATTGGACTCCATACTCATCATGGACGAAATGAACACTTCGTCACCTACGGCACGTCCCATAGGATTCTTCAATACATTATCAATAATCTTATCCTTTGGAATTCCCAGTTCCTGACTGTAAACCTCTGCCGCCGGTCTTCCGTCTAATTCCATCAACGCCTTCCTAGAAGTATCCACCTTAGTAGCAAAGTGAGAAATATTAGAACTCTGTTTTTTGTAAATATTTTCTTTATAGACTCTTACTTTTCCGGCAGTATTCTTAACAAGCGCATATACACATGCGTTTTCATAAATGTTTCCATTATAGGCTACCACAGGTGCTTTTCCCTCCGGTACGCCAAATGTTGTTCCACCTACTAACTGAATTCCCTTTTTCTCAAAACAGGAGGTAAACGTGGTTACTAACTTTTCTTCTTCTCCGGTACAATATTCTAAACATACGGTATTTTCCTGTCCCGGTGATACTTCAGCAATATTCTTTTCCAACTTACCTACTGACATAACCGGACATTCATTGATGTTTTGGATTATTCCACATCTTACTTTTGCATCTGAAAATAACCCCAATACAGATACATTGTTTTCACTTACCTGTCCATTTACCAGCTTGGTTCCAATTGTTCCTATGGATGGTGTATTTGGATACTGCTTTTTCAGTAACTCTGCCACTTCGCCTATTATATCAAAAGGTGCAATAAATATAATTGCCTCTGGTGATTCTAATCCTCGTGTTGCTTCCTGTACTGCACTATTCACATTTCCTGTTCCCTGTCCTATAAATGACCGCATAGTACTTCCTCCTCGCATTTCATTTTTCGCTATTTTTGCATAATATATATACTTTTATTATAAAAATAATCTCTATAATTTTCAACACATTTTTAAGTTTATTTTAGGGAACATGGACATGTCAAAAAGAATACCATAAAGAAATAGTATATTCGGTGAAATACCATGTTAGAATTTGTTTTAGAAATCTTATTGCTGGTTACAGCAATTTCCATAGATGCTTTTGCTGCGGGATTTGCTTATGGCGTCAGCCGTACACGAATCCCTTTTTCTTCTCTTTGTATTCTTACCTCTATTTCCAGCCTGATACTGGCAGTTTCCCTGCTTACCGGAAATCTTTTGACCGGATTTCTCACCCCTGCCCAAACCTGCACTATCAGCTTTCTGGTATTACTGTTACTTGGAATCACCAAGCTTTTTGACCATTCCTGCTGTGACCATGCAAACAATGCTGATAAAGACCGTGATAAACTGCTGTCTCCTGCTGAAGCCGTTTCTCTTGGGTTTGCACTTTCCATTGACAGTGCTGCCGCAGGAATTGGAGCGGCACTTACACCCTTCTCCATTCCTACTGCTATTGTTGCTTCTTTTCTTATGGGAATCCTTGCTATTCTTTTGGGTAGTTTCCTTGGAAAGAAGCTCTCCTGTCATATTCAAAAAAATGTTTGTTGGGTCAGCGGTGTTCTTTTAATACTGCTAGCATTTTTGAAACTCCTTTGAACCTACTTTTGAAAATAATACCAACAACTCATGGGCTAAAAGTGGCATTGCCGCTAATATCAACAGCTTTGCCCATTCTGCTCCTGAGAGAGCACAAGTGCCAAATGCGTTTACAAAATAAGGGATTTCTGTTACCATCAACTGCAATGCAATTCCAATGACAAATGCCAGTATCATCAATTTATTTTTGAAATGATTCATCTCAAATACGGAACGTTCTACATCACGCATTCCTATGGCATGGAACAATTGTGACATACCAAGCACGGTAAAGGCATATGTCTGACATCGGCTCAACATCTCTTGATTTGCAAACAACGCACGAAGATTTTCCAAAGAAACTTCTATATCCTGTGAAAGCATAATTTGCACTGGTAGGTGTAAAAACGCTACCGTACTGATAACAGCAATCAAAACACCATAAAAAATCGTACAGCTTAATCCACCACCGGCAAATAAACTTTCTGTTTTTGCTCGAGGAGGGCGATTCATATAGTTTTTACTGTCCTCCTCATCCACACCTAATGCCAGTGCCGGCAGGGAGTCCGTAATCAGGTTAATCCATAAGATGTGACTTGGCTTTAATGGTGCTGCAAGTCCCAGTGCCACTGCTGCAAGCATGGTTATGATTTCTCCGAAATTGGAAGATAATAAAAACAATACGGACTTTTTGATATTCTCATAAATACTTCTTCCCTGAGCAATCGCCTTGGTAATGGTAGCAAAATTGTCATCTGTCAGAACAATATCTGCTGCATTCTTAGCCACATCTGTCCCTGCCATTCCCATGGCAATCCCTACATCTGCCGATTTTAAAGACGGTGCATCATTGACCCCATCCCCGGTCATGGCAACAATTTCTCCTAATTCCTTGAATCCTGAGACAATTCGTACCTTATGCTCCGGTGACACATGGGCAAACACTCTGACTTTGGGAAGTTTTTGCTGAAGTGTGGTTTGATTCAATTTTTCCAGTTCTTCTCCCGTCATACACTGTTCCGATTTTTCTGCAATTCCAAGTTCCTTTGCAATGGCTAAGGCGGTATCTTTTCTATCTCCTGTAATCATAATGGTTCGAACTCCGGCATGGCGAAATTCTTCTACTGCCTTTCCTGCCTCTGGTCGCACCGGGTCTGCCATTCCCACCATTCCAAGAAAAATCATTTCGTCTTCTCTTAATTTTGTCACTCCGGTACGCATACCTAATGCCAATACCCGAAGTGCATCTTGCGTAAATTCTTTTAACGTACTTTGGATTTTTTCCCTGTGTGCCCGACTCATGGGAAGGTCTTTTCCGTCAATTCGAATATAACTGCAACGTTCTAAAATTTCATCTGGAGAACCTTTGGTATAGGACAGCGTTTTTTCTCCTTCCCGATGGAGTGTAGACATCATTTTTCTGCCTGAATCAAAGGCAATTTCATCTATTCTCGGCATTTGCTGTTCTAAGCGTTCCCGCACGATTCCAAACGCTGCTCCCATATCTAACAGTGCCAGTTCTGTGGGTTCTCCTATGGGAGTTCCATCTTGTAAAGAAGCATCATTACACAGCATAAATCCATATAAAAAGTCCTTGTCTTCCAGCTCATAGAGTGCATCGGTACTGCAAACTCTGCCATTGGTATAACAACGTGTCACTGTCATTCGATTTTGTGTCAACGTTCCTGTTTTATCGGAACATACCACACTGACACACCCAAGGGTTTCTACACTTGGCAAACGTTTTACAATGGTATTTACTTTTACCATGCGAGACACACTCAAAGCAAGCACCATAGTAACAATGGCAGGTAAGCCCTCCGGTACTGCCGCTACTGCAAGGGAAATGGCAGTAATTAACATTTCCATAATGTCTCTTTTTTGCAATACTGCAATGATAAACAACAACACACATAAAAATACGGAAACACCACTTAATACTTTTCCCAAGTCTGCCAGTCTTTTCTGTAAAGGTGTTGTTTCTACGGGAGCATTCTGTATCATTTTAGCAATTTTTCCGATTTCCGTATCCATGCCGATAGCAGTTACCACCCCTTCCCCTCTGCCGTATGTAACATTGGTAGACATATATGCCTTATTGTTTTTCCTGATATCTTTCATAACCGGAAGAGATTCTCCGGTAAGTGCCGCTTCTTCTATCTTGAGACTTACCGCAGAGGTGAGCTGCAAATCTGCCGGCACTTGTCGCCCTGCTTCTAAACACACGATATCCCCCGGTATCAGGTCTGATGCGGGAATTTCCTGCATATGCCCTGACCGTTTTACCACTGCCTTTGGACTTGTCATTTCCTTTAGGGCTTCTAAGGCTTTTTGTGCTTTTCCCTCCTGAATCACACCTATTACTGCATTTACCAGAATTACCGCTAAAATAATCACCATATCACTAAACTCTTTTAGCAGCATGGATATGGCGGCTGCCACAAATAATATAAAAATGAGGGGATCATTGAGCTGTTCTAAAAAACAGGCAAATGCGGATTTGTGCCGTTCGTCTTCTAACACATTTCTCCCTCGCATAATTTCTCCATTGCTCTTTTTTGGTTCTGTCATAACTTCCTCCATCATCTTATAGTTGTCCTTATGTTCCTATCACAGAATATGAGGACAGGCAAAAAATTATACCTGTCATAACACATTTGCTCACAAATTTTTTTCTATTTCATAACCTATACCAAGCATTATTTGATTTTGATAGAAAGGAATCTTATGGTTATTTATACGGTTCGCTCTGGTGATACCCTTGATGACATTGCCGCACGTTATAATATATCTGCTGAAGATATTGCCTACGCCAATCAGATTCCATATCCTTATGCCCTTGCAGTAGGTAATTCTTTATTGCTGTCTGAGGCTTCTTATACTCTTACGGATGATGACATTCTGGTGGTCTCCTCTAACCGTTCTGCCTATTTCGGCGGCTATGCCTATCCCTTTATCAGCCGTTGGGTGTTAGAACAAACCCTGCCCTACCTTACTGACCTTTTTATTTTTTCCTATGGATTTACTACCGAGGGCACACTGATTCCTCCTGCCTTGGATGATACCTTTATGATTACCCTTGCAAAAAATTATGGTATTGCTCCTATTTTGACCTTGACTCCTTTCGGAGCGGATGGGCAGTTCAGCAACTACCTGATTACCAGAGTAATCAATAGTGACGAAGCCAGAGCTCAGTTAATTGCCTCCCTTGTTTCGGAAGTAACGGAACGTGGATTTGAAGGTGTGGATATTGATTTTGAATATATTTTAGCAGATGACCGCATTGCCTTTGCCCAATTCGTATCGGAAGTACGAACTGCCATCAATGCACTTGGTTATCCGGTTTCTGTGGCTCTCGCCCCGAAAACTTCTGATACACAGGTGGGCTTGCTTTATGAAGGAAAGGACTATGCCCTTTTAGGGGAAGCTGCGGACTATGTACTGTTAATGACTTATGAATGGGGATATACCTACGGACCTGCCATGGCTGTTGCTCCATTAAATAAAGTACGGGAAGTGGTAGAATATGCCCTTACTAAGATTCCTGCCGAAAAAATCAACCTTGGTATTCCCAATTATGGCTATGACTGGACACTTCCCTATGTAAGAGGCACTTCTAAGGCTCGAACCATTGGAAATATTGAAGCGGTGCAGCTTGCTATCTCCCAAGGTGTACCCATTCAATTTGATGAAATTGCACAATCCCCCTTTTTTACTTATGTACAAAACGGCCTAACCCACGAAGTATGGTTTGAAGACGTGCGCAGTATTTATGGAAAATTTGGCTTAGTACAGGAATATGGTTTAAGAGGAATGAGTTACTGGCAAATCATGCGCCTATTTCGTGCAAATTGGCTATTACTGGAAGAATTTTTCTTATAAACTTGTTCAATTTTTAGTTACAAAACCCCGATTTTGTGTTATAGTATAGTAAAATATATAGCGAGGAGATATTGATATGGTAGAGAAAACATTAGCACTTGTAAAACCAGACGGGGTGGAAGCAAATCATGTAGGGGAAATTCTTGATATGTATGAGAAAGCCGGATTAAAAATCAAGGCTCTTAAAATGATTAAGATTAATAAGGAATTTGCTCGTCAGCATTATATTGATTTAAAGGATAAGCCTTTTTATCAGGAATTGGTAGACTTCATTTCCAGAAGTCCTTTGGTTGCCATGATTCTTGAAGGCGAAAATGCTGTCAATACAGTAAGACATGTAAATGGTACCACAGACCCTTCAGAAGCCGAGGAAGGAACTATCCGTTATAAATATGGACACGGAAAAACAGACAATACCGTTCATGGTTCTGATTCCGTAGAGCATGCCAAAAGAGAAATCTCCATGTGGTTTCCGGAATTCTTGGATTCTTATTTGGATGATTAATTATAATAGAATATACTTTCTATGATATAAAAACACAGAGCCAGATATCTGTCTCTGTGTTTTTCTTTCCTCTTTTGCTGTTTCAGTTTAAAACGCTTCTACTTATATCTCTAAAGTTTCTCATAAGAAACTAATTCACTTACAGGAATCCGAGTCTTATCATGTCTTTCCAAGCTCTGGGGTTCTTCATCTGCATAACCGATTGCCAAAATATTTATAGGTTCTAATCCATCCGGTAATTGCAGCTCATCCCTTAGTACATCCGGATTAAAATAGCAAATCCATACACTTCCAAGTCCTAATTCTGTTGCTTCTAACATCATATGGTCTGTAAGTATAGATGCATCAATATCCACTGTTTTTTTATGGTCAAATGGTCTTGTCCATGCCTTTTTGTGGTCTGCGCATACAACAATTACCAATGGTGCAGCATAGGTATTTGCCGCTTTATTTACTTTCGCTAAACTTTCCTCTTCCTGAATCACTAATAAATGTATCGGCTGTAAATTAGCTGCGGTAGGTGCCACATGGGCTGCCTCTAAAATCTTTTCTAATTTTTCTTTTTCTACTTTCTGCTTCTTATAGGAACGTACAGAATATCTCTTTTTTGCAATTTCTATAAAATCCATTGTTATCGCCTCTTTCTTATTTTATGTTCAATTATTTTTACGCATGCGTGAAAGTGTTGATGTTTTCTTTCACTTCCGCTATAATTATATCACTTGTTTTCTTTATAGCAAGTATGCACTTTTAAGGTATATAGTACCTAAAAAGATAGTATAACAAACGAGGTGATTTTATGAAATGTCCAAGTACCTATGACTGTCCAGTAGAAGCTACGTTAGAGTTAATTGGTGGAAAATACAAAGCTCTCATTCTTTTTCATTTAATAGACCAAACGCTGCGTTTTAACCAGTTACAGAAATTAATTCCACAAGCCACACCAAAGATGCTGACTCAGCAATTGCGAGAATTGGAAAAGGACGGATTGATTTCCAGAACTGTCTATCCGGTAGTTCCGCCAAAAGTAGAATATTCTCTTACTGATTTCGGCGAAAGTATTATTCCTGTTCTAAATGCAATGTGCAATTGGGGTGCAGATTATTTAAAAACTTTGACAATTCCCAGTCCTTGATACTGGGAATTGTATTATTCTCCTGTACGTTGCCGCCCTCTATTTTTCTATCTATTTATCTATCTGTCTATTTATCTATTATCTGCCTATCTATTATCTGCCCGTCATTATCTACCTGTCGTTTCTCCATTTTTCGCCAACTCACAAATCCGTATACATCATTTATAAAGAACGCAATAAAGCAGACCACTACCGAAAGATATCGAATCTCTTTTGCACTGGCTAAACTCCACAAAATGATAAGAACAATATCATTTGAGACATAAGCTAATGCAAAATATGGACTTCTTCGAAAAGTAAGATATACCGCAAGAAAACTGGTTGTAACTGAAATCGTGCTTGGAATAATATTTGCTGTGTGAAATCCATTCAAGATAAAATAAAAAGCAACTGTTACACCAACTGCAATAATCCACATAAATACAATTTCTTTCCAGCCTATATAGTTTACCTTAACTTCTGATTTGTTTCCCTGATAAGGATTTTTCAGCCACGAAATCAACGCAAAGATTGCCATAGGCATTGTCATACCAAGATAAGTAATCATTTCACCATAATAGGAAAAAGTAAGTGATATGACACCATATAACAAACTGAAAATAATCATCAAAAATTGTCCAAAGGGATTTCCTTTTGCATTAAAAATAAGTGATGTTACACCTACCAAAGAAGCAATCAGTGTTAAATAATTTTCTCTGTCTAACAGACAAAATGAAAATACAATCAGAACAACAGAAGAACTCCATAGCATAAGCTCTGCCTTTGAAAAATAATTTATTCGCGCTTTCAATTGTGACATAATAACCTCCTAAAATATAATTTCCTATAAAGTAAAAAAGAACCCTTGATATTCCCAAGGGTTCTGCAATGCGGATAACAGGACTTGAACCTGCACGTCGTGGACACTAGAACCTAAATCTAGCGCGTCTGCCAATTCCGCCATATCCGCATTTATTGCCATGTGCATTATACACACAACAGCTTTAATACTATATCATATACTTAAAAAAATTTCAAGATTCTGGATTTATTTTTTCTAAAACATCCAAACACTTTTTTGCAGGATTTTTCATCAATACCATTTCTTTCTGACGGACTATCCTGCAAAAAGCAAAAAATTTCATTCATCTACAAATCAAATTTTATTTTTTTAATTAAGTTCAACGAAATATACTGTTATCTTTGTGTTTTTATTTTTATTTTTTGATAAATTTCAGTCACTATTTCTCTCATTCGGTTAAAAAACATAATAAAGGTTGGTATTAATAGCAGCATACATCCCAATATCAATAAACTTCCCATATTCAATTTTGTGAGAGAAAATATATTCGGAATATACGCAATAATCCCAATTAACATTACACTCATCACACCAAACAATGCATAGTGCCATTTTCGGAATGGCACACACGCTTTATATACCATATAAAATCCAACTGCAGTCACCAACAATGCCGTAATTGTAGATGTCTGTTTACTGTCAATCTGAAATGCATACTGGAACATTACAATAATAATAATGATACATAAGTCTGTTAATGCTGCCGGCATTGCCCGATAAATGACTTTTCGTAAAAATTTCCCACTTACTTTAGATTCATTTGGTTCTAACGCCAATACAAAAGATGGCATACCAATGGTTAAAAAGCTCATCAGCGTTAACTGAGATGGTACTAACGGATACTCAAACACTGCTATAATCGAAATAATTGCTAAAAATACAGAAAATATATTTTTCACCAAATAAAGCGAAGCAGTACGTTCAATATTATTAATGACACGTCTTCCTTCCGCTACTACCTGCGGCATATCGGAAAAATCTGAATTTAGAAGAACAACCTCTGCTACTCCGGCTGCAGCCTCACTTCCCCCAGCCATTGCCACTCCACAGTCTGCTGATTTCAAAGCAAGTACGTCATTCACACCATCTCCTGTCATGGCTACGGTATGCCCCTGTTTCTGCAATGCCTGTACCAATTGCCTTTTCTGCTCTGGTTTCACTCTTCCAAACACCGTATATTTTTCTGCTGCCTCTTCCAATTTCTTTTTATCTTGAATGGTTGTCATGTCAACAAAGGCTTCTGCTCCTTCGATTCCGGCTTCTATGGCAACCGCAGATACCGTCTTAGGACTATCCCCCGATATCACTTTAATAGTAACCTGATTTTCTTTGAAATACCGAAACGTCTCCTTAGCAGAAGGACGAATCGGATTCTTAAGTGCCACTAATGCCAACGGTGTTTCGTTCTTTAAGAAAAGTAATACCCTCGCTCCTGTCATGGCATATGCTTCTGCTTTGTTTATTACATCAGACTCTGGCTGTTTCCACAAAATATCCGGCGCACCCAGATAATATACTTCTTCCTCTCCATAAGTTACAGAGCTATATTTATTTTTAGATGAAAAGGCTTCAATTTTTGCAGCTTTTCGTCCACCGGAAGTTTTTCCATTAAAATATTCTTTTATCGCTTTCATGGTTTCATTGTCATCCGCCATATTGTCTACAAATTCACCAAGCTGTTTTTTTACCTCTTCTTCGGATAAATCTTCCTTTAATTTTATAATCTCCGACACTTCCATTTTTGACTCGGTAATAGTTCCTGTCTTATCCACACAAAGCATATCTACTCGTGCCAATGTCTCCGTACTCTTTAAATCCTGCACTAAAATCTTTTTCTGTGCCAGTCTTCCAACACTTACAGCTAACGCAACACTTACCAATAAATACAATCCCTCTGGAATCATTCCAATAATCGCAGCAGCGGTATTTTCTACACTTTCCCTTACATCTAATCCCAGCACATCATACTGACGCAAAAACAGTAAAATTCCTATCGGTACAATAAACGCGCCGATAATATACAACAAATATGTCAAAGACTTCATCATTCCCGGTTTCTTTTGTCTGGTGGTCTTTTGCGCTTCTGCGGTAAGCCTTGCACCATAGGATTCCTCTCCTACCTTTGTCAGTCTGGCATAGCACTCACCTGAGATTACATAACTTCCTGAAAACAATTCCTTTCCCGAATTCTTAGTAATTTCATCAGATTCACCTGTCAACAAGCCCTCATTAACTTGAATCTCTCCTGCAATTACTTTTCCATCTGCATGAATCTGACTTCCTGCACCATAATATACAATGTCATCCTCTACCAAGTCCTCAGTATCTACCTCATAAATCTGACCTTCCCGCACAACCTTTGCCTTGGTCTTCGCCAACACGCTCAAATCATCCAGCTTTTTCTTGGAAATCAATTCCTGTACAATTCCGATTCCCGTATTCAATACGATAATTACAATAAACGTTAATTCCTTAAACGCTCCTACTGCAATTAAAATTACTGCAATAAACACAAAAATCATGTTAAAAAACGTAAAGACATTTTCTAACACGATTTTCCCTATTGATTTTGTCGCAGAAGTAGATAGAATATTCACTCGTCCTTCTTCTATCCGTTCTTCTACCTCTGCTGCTGTTAATCCTTTTTCTGTGATATCAAGCATTATTCCACCGCCAATCTTATGTTTGTATTACATTCTTCCTTATAATAAGCATTTCCATTTTCTTACAAGATATTACAATTATAGTGCTTAGCGGTTATATTTTCAATTAAATTTATTTTAATATTTTGTACAAAAAAAGAAGATAAACATTTGCTTATCTTCTTTCTAATGAGACATCGGGGATTCGAACCCCGGACAACTTGATTAAAAGTCAAGTGCT